>JBKOYZ010000012.1:0-11485 GCA_046725655.1 Actinomycetota bacterium | reverse complement strand
AGCCGGCGGCGGCGAGCTCGTGAACCATTCGAGCGTGTCCGCGAGCCACGGATCGTTGCCAGCGCGCCTGCCGACGCGCGCCGTCTTGATGACGTTGATCAGGAAGACGAGCGTGGCGAGAGCCATCACGAAGGAGCCGATCGTCGACATCAGGTTCCACGTCTGCCACCAGGCGTCGCCGTTCCAGGTCCACACCCGTCGCGGCATGCCCAGCAGCCCGAGGAAGTGCTGCGGGAAGAACGTCAGGTTCACCCCGATGAAGTAAAGCCAGAAGTTGAGCTTCCCGAGCCGCTCGTCCAGGATGCGGCCGAACATCTTCGGCCACCAGTAGTAGAAGCCCGCGAAGAGCGCGAACGCGGAGCCGCCGAAGAGCACGTAGTGCATGTGCGCCACCACGAAGTACGTGTCCGTCACCTGCCAGTCGAACGGGAACGAGGCGAGGAAGATCCCGGACAGCCCGCCGATGGTGAAGACGCCGACGGCGCCCAGCGCGAACAGCATGGCGGTGTCGAGGATGACGTTCCCGCGCCAGGTGGTCGCGATCCAGTTGAAGATCTTGATCCCCGTCGGGACGGCGATCGTCATCGACGAGAGCATGAAGAAGATGTTCAGTGCGTTCGGCAGCCCCACCGAGAACATGTGGTGCGCCCACACGAGCATCGAGTAGAAGCCGATCGCGATCGTCGAGAACGCGATCGCCTTGTAGCCGAAGATCGGCTTGCGCGAGAAGACGGGGATCACCTCGGAGAGGATCCCGAAGGCGGGGAGCACCATGATGTAGACCTCGGGATGCCCGAAGAACCAGAACATGTGCTGGTAGAGGATCGCGCTGCCGCCTTTTTGCGGCAGGAAGAAGTGCGTGTCGAGGTTGCGGTCGAGCAGCAGCAGCGTCAGCGCGCCGGCGAGCTCGGTCAGGGCGATCAGGATCAGGATCGCGTAGACGTAGATCGACCAGACGAAGAGCGGCATGCGCATCCAGCCCATGCCGGGCGCGCGCATGTTGTGGATCGTCACGATGAAGTTGATCGCGCCCAGGATCGAGGAGATCGTCGTGAGGTGGATCGCGAGGATCCACAGGTCCTGGCCGCGGCCGGGTGAGAACGCCTCCTCCGACAGCGGCGGGTAGCTGTACCAGCCCGCTCGAGCGGCGCCCTGGCTTGCGAACCAGCTCGTGAAGAGGACGATGCCCCCGAGCAGGTAGAACCAGTACGAGGCCGCATTGAGGCGCGGGAACGCCATGTCACGCGCGCCGATCATCAACGGCACGAGGTAGTTGCCGAGCCCGGCGAAGACCGGCACGACGACCAGGAAGATCATGGTCGTTCCGTGCATCGTGAACATCTCGTCGTAGGTGCTCCGCGTGAAGACGTGCTCGTTCGGCCGCGCGAGCTGCGAGCGCATCAGCAGCGCGATGATCCCGCCCGCGACGAAGAACGCGAGGCTCGTGAGGATGTACATGATCCCGATCCGCTTGTGGTCGACGGTCGCGAGCCAGCTCGAGAAGCGGCCGCGCGAGACGATCGTCGCGGCGGGATACGGCGCGGGTCTAACCGCCACTCGCGCTTCCTCCGGACAGGGTCTTCAGGTACGCGATCAACGCGCTCATCTGCCGGGTGCTCCAGCCGCGGCCGACAGCGGGCATCTTGTTGCGACCGTTCAGGAGCAGCGTTCTGATCGCGGCCGGCTGGTCGAGCGCGGGGTTGCCCCGCAGCGCGGGGCCGATGCCGCCCTGTCCCTGGAGGCCGTGGCAGGTCGCGCAAACGCCCTGGAAGGTCAGCTTGCCCAGAGTCCGCGCCGGGTTTGCCCGCTGCGAGCGGGCCTGAGCCGAGACCCAGGCGGCGAACTGGGCGGCTGGCACCACCTTCGCCGACGCGATCATCTGCGGGTGCTCGTAGCCGCAGAACTCGCCGCACTGCCCGTTATAGGTGCCCAAGCGGTTCGCGTTGAACTCCATGTGGTTCGTCTTCCCGGGGATGGCGTCGAACTTGCCGCCGAGCGACGGGATCCACCAGCTGTGGGCGACGTCGCTCGAGTGGATCTCGAGCCTGATCGGACGCTGCACCGGGAGCCGCAGCCGCTGCACCTGGATGACCCCGTTCGGGTAGATGAAGTTCCAGTAGAACTGATGGCCCTCGACCCGGATCGTCAGCTGCCGGTCGGCGGCCGTCGCCGGGTCGGCGCTGTTCACGTTGGGCAGCTTGTAGAGGACGAAAGCGGCGATCACCGCCAGAATCACGACTGGGATCGCCGTCCAGATCAGCTCGAGCCGCGTCGCGCCGTGGATCTGCGGGCCCTCGACGGTGCGCGGCCGGCCGCGGTCGCGGAAGCGGAAGATGAAGACGAGGAGAGCGCCCTCGACGAGCACGAAGATGGCGCCGGTGATCCCGATCAGCAGCCAGTAGATGTCCTCGATGCTCGCCGCCTGGGGCGAGTCCGGCCCGCGCGGCGACAGGCCCGCCGGGTCGTCGGCGAGCGCGACCTGCGCGAGGACGAGCCCGAGGAGGGCGACGCAGACGAGGACGAAGGTCTTCCTCGTCACGCTACGCGTCTGGTTTCGCCGACGTGCGCGCAACGCCGTCAAACGCCGGCTCCGCACCAGCTATCTCGCACGTGTTCCACCGGCAAGCTACGGCATTCTAGGAGCGTGGCCGACCTAACGCGCGTCAAGCTCCCGGCGGGCGCGACGGGGGAGTTCCAGGTCTATCTGAACGGCGTCCTGCAGCAGCCGGGTCGTGACTTTCGGCGCGAGGGCGGCGAGCTCATCTTCGAGCGCCGCCTCGCGAAGGAGGGGCGGCTCGGCTTCTGGCGCTGGCTGTCGCTGTTCCTCGGCGTCGCCGGGACGTATCGACAGAACGACAGCGTCGACGTCGTCTACCGCGTCGGCTCCCAGCGGGTGGTCGCCACCGGGCTGCCGCTGATTCCCGGCTAGCTCTCGTTCTGCTCTTGGCGGGCGTCCTTGACTTCCGCGCCGCGGTCTCGTTTGATCTTTGCGTAGACGGGGGGAAGAGGGTTGGCAGGAGAGACGGTGCAAACGAACGCGGCCCTCGTGGCCGAGGGTCCCGAATCCGCGACGGGCGCGCCCGTCGTTCGCGCCGAGCGGATCCGCAAGAGCTTCGGCGACAACGTCGTTCTCGACGGCGTCGACCTGACCGTCGGCACCGGCGAGGTCCTCGTCGTGATCGGCCCGAGCGGGAGCGGCAAGAGCACCCTGCTGCGGTGCATCAACCTGCTCGAGCCGATCGACAGCGGCAGCATCTTCCTCGAAGGGCGCGAGATCACCGCGAAGGGCGTCAAGGCGAGCGAGGTCCGGCAGGCGATCGGGATCGTCTTTCAGCAGTTCAACCTGTTTCCGCACCTGAAGGTGATCAGCAACCTGACGCTCGCCGCGCGGCGAATCCGGAAGCTGCCGCGGTCGGAGGCGGAGGCGCGGGCGCTCGAGCTGCTCCGGACCGTCGGGCTCGAAGACAAGGCGCGGCAGTACCCGCACCAGCTCTCGGGCGGCCAGCAGCAGCGTGTCGCGATCGCACGGGCGCTGATGATGGCGCCGCACGTGATGTTGTTCGACGAGGTCACGTCTGCGCTCGACCCGGAGCTGGTGGGCGAGGTCCTCATCGTCATGCGCGACCTGGCGATCAGCGGGATGACGATGATCGTCGTCACGCACGAGATGCAGTTCGCGCGCGAAGTGGGCGACCATTTGATCTTCATCGACGAGGGCCGGATCGTCGAGCAGGGCAAGCCGAAGGACGTCCTCGAGCGGCCGAAGGAAGAGCGGACGCGCCGTTTCCTGCGCCGAACGCTTCAGCTGGCGGAGTCGCTCGAAGAGCTGACCGTTGACGAGGTCATAACCGAGGAAGAAGGAGGCACCGAATGACGAAGCTCATAGCCGCGGTCGGGCTGATCGCCTTGATCGCGGCGGCGTTCGCCGCGTGGACGCTGGCGGCGCCGGCAGGCAAGACAGGGGCGAAACAGCGGGCTGTTGCCGAAGCGAAGCTGCCACCGCTACCCGCGGCGGTCAAGCAGCGAGGACGGTGGCTGATCGGCGTCAAGTGCGACTTCCCGCCGTTCGGCTACATCACCGCGAGCGGCAAGAACGCCGGCTACGACGTCGAGGTCGCGCGGCAGTTCGCTCGCTACGCCTTCGGCAAGGGCAACCGCGTCACGTTCACGTGCGTGACGACGCCGAGCCGCATCCCGACGCTCCAGTCGAAGCGGGTCGACATCATCATCTCGACGCTCACGTACACCAAGGCGCGCGCCGAGGTGATCGACTTCTCGCTGCCGTACTACGGGGCGACGGGGCGGTTGCTCGTCCCGAACAGCTCCAAGATCACGAAGCTGACCCAGCTGTCGGGGAAGACGATCGCGACAACGCGCGGCTCGATCTACGACCGCTGGCTGAAGAACTGCTTCAAGAACACGAAGGTGATCCTCACCGACACGACGAGCGCATCGCTCCTCACGATGAAGGACCGTCGCGCGGACGGGTTCATGTTCGACGACGCGTTCCTGGTCGGCGTCGCTGCGAACGACCCCGACTCGAAGCTGACCGGCAACAAGTTCCTCGACATCCCCTGGGGCATCGGCATCCGCAAGGGCGAGGCCGACATGCGGGCCTGGGTCAACTCGCGCATCAAGCTGATGAAGAAGCGCGATCAGTTCTGGTCGATCATGCGGCACACGATTCCGCGCCGCTTCTACAAGACGTTCAGCGACAACGTCCCGCGCGCGAAGAACACGCTCAAGTATCCGACGGGGGCCGATCCGGAGACGATCTGCCCGTAAGCACGAACCGAGCGAGCGGCTGCCCTTAGAGCAGCCGCTCGCTTCTGCGTATGGCCCTCCTCGCGAGCTTCGACTGGTCGTTCATCTGGGAGAACCGCAGCGTCTTCCTGGACGGCCTCTGGATGACGCTGAAGGTCTCGCTGATTGCGATCGCGGGCTCGGTCGCCGTCGGAGTCGTCCTCGGCGCCGCGCGCGCGTACCGGATTCCGGTCGTCAGCCAGCTCGCCGCGGTCTACGTCGAGGTGATCCGCAACACGCCGCTTCTCGTGCAGGTCTTCTTCGTCTACTTCGGGCTGAGCCAGCCGCCGTTCGAGATCAGGCTGACTGCGTTCACGGCCGCGTGTGTGACGCTGATCGCCTGGGGCGGGGCGTTCAACACCGAGAACTTCCGCGCCGGCTTCGAAGCGGTGGCCTACCGCTACCGCGAGGCGGCGCTCGCGCTCGGGTTCGGCCGTCTCGCGACGTTTCTGAACGTGACGCTCCCGATCGGCGGGCGGATCGCCCTCCCGTCCTCGATCAACACCTGCGTCTCGGTGCTCAAGAACAGTGCCCTGATCGGGCCGGCGATCAGCCTGCCCGAGCTCACCTACCAGGCGTACAGCCTCGAGAGCGTCAGCTTCAAGGCCACGGAGATCTACTTCACGCTCGCGCTGATCTACCTCGCGATCGTCTGGGCGCTGTCGGGTCTGATTCGCGGCCTCGAGAGGCGGCTCGCCCTGCCGGAGGCCCAGCGGGTGCGAAGGCGCCGGCAGTGGCGCCTGCGGGAGGCGGTCTAGTTGCACCTCCCGGACTGGGTCGAGCCGGTCGTCAGGTACATCATCGACGTCGGCCTGCCGTACACGCTCAAGATCGCGGGCACGGCGGTCGTCGGGAGCGCCGTGGTCGGCATCGTTCTCGGGACGCTACTCACGATCCGGTTCGCGCCGCTACGTACCCTGATCCGCCTCTATATCGAGGTTTGGCGCGGCCTGCCGCTGATCGTGACGCTGTTCTTGATCGTCTTCGCGCTGCCGCAGGCGACGTTCCACATCACCTTCCAACCCTGGGTCGGCGCTGCGATCGGGCTGATCCTTTGGGGGAGCGCACAGGTGGCGGAGGCGACCCGCGGAGCGATCGTGTCGATCCCGCGCGAGCAGCACGAGGCGGCCTCGGCGCTCGGCTTCGGCTGGATCGGCCGGCACGCCTTCGTCGTCCTGCCGCAGGCGATCCGCCGGTTGCTGCCGCCGCTCGTCAGCCTGCTCGTGAACGTGATCCAGAACACGACGCTCGCCGCTCTCGTCGGCGTCACCGAGGTCCTCTTTGCGGCGAAGCAGCAGGTCGAGCGCCTCGCCGCGCCGCCGCCCGCCGGCGAGCTCGAGCAGCACGGATTCGCGATCTACGCGGGGGTGATGGTCGCGTTCTTCCTGGTCTCGTTCCCGCTCACTCGGCTGGCGGCGTATCTCGAGCGCCGGCTTGTGTAGCGGTGTCTGCCCGTCCGTTCGCGCCCACGACCATCGTCATCCGTGTCCCACCGTCCTCGGCCCGCTCGGCCTTGACGAGGCCGCCGTGCGCCTCCGCGACCTGCTTCACGATTGCGAGGCCGAGCCCCGAGCCCGGCAGCTTGCGGGCGGCCGGCGCCCGGTAGAAGCGGTCGAAGACGTACGGCAGATCGTCATCGTCGATCCCAGGGCCGTGGTCCCGGATGATCACCTCGCCGTCGTTGACCGCCACCTCGACCGTGGCGCCCGCGGGGCTCCACTTGGCCGCGTTGTCGAGCAGGTTGGACACCGCCCGGGCGATCGTGGTCGGGACGCCGTGGAGCTCGGACGGCTGCAGGTTGGTCACGAACTCGACGTCCGGGTAGTCGCGGCGCGCCCTCTCGACGACGTCACCGACGAGCAGGTCGAGCCGGACGTCCTCGGCCTCGAGCGGATGCGTCTCGCCCCGCGCCAGCTCGACGAGCTCGTTGACCAGCGCCGTCATCTCCGAGAGCTGACTCACGACGTCGTTGAGGAGCTTCTCGCGCTCCTCCGCCGGCATCTTCCGGTCGCGCGCGAGGACCTCGATGTTCGTGCGCAGGCTCGTCAGCGGCGTACGAAGCTCGTGCGAGGCGTCGGACACGAGCTGGCGCTGGGCGCGAGCGGACTCTTCGAGCGCCGCGAGCATGGTGTTGAAGCTGTCGGCCAGCCGGCTGAGCTCGTCCTCGCCGCGGGTGTCGATGCGCTCCGAGAGGTCGCCGGTCTCTCGAACCTTCTCCGTCGCGGTCATCAGCCGACGCACAGGCGCGAGGGCTGCGCGCGACACGGCCAGCCCGAGGCCGACGGCGACCGCCGTGCCGCCGAGCGCGACGAGGACGAGCAAGATCGTGATCCGCCGCAAGGTGTGGTTTACCTCACTCAGGGAGCGCGCGACTTGGAGCGCGTACGTCTGACCGGTGATGCTTCGGACAGGGATGGTGAAGACCCGGTAGTCGACGCCCGCGAGCTTGGCATCGGAGAAGCGCTGGCCGCCCTCACCCTGTGCGACGGTGACGCCCTCGTCGCCCGGCGGGAGCGATCCCTGCTCGAAGGGTGGTTGAGATGTCCTGCCGTTCGCGTCCACGAGCTGGACGTAATCGCCGCTGCCGAGCGGGGTCGGCGGGACGCCCTGGAGAAAGCGGCCCTCGAGATGGAGGTCCCCATGCTGCGCGATCTCCTCCGCTCGGCTCTGGAGCGCGTCGTCGACCTGTGCGCGGAGCTGGTTGCGAACGACGATCAAAGTCACGAACGAAGCCGCGACGACCGCGAGCGCGACTGCCGCCGCTGCGACCAGCGTCAGCCGCGCGCGGAAGCTCAGGTTCCGGAAGTTCACGGTTCTCGCAGCGCGTACCCGACGCCGCGCACCGTCTGGATCAGGCGCGGTTTGTCGCCGGCTTCCGTCTTGCGTCGCAGGTAGCCGATGTAGACGTCGAGCGAGTTGGAGGTGAGGCCGAAGTCGTAGCCCCATACCCGCTCGAAGATCAGCGACCGCGTCAGCACCTGCCGGGGGTTGAGCATGAACAGCTCGAGCAGCGAGAACTCGGTGCGCGTGAGCTCGATCGAGTCTCCGTCTCGCCTCACCTCGCGTGTTGCCGGGTCGAGCTCGAGGTCGGCGAACCGAAGCAGCTCACCGGAGCCGTTGGTCGTCCGGCGGAGGAGGGCACGCAGCCGTGCGAGCAGCTCCGCGAGCGCGAACGGCTTGACCACGTAGTCGTCGGCTCCGGCGTCGAGGCCGGCGACGCGCGACTCGACCTCGTCCCTCGCCGTCAGCATCAGGATCGGCGTTCTGTTTCCGGCGCTGCGAAGCCGGCGTGCGGTCTCGAGCCCGTCGACGTTCGGCATCAGCACGTCGAGGATGATCGCGTCCGGCTTCACGTCGCCGGTGTCCAGCCGGTACAGCGCCTCGGCGCCGTCGGCGGCGAGCTCGACCTCGTAGCCCTCGAGCGCGAGCGCGCGGCGCAGAGACTCGCGCACGGCGGCTTCGTCGTCGACGACGAGAATCTGTGCGCCGCTCACCATGCAGACAATTGTGGCGACGAAAGGTGAAAGAACGCTAAGAGGGCCTGCCTTCGAAGCGACCGGCGACCGCGCTGGCGAGCGGCCGCCGGTCGCATCCGACCAGGGCCACGGGGGAGGTGGCCACCCGAAACTTCGCAACGGCGCCTAAGAAACGCCTGAGACCCGCGTAAGGAGTCTCTGAAGGCGTCAGCGGGATTCTTAGCCGCTTCTTAGACGCCTCTCAGCCCGTTCTAACCCTGACCTGGTGAGATTCGACGCCGCTTACCACTCGAAAGGAATCCAGATGCTCCGAAACCGCATTCTCATTTTCGTTGCAGCCGTTGCGCTCGTCGCGGGAGTCGGCGCCGGCGTCGGCGGCTACGCGGCTGTCGGCGGCGGCAAGACCACGACAGTCGTCCAGCGGACGCCGGTGGTGGGCACACCCGCCGCGGCTACGAAGAGCCAAAGCGTCGGCGGCGTCTACAAGAGCGCCCGTGACGGCGTGGTCGAGATCACCACGAAGTCGACGACGACGTCGAACAACAGTCCGTTCCCCTTCGGCCGCGGCGGCGGCTCGCAGCAGTCCCAGGCACAGGGCTCGGGCTTCGTCTACGACTCCGACGGCCACGTCATCACGAATTACCACGTCGTCGACGGCGCGAGCTCGATCAGCGTCACGTTCTGGGATGGCTCCAGGTACAGCGCCAAGGTCGTCGGCAGTGACCCGTCGACCGACATCGCCGTGCTGAAGGTCGATGCGCCGTCGAGCAAGCTCCACCCGCTCTCACTCGGCGACTCCGGCGCGCTCAGCGTCGGTGACGGCGTCGTCGCGATCGGTAGCCCCTTCGGCCTCGAAGAGACGGTCACGAGCGGCATCGTCAGCGCGCTCAACCGGAGCATCAGCTCCGCGAGCCAGTTCACGATCAGCGGCGCGATCCAGACCGACGCCGCGATCAACCACGGCAACTCCGGCGGGCCGCTCCTGAACATGGACGGTCAGGTGGTCGGCATCACCACGCAGATCGAGAGCGAGTCAGGTGGCAACGACGGCATCGGCTTCGCCGTCCCGTCGAATACCGTCCGCTCGGTGGTCTCGCAGATCGTCGGCGGGAAGACCGTCCAGCACGCCTACCTCGGTGTCTTCGTCCAGACTCCGACGAACGGCACGGGAGCCCGCCTCGACCGCGTCCGCAGCGGTGCGCCTGCTGACGACGCTGGGCTTAAGGCCGGCGACGTGATCACCCGCTTCGACGGGCAGACGATCACGAGCGCAGACGACCTGACCGGCGCAGTCTCGGCGAAGAAGCCGGGAGACAAGGTGACGGTCACCTACGTCCGCAGCGGCAGCACGAAGACCACCCAGGTCACCTTGGGCAACCGCCCCTCGTAACTCCTCCCCTCAGCCAACCCCGACCCGACGGCCGCCTCAACCGCGAGGCGGCTGTCGGCGTTTTGCAGACGGAACAGCCAACACCGACCGGGTTTAGCGGCCGCGCGAGTGAATCGCGCGGCCTCTTATGCGGCATCGCAAGCGACGCCCGGACCTAGGCTGCTGTCGGCGTTTAGCAGACCGAGCAGCCACCACCGACCGGGTTTAGCGGCCGCGCGAGTGAATCGCGCGGCCTCTTATGCGGCGTCGCAAGCGACGCCCGGACCTAGGCTGCTGTCGGCGTTTTGCAGACGGAGCAGCACCACCGACCGGGTTGAGCGGCCGCGCGAGTGAATCGCGCGGCCTCTTATGCGGCATCGCAAGCGACGCCGCCTGATTTGACCCAAGCCGCAGTCGGCTTCCTGACCGGCGGTCAGGCTGCGTGCTCGTCGGCGACGGCCAGGGCCTCGTCGAGGATGCCGAGGCCATCGTGCAGCTCCTCGCGGGCGATGGTCAGCGGCGGGCAGACCATGATCACGTTCCAGTGGGTCATCAGGTAGAGACCGCGCTCCATCGCCGCCTTGGCCAGTGCCGTCACCGGCGCCATCGCCTCCCCCGCGGCGTTGAACGGCACGAGCGGCTCGCGCGTCTCGCGGTTGCGGACGAGCTCGACGCCCCAGAAGAGGCCCTTGCCGCGCACCTCGCCGACCGACGGATGGCGTTCCAGCAGCCCAGGCAGCTCCGCCGCGAGCACATCGCCCATCGCGGCGGAGTTCTCGACGATGCCCTCCTCCTGAAAGGCCTCGATCGAGGCGATCGCGGAGGCGCAGGCGAGGATGTGGCCTGAGTAGGTGAGCCCGCCGGCGAAGTACTTGTCCTTGGCCCAGTCCGCGATCGGTTCGGAGATCACCATGGCGCCGAGCGGCACGTAGCCCGAGTTGATCCCCTTCGCAAGGGTGAGGATGTCGGGAACGACGTCCCAGTGCTCGCACGCGAACCACTTGCCCGAGCGGCCGAAGCCGGCCATCACCTCGTCGCAGATGAGCAGGATGCCGTGCCTGTCGCAGACTTCGCGGATCGACTGCAGGTAGCCGTCCGGTGGCACGATGATCCCGTTCGTCCCGACGATCGTCTCGAGGATCACCGCGGCGACGTTCTGCGGCCCTTCGTACTGGAGGATCTCCTCCAGGTGCGGCCCGCCCGAGCAGACCGGACACGGGTCGGGATGACCGGCCGGGCAGCGGTACGTGTAGGGGTCGAGCATCCGCACGACGCCGGGGATCCCCGGCTCGGCGGGCCAGCGGCGCGGATCGCCGGTGAGCGTGATCGAGCCGGCCGTCGCGCCGTGGTACGAGCGGTAGCGGGCGACGATCTTGTGCCGGCCGGTGTACCAGCGCGCCAGTTTGATCGCGTTCTCGTTCGCCTCGGCCCCGCCGTTCGTGAAGAAGGACATCGTCAGATCGCCCGGCGTCACCTCGGCGAGGAGTCGCGCGAGCTCCGACCGAGCCTCGTGCGCCATCGGCGGCCCGATCGTGGTCAGCTTGTCGGCCTGCTCCTTGATCGCCGCGACGACCTTCGGGTGCTGGTGGCCGATGGAGACGTTGACGAGCTGCGAGGCGAAGTCGAGGTATCGCTTGCCGTCGTAGTCCCAGAAGTAGCGGCCCTCGGCGCCCGCGACCGGGAGCGAGGCGAGCTGGTTCTGAACCGACCAGGAGTGGAGGACGTACTGCTTGTCGAGCTCCTGGATCCGCTGCGCGTCGAGACCCACTTGGACGGCCATGGGCCGATCCTACCGCCGCCGTTGACTTGAAGCCGAAGTGCCATACACGCAGGATTC
>JBKOYZ010000174.1:0-6063 GCA_046725655.1 Actinomycetota bacterium | reverse complement strand
CGCTTCGCCGCCTGGTCCGCGTCGTAGAGTGCCGCCCTCGGTCCGTCGACCTCGTGCAGGAAGCGGGCCCGGTAGTACCAGGGCCGCCAGTTGTCCGGCTGGATCGAGATCGCCTTGGTGTAAAGCCGTCCCGCCTCGGCGTCGTCGCCGCGCGCGTGCTCGGCCGCCGCCCAGACGAGCAGCGGGTCGACCGCCGCCGGATTCAGGTCGTGAGCGCTGCTGGCGTCGGCGGCGGCGGCGGCCGCGTTGCCACGCTCGATCGCGCCGTAGGCGTCGTCGATCTTGTGCGAGGCGAGCCACGGCGAGACGAGCGAGTACAGGGCCGCCGCCGCGACCGCACCGGCCGCCGCCGAGAGGACGAGCCGGCGAACGGGCACGCGCGCGAGCGCCGGCCGACCTGCGGCGAGCAGGACCCCGAACACGGCAAATGCCGGCGCGGTCACCGAGACAAAGTCCCAGTCGAAGTCGACGACGCCGTGCACCACGTACGCGACGAGCCCCACCGCAAGCGCCGCGGCGGCGAGCCGGTCCTCGCCCTCGAGCCGCCGCAGCGTCTCTACCACGGCGGGGGCTCCGGTGCCCGCGATCCCGAGGAAGAGGAGGAAGCCGATGATTCCGGTCTCCGCGAGAAACTGCAGCGGCAGGTTGTGGGGCTCGGTGGCGACGGTCCTGTCGACGCGCAAGCGGCGGTGTAGGAGGTCGAACGACCCCGCTCCGGAGCCGAGCGCGGGCCGCTCCTTCCACGCCGTCCACGACTCCTTCCACCAGTTCCAGCGGCTGCTCGAAGAGACGGCGGAGAGCCGCTCCGCCCCCGCGGACGTCGACGCGGCCGGCTCGCTGAACTTGTGGAAGACGCGAGACGGTGTCACTCCGGCGGCGAGCGCCACCCCGATCACCACGACGGCCGCGACGCCGGCCGCGATTGCCCCGACCCGCCCGACGCGGGACCTCCATGCCTCCGAAACGGGTCGCCGGCCCTCCAGCACCGAGGCCCCATAGGCGATCGCGAATGCCGCGATCGCGCCGAGCACCAGCGCGAGCGCGAACCAGCGGCCGTCGTGCACCTGCTGCGAGTGCGGCGCTCCGTCCTTGGTCAACCCGTCGCGGGTGAACGCCCAGCCGCCGACGGCGAGCATCGGCGTCAGCGCGATGGCGAGCGCGGCCGCGCTCTCCAGCCGCGGCCGCCCGATCCACAGCCAGAGCGCGACCGCCGCGATCCCGACGGCGAGCCCGCCGCGCGAGAGCGTCAGCAACAGCGCGAGCCCGGCGCCGTAGAGGTACAGAACTCCGAGCGCCCGCAGCCAGTGCGGCCGTGTCCGCGGCGCGGCGATCCAGAGCGTGAGCGGCAGCGCCAGGTCGATGAGCAGCGCAAGCGCATTCCAGTAGCCGATCGGCTGGCTCAGCCGCGCGACGCGCTCCGCCTGAATCGAGAGGCCGGGGAAGATCTTCGTCGTCAGCGCCCAACCGATCGCGCCCGCACAGAGGACGGCGAGACACCCCGCCGCGTACCGCGGTGCCCCTCGGATCGTCCCGGCGACGAGCCCGAGGGCGAGGAAGGCGACATAGACGAACCCGCGGTTGAAGTAGCTCCAGGAGCGGTCGGCCTCGATCGACCAGAAGACGGACAGCCCCTGCCAGAGCACGAACGCCGTCAGGAACCCGATCGCGGCGAGCCCGAGCCGCGTCGGCGCCGGGAGCCGCATAACGCCCATGCTCGCGGCAACCGCCGTAGCCGTGGCGACAAGGATCGCGGCGCCGCCGATCCAGACGAGCGGCGAGTTGCCCGACCCGTCGCCGAAGTAGATCGCCGCGCCGACGAGCAGCGCGAGCGCGCTGCCGACGAGGGGCGCCGGCGCAAGCGCCTGACGCGAATCGACCGAGACGCCTAGCGTCTTCGCCGGGCGCTCGACGGCGGCGCGCATTGCGGGCGGAGGCTACCACCGGCGGCGCGTTTGGCACTCCTTACAAAGGGCTAACCCGTGTCCGCAAGACTTCGCCGATGCCGGTCGTGCGCGTCCTCGGCGCCACCTTCCTCGCTGCGCTCGCGGGCGCCGCGGCGGTTCCGTCCGTCGCTCACGCGACGCCCTGCTGGCAGCGCGTCATCGACGACTGGTCGAAGGACGGCGTGATCACGAACCACTACTCACCGCGCTGCCTCCGACAGGCGATCAAGCACACGCCGGAGGACCTGCGCGACTACTCGCCGATCCTGGACGACATCAATGCGGCGTTGTTCGATGCGACCGGCGGACGAAGCGGCTCGAACGGGCCCGGCAACCACGGCGGCTCGAGCGGCGGCGCCGGCGCGGGCGGCGGCTCCGGCTCCGGTCCCCCCGACAGCGGCAGCATGGGCCCGACCGGCAACCCGAACTCGAAGAGCACCGGCAACGGAAAGCTCGTCGTCCCGATGGCCGGCACCGCTGACTCGGCTCCCTCCCACTCGCGCGAGGTGCCGCTGCCCCTCATCGTCCTCGGCTCGGTCCTCCTGTTGGCCACGCTCGCGGCGGCATCGCCCCCGATCTACAGGCGCCTCCGCAGCCGCTTCCCGCGGCCGCGCGCGGCCGCCGATTCCGTCCGACCCCAGTCCTAGTCTGATCGGTCCGCTCGACCGCCGCCCACCGCGGCAGCCGGCGTACCGCAACTAACCTTAGGAGGGGAAGACATGGCGTCGGCAGAGGCAACGAAGACCGCAGAAATCGCACCCGAGGAGCTCGTGAACACGGTCGCCGACGAGCGCCAAAACGCCGCAGTCAAGCGGTTTTTCACGATTCCGGGGCGCGACCCGTTCGAGGAGCTCGAGTGGGAGCTGCGCGACGCCTTCATCGCCGGCAAGGACAAGCCGACCTTCGAGCAAAAGAGGGTCGAGTTCCCCAAGTTCTGGTCGCAGACGGCGACGAACATCGTCGCCCAGAAGTACTTCCGCGGCCGCATGACCTCGCCCGAGCGCGAGTCGAGCGTGAAGCAAATGATCGGCCGCGTCGTCGAGACGATCGGCCGCTGGGGCCGCGACGGCGGCTACTTCGCCTCCCAGGAAGAGGCGGAAACCTTCGAGGCCGAGCTCGAGTTCATCCTCGTCAACCAGCTGGCGGCCTTCAACTCGCCCGTCTGGTTCAACGTCGGTTTCGAGGAGAAGCCGCAGTGCTCGGCGTGCTTCATCCTCTCGATCGACGATTCGATGGAGTCGATCCTCGACTGGATCCGCCGCGAGGGGATCATCTTCCGCGGCGGCTCGGGCTCCGGCGTCAACCTCTCCAAGCTCCGCTCCTCGAAGGAGCAGCTCTCCAAGGGCGGCTACGCCTCCGGCCCGGTTTCCTTCATGCGCGGCGCCGACGCCTCCGCCGGCACCATCAAGTCGGGCGGGAAGACGCGGCGCGCGGCGAAGATGGTCGTCCTCGACGTCGACCATCCCGACATCGAGGAGTTCGTCTGGTGCAAGGCGCGCGAGGAGCAGAAGGCGCGCGTGCTCGAGCAGGCCGGCTACGACATGTCGCTGGACTCGGGCGACTGGGCGTCGATCCAGTACCAGAACGCGAACAACTCTGTCCGCGTCACCGACGCGTTCATGGAGGCCGTCGAGGGCAGCGGCGAGTGGAATCTGACGGCGCGGACGGACGGGACGGTGGTCGAGACGGTCGACGCGCGGGGGCTGATGCGTCAGATCGCCGAGGCCGCCTGGCAGTCGGCCGACCCCGGCGTCCAGTACGACACGACGATCAACAAGTGGCACACGCTGCCGAACACGTCTCGAATCAACGCGTCCAACCCGTGCTCGGAGTACATGTCGATCGACGACTCGGCGTGCAACCTGGCCTCGCTGAACCTGATGAAGTTCCGCCGCGAGGACGGCGAGTTCGACGTCGAGGGCTTCGAGCACGCGGTCGACACCGTCTTCCTCGCGCAGGAGATCCTCGTCGGCTACTCCTCGTACCCGACGCCCGAGATCGAGCGAAACGCGAAGGCCTTTCGCCAGCTCGGCCTCGGCTACGCCAACCTGGGCGCGCTGCTGATGTCGCGCGGACTGCCCTACGACTCGGACGAGGGTCGGGCGTACGCGGCCGCGATCACGGCGCTGATGACCGGCCGCGCGTACCGCAAGTCGGCCGAGATCGCGGCGCGGATGGGCGCCTTCGCGGGCCACCAGCCGAACGCGGCGCCGATGCTCGGCGTCATGTCGATGCACCGAGCGGCCGTCGGCAACATCGAGAACGCGGATTCGGTGCCGCCGGAGCTGCTGTCGGCGTGCCGGAAGGCGTGGGACGACGTTCTCGACCTCGGCGAGGTGCATGGGTACCGGAACGCCCAGGCGACCGTCCTCGCTCCGACCGGGACGATCAGCTTCATGATGGATTGCGACACGACCGGCGTCGAGCCTGACTTCTCGCTCGTCAAGTCGAAGAAGCTCGTCGGCGGCGGCGAGATCACGATCGTGAACAAGACCGTGCCGATGGCGCTCGAGAAGCTCGGCTACGCGCCGGACGAAGTCAAGGAGGTCGAGGCCTACATCGACGAGCGCAACACGGTCGTCGGCGCGCCGTACGTGAAGGCGGAGCACTACCCGGTCTTCGACTGTGCGATCGGCGACCGCGCGATCCACTACACCGGCCACGTGAAGATGATGGGCGCCGTCCAGCCGTTCATCTCCGGCGCGATCTCGAAGACAGTCAACCTGCCGGAGACGGCGACCGTGGACGAGGTGGCGCAGCTGTACGTCGAGAGCTGGAAGCTCGGCGTCAAGGCGATCGCGATCTACCGCGACAACTGCAAGGTTGCGCAGCCGCTGTCGGGCAAGGGCGGGGCCGCGCAGGTTCTGCCGGTTGCGGACACGGCTGTCGCCGCGCCGCCCGTCCCGCTGACGCAGCGCCGCCGGCTGCCGGAGGACCGCACCGAGGTCGGCCGCAAGTTCCGCGTCGGCGACTACGAGGGCTACATCCACGTCGGCCTCTACGAGGACGGCACGCCCGGCGACATCTTCGTCGACATTGCCAAGGAGGGCACGACCCTCGCCGGCCTGATGAACTCGTTCATGATCTCGGTCTCGCTAGGGCTCCAGTACGGCGTCCCGCTGGAGGTCTACGTCTCGAAGTTCGCCCACATGCGCTTCGAGCCGAGCGGCATGACGAACGACCCCGACATCCGGATCGCGAAGTCGATCGTCGACTACGTCTTCCGCTGGATGGGCAAGAAATTCCTCTCGCCCGACCAGCAGGAGGAGATCGGCGTGTTGTCGCCGGAGGTGCGAGCGCGGCTGGCCCAGTCGTACGCGCTCCTGGAGAACGGTGAGTCAGGTTCGCCGGCGGCCCCCGCCGAGGCCTCTCCGCCAGGCCAGACGGCCCTGTTCAACAACTGGGAAGACGCCGTCGAGTGCGCCAAGTGCGGCGGCCGCATGGTGCGGACCGGGTCTTGCTACACGTGCCGCGATTGCGGGACTAATACCGGCTGCAGCTAATAGACCCGACGCTCGGAACCAACGGTGTTCGGCGAGTACGCCTCCGCCACGTGGGATAGCGCGCGGCAGGCGAACGCAGGCCGACCGGAGCGGTCCTTCCTTGCTCCGCGGGCCCGACGCGCTCGGTCGAGACACTAGACCGCGGACGCTTACCGCGACTGGACGTAGTCAGTCGGCGCTATGTCGGGACTCGCGCTCGACCCGACGTCGTTTGCCTTCCGACGTCGTTTGCCTTTAGGGATGCCGCGGTAGCGACAACAGATGGCCGTTCGCGCCCAGGCGCACGCTCGAGGCACTCGAGCCACTCCTTCAACCCGGATGTTCGTGCCGGCCCTCGTGGTCTGGTCGGGGTGGCTCGTCTTGATGGCAGGTGCCAATCTCGCGACGCCGCTCTACGCGGTCTACGCGACGAAGTTCGGCTTCTCGACGCTCGTCCTGACGCTGATCTTCGCCACCTACGCCGTTGTGCTCGTGCCCGCGTCCTTCCTGACGCAGATCGTCTCGCAGCGATACAAGCTCGGGCTGCGGCTGAGCCAGGCAATCGGGCTCGCACTACTCGCTGTGGGACTGCTCGCACTGGTTCTGGCGTCGCCCCTCGGCTCGCTCGCGCTCCTCGT
>JBKOYZ010000141.1:0-40845 GCA_046725655.1 Actinomycetota bacterium | reverse complement strand
CCGCGAGCTGGGACTGTCGCGGCTGGCGGCGATCGAGCTGCGCCGGCGCCTGAACGCTGTCAACCGCGGCATCGCGCAGCTGGCCCACGCGCACGGCTTCCTCCTCGCCGATCTCGAGGAGCTTTTCCGCGGGCACGGGGTCGCCTCGGAGGAGCCCTGGTTCGTTCAGGTGATCGAGCCGAACCTCGCCGGCGCGACCGCCATCGCCGAACGTTGGCACGAGCTGCTGACGTCGCGCTAAACCAGCCCTTCCCGCAACAAAGAGCGCTCACCGCGCCCAGAAACGGGATGGCGTAACCGTCAGCGATGGAGCCTCAGGCGCAGTCGCTTCCTGGCTTCGTCGGGCGTCATCACGCCGGTGATGCCGGGATGAGGCGTACAGCTTGACCTCGCCGCCGGGCGAGGACACTCATCGTCAGTGATGCTGCGGTGCCCAGGACGGCCACGACTAGCGCAGTGCTCACAAGCAGGAGCGCGGAGGCGAGCGAGAAGTTGATCGCGATGTCCTTGCTGGCTCCGAGCGCGAGCAGGATGCCCGCGGAGGCCCCCGCGTTGACGATCGCGCCGCCCGAGGTGATCGGTAGGACACCGGCGGCGGCGCCGAGACAGATCACGGTCAACGCGGTTGTCGGCGAAAAGGAGAGGCCGAGGGCCGCGAGCAACGCGGCGCTGCCGAAGGCGCGCGTCGCCCAGCAGGCGAAGAGGTAGCACCAGGCCACGGCAGCGCTGCGTCGGCCGGCGGGGGTTCTGTGCCGGGCGACGTGGTCCGCGACCGCGCGGAGACGACGACTGCGGCGTAGCAGCGGCAGCCGGGAGAGGCGCATCCCGACAACGAGGAGGCTGCAGCAGCCGACGCCGAACGCGACCACGATAAAGAGCGGCCCGCGCAGCAGCGAGCCGCTGGTCGCCGTCGCAGAAATAGAGAGCGGCAGCATCGCAATCGCGTCGATCATCCCGAGCGAAACGATCGAGAGCACGATTGCCTCCAGTCCGACGCGGACGCCGCCGAGCTTGCGCAAGACGCCGACCTTGATCAGGTAGTCGAGACGGAACGGGAGGACGGCGCCAGTGGCCGCAGCTGCGCCGACGGAGGCCAGACAGCCCGCGTGGTCGGGGCACTCGTCGGGCGGAAACAGCCTGCGCCACGCTCGCGCGCGGAACACGAAGCTCACGAGGTAGGCGGATGCCGCCGCGGCCGCCAGGAACGGCTCGACCCCGTCCAGCGGCCAGCTCGCGTGTGTCAACCGCCGCGCCAGCAGAACCGAGGCAGCGACCGTGAGCAAGGCGAAGGCTCCCCCCGTCACGAACCGGGGCGGTCGCCACCTGCGTGCCGCGGGCAGAACGTTAGCGACCAGGCGCGTCGTCATCGACCATGTGGGAAGCATGAGGCGCGGCCGACCGTCACGCCAACGACATCGACAGCTAGAGGGAGTCGGGCTCCGGTACGAACCGCCTTCCTCCCTCCTACGCTCTCGGCGAAGTGTTTTCCCGGCCAGGACGCAGCAGTTCTTGGCTGGCCGCTACCTGATCCGGACGACATAGCTTCTCTGCCCGCTGCGCAGTCGCCCAAACCCGGAGCAGTGGGCGGGCAAGGCGTGAACATCCGGACTCGCGACCGTTCGGGTCCTGCTGGGCGAGGGCTCTCCCGTTCGTCTGGGGACGCCGGCGCTTCGTCCTGGACACCGAACTGCCGGAAGGCGGGGAGGGTCACCACGCGCGTTCTCGGGCGATGAGTCTTCGCCCTCCGGCACGTCTAGAGGTAAGTAATGAGCGAGGGAAGGAGGCCAGGATGACCGAGCACCTCATGGCTCGCAGCCGAACCACGATCGTGCTGGTCGCCGGCGCGGTCGCCGCGTGGGCGGTCACGGTCGATCGGATGCGCGGGATGGACCCGGGCCCCGGCACCGACCTCGGCGGGCTCGGGTGGTACCTCGGAATCTGGGTCACGATGACCGCCGCGATGATGCTGCCCTCGGCGGTGCCGGCTGCACGACACGTCGCGCGACTCGCCCGCCGCGTGCCGACGCTGCTCTTCACGGCCGGGTACCTGGCGGTCTGGACGGGCTACGGCCTCCTCGCCTACGGCGTCTTCCGGCTCGTGACCTCGTTCGACACCGGCTGGCTCGCGTGGAACCGGGCCGGCCCATACGCCGTGGGCGGCGTGATCGTCGCCGCAGGGCTCTACGAGCTGACGCCGTTGAAGCGGCTGAGCCTTCGCCGCTGTCGCAGCGCTCCGCACGGCGGGAACGCATTCCAGAGCGGTCTCGCGCACGGCCTCGACTGCGTCGGCTGTTCCGCAGCGCTGATGGCGGTCCTGCTCGTCCTGGGTGCGATGAGCCTCTTCTGGATGGCGGTCGTCGCCGTCGCCATCTTCGCGGAGAAGGTCCTGCCGCGCGGTCCGCGGCTCGCGCCCGCCTTCGCCCTTGCCCTGGTCGTCCTCGGAGTCTGGGTCGCCATGTCCCCGGCGAGCGTTCCCGGGCTGACCGAGCCGGCACGGTCGCCCTCGATGGAGATGGGATCGTGAGCAAGGTCGTCGGGACGCGCGCGGAGTGGCTGGCCGCCCGCAACGCGCTGTTGGCACAGGAGAAGGAGCTCACCCGCCGCAGCGACGAGCTCGCCCGGAAGCGGCAGGAGCTGCCGTGGGTCGAGGTCGAGAAGGACTACCGCTTCGAGACCGAGGAGGGGACGAAGACGTTGGCCGAGCTCTTCGACCAGCGCTCGCAGCTGCTCGTCTACCACTTCATGTTCGGCCCGACGGTCGACGGCTGGCCAGACGCCGGCTGCGTGGGCTGCTCGTACACCGCCGACAGCCTCGACGGCGCTGTCGTCCATCTCCCGCCACGCGGCGTGACGTTCGTCGCCGTCTCCCGAGCGCCGCTCGAGAACCTGCAGGCCTACAAGCGCCGGATGGGCTGGAGCTTTCCGTGGGTCTCGGCCGCCGAAAGCGACTTCAACCTCGACTTCGCCGTCTTCACCGACGAGGGGCGACGGACCGGCACCGGCTTCAACTTCGGGACGCCGAAGCACGCCGCGGAGATCGACCTCAGGCGCGACGAGCTCCACGGCCTGAGCGCCCTCGCGCTCGAGAACGGGGTCGTCTACCACACCTACTCGTGCTACGACCGCGGCACCGATGTCCTGAACGCGACCTGGCAGCTGCTCGACCGCACGCCCCACGGGCGCGGCGGCGACCCCGAGGGTTGGCCGCGCCGACACGACGAATACGAATGATCGAGAGGAGTGCAATGAACCTTCCCCCAGTCGTCTCCGAGACGGAATGGCACGCAGCGCGAGAGGGGCTCCTTGCCAAGGAGAAGGAGGCCACGCGGGCACGGGACGCGCTCGCGGCCGAGCGCCGCAGACTGCCGAGGGTCCTCATCGAGAAGGACTACACGTTCGACGGGCCGGACGCCAAGGCGAGCCTGCCCGATCTCTTCGAGGGGCGGACGCAGCTGCTCCTCTACCACTTCATGTTCGGGCCCAACCGGGACGCGGGCTGCGACGGTTGCTCGATGTTCGTCGACCAGATCGGCCACCTCGCCCACCTCCAGGCCCGGGACACGTCCTTTGCGCTCGTGTCCCGCGCGCCGATTACGAAGATCGAGGCGTACCGCAAGCGGATGGGCTGGACGATCCCGTGGTACTCGTCGTTCGACAGCGACTTCAACGTCGACTTCGGTGTCGGGCCGGAAACGCCGCAGCCGGACGTCTACCAGGACGGCGAGACGTTCGGCCTCAGCGCTTTCCTGCGCGACGGCGACAGCGTCTTTCGCACGTACTTCACCACGGCCCGCGGCATGGAAGCCCTCGGCAGCGTCTGGACCTTCCTCGACCTGACACCGCTCGGGCGCCAGGAGGAGTGGGAGGAATCACCCGCCGGGTACCCGCAGACGAAGCCGTACGAGTGGTGGCGCCGCCACGACGAATACGAGGGCACCTAAGCGCAGACCTCTCTTTGTGGGAGTTCAAGCGGCTTTAGCCGAGTACCTGACGATCGGGCGCACCTTTGTCCCGCGGGGGATGGTCGCCCCCCTGAGACGAATGGCACGACGGCGAAAGGACAGCTCGTCTCCCACCGGTCGTCGGATCGGCCTCACGCCAAGCTTGCGATGTGACGGCCGTGGTGCGCGAGCGCGACGGCCTCCAAGCGCGAGTGGACGCCAAGGGCGCGAAGGATGCCGCGAATGTGGTTCCGGACCGTCTCCACACTGAGGTGCAACTCATCCGCAATCTGCTCGGTCGAGCGGCCATGTTCGAGCAGGCGCAAGACCTCGGTCTGGCGCGGCGTCAGGTGCGGATGCGGCGCCGGCGGAGGTTGATCCTGGTCCACCTCTTTGACCTGACCGAAGATGCCGATCACGTGGTCGCCGCGTTTGAGCGGCACACCGCTCACCTCCATCGTGATGCGCTCTCCGGCGGCATCCAGGAAGACGCCTCGATTGTCAGAGCCCTCCGGGGGCCCCATGAGGTTGCGGGTGAAGATTTCGCGCCCGCGGCGTCTGTCCTCAGGGGCAAGGACCGAGGTCATCTGGCGCCCCCGCACGTCGCCCACAATCCGCTCCGCTGCCGGATTTATCCAGCGGATGATCCCATAGCGATCGATCATGTAGGCGGGAACACGGACGCGCTCGAGGGCGCCCTCCACATCGCCGCCGATCGCCTCCAGACCTGCCATGCGGAAGAGTGTGCGCGCGGGGAGCGGCAGGGTCAACGTAGTCCACCGATCCTGCCGCCCAGCAGGGGTTCCTGTTCCTCGATTTCAACCGTCTCAAGACGAGACCCTCCGCCAGCCCACGAGGTGATGCGCTGCGCCTAATCGCCTCTTTAGCCGTCGAACTCGACATAAGGAGCCGCGCTGGTCGGCATGGCCGTCTTGACGCTCGCAGACCAGGCGGCCGTGACGCTGTCTGCGACGGCGTCTACGAGTCTCGAGATGTCAGCCGGGGCGGCGGCGTGCATCGCCTCGGCGACGATCAGGGCATCGGTCGTCTCCTCGCGAACTGCCGAGTAGCCGCTCTGACGGTTCGTCCATCGGCGGGCGTGCGCACGACCCTCGTCGTCTGCGTAGATCACCTCGTGGGGTTCAGGGTGTTCCGGCTCGCCGGAGAACGGCAGGTAGCTCTCCGAGCCTGTCGCGTAGCGGACCTCGACGTAGCCGGCGATCTTGGCGCGGTCGAGTACCGCCACGGGGATGGCGAAGGCGAGCGAGATGGCGTTGCAGAGGTCGATCAGCGGATGGATCTGCGGAAGCGACGTCTCCTTGCGGTAGCGACGCAGCAGCGCTTCAGCGGCGCAGCGGTACTGCGTCGGTTTCAAGCCCATCTTCGCGAAGGCCCGCCGCCAAGCCTGGATCGCGGGCAACTCGCTCTCGGGGCCGGTTGCGAGCCGCGACTGCCCGACCGCGCTGAACTCGGCGATCGCCGCGCCGACTCGAGCGTCGGCCGTGATGCCGTCGACGACGACGACGCCGGCGACGAGCTCGGGGTAGTCCCTCCAGATGTCGTCTGCGTGGCAGAAGTGCATGATGTGAAAACGGGCGCCGGCGGCCTCGCTGCCGAAGGTAGCGAGGCTCCGTGCGCGCCACTGATTCGCTAGGCCATGTCGGCGAGCCCCGGCTCGTCCTCAGTCGCAGAGTGGATCGCCGCGGCAGGCGCTGGATCGCGACGTAGGAGCGCGGCGCGAGGAGGGCCGCTCCAGCTGCGAAGACGGCACCGACGAGGAACGCGACGTGGTAGCCACTGGTGAGGGCCTCGAGCCGACCTGCTCCGGACGCCAGGAGGGTGTTGCTTCGTGATGCGGCGAGGCTGGCGAGGACCCCAAGCCCGAGCGCGCCGCCCATCATGAACGACGTGTTCACCACCCCCGAGGCTAGACCGGCCTTGTTCGGCTCAACGTCGTTCGAGCGCATCCCGCCCAATCCGATGGTCACGCTCAACCACGCCGTCGCGGTCACGATGGTGCCAGGCCCGCAGGCGGGACTCGACCTGTTGACGAGGCTCGACGACGACCACCGCATAGCTTCGCATCACCGCCTCGAGGCAGTGCGCGCACATCTTCTGGAGATGGCCGGTGACCTCGCAGCTGCGCGGTCGAGCTACCGGATCGCGGCACGGCGCACTACGAGCCTGCCCGAAAGCGTTACCTCGAGGCCCGGGCGGCCAAGCTCGGCGGCGACGGCTGATCGAACTGCGCGATCTTCAACGCTGCCGATAGAGGCCGCTGTGACGCTTCTCGAGCGCTAGCTCGATCTCAGGTCGCTCGTCCGATGCTGGTTGAAGGATCGATGCGTTCGAGTCGCGCTCGAAGTTCCTCCACGTCTTTGCGGAGCTTGTCGACAGGCTCTTGGCGTTGGCTCTCGTTTCGGATCGCCGTCTGTCCGGTGCGGAAGACCGACCAGATGAGCACGGCGACGATGAGCCCCACGGCGGCGATGAGTGCGACGTAGACGGAGGCCTGAGGCCAGGTGAGGGCTGCGATGGTCACGGCGGTTCTCCTTTCTCCACGTACTGAGCTATGATTTGATGGTGGAAACGTTCTAGCACAGAGATTATTCTCTTGTCAAAATTTTCGAGAGACGAACTGACCCGGGCGTTCATCGCGGCGGTCCGGGCCTCGCAAACCGCGACCCAAACGCTCGACCACTCGGTGGCCGAATACCTCGGCATCGACAACTCCGCGTACCGCTGCCTCGACATCCTCGACCAGGAGGGCCCGATGACCGCCGGGCGACTGGCGGAGCGGGCTCGCCTCAGCCCCGGCGCAATAACCGCCCTGCTCGACCGGCTGGAGAACAAAGGCCTCGCACGCCGGATGCGAGACACGAAAGACCGGCGCCGCGTCCTCGCCGAGGTGACACCCGAGCTACGCCAGGGCGCCGAGAAGGTCTACGGGACGCTCGAGGAGGGCGCACAAGCTCTAGCCGGCTACTCCGACGAGCAACTCGAGTTTCTGATCGGATTCCTCCGCAACAGCATCGCCTACCAGGAAGAGCGCATGCGCCGACTGGAGGCGTTGAAGGCTCGCGATGCCATCGACCAGTAGTCCGCGCCGAGCCCGTCGCCGTGGCTACGCCGAGTCGTCGCTTCACGCGCTGCGACAGCCCTAGCCGCCTGATCGGTGGGCGGCGTTCGAGACCCGCGCGCCCTCGGCCGCGAGAGCGCGCACGACGGCCAGCCAATTCCCTTGCTGCCACCCGCGACCGCGGCTGGCGCCGCCGTCACGCGAGGATCGGTCGGCGTGACCGGGCGATCAGCTACGCGCCGCTTTCGTGGATCTGTTTCAAGGTCGCGAGGTTGTCATCGACGCCGCTCTTGACGAGCCTGCGAGCGATCGCTGGCACGATTTGCGGCGGCGGGCGGAAGCTCGACCTCCGCGTCGACTCTCACGATTGTCTCTCGGTCCTTGCCAGAGAAGCGGTTGCTATTCGCGCGCGCGCGGCCCACCTATTTAAAGCACGCAACTATTTAAAGCACGCAACCCCAATGCACCCGCGGTCCTGAGACGCAAGCACGCCAACCGCTAAGACCCCGTTCGTCCAAACGTCGGGATCAGGCTCCTACGCTGAGATCGCGGCCGCTCAGAGGCCGAGTGCAGCTTCCGGTCGCGCCGGCTCGCCGCGACGCAGGATGACGAGCATGAGCGCACCACCGACGGCGCCTGCGATCGACAGCGTCGCGAAATCTCCCCACGCGACGATGAGCCCGGAGCGTCCACCGCAAGCTCGGGATCAGCGCTCGTTCTCAGCTGCCGGCCGCGCTGGCACAGGCTGTCCGTGCCTGATCAACCTACGCGGGTAGGCACCTCGATTCGAGCTTCGAGCTCTGCGGCTTCGGCTTCCCCGGTTCGGCCGCGAGTCCTCAGAAATTCCGACAGGCGCTTCACGCTCGTGGCATAGACCCACCCGGGAGCGACGTCCGAGGCCCTGTCCACGGCCTCACGGAGCAGCGTCTCCGCTTCTTCATCCCTCCCCTGCGTCGCCCGAACCAGACCGAGCGTCGTCCGTGTCGTCGGGATCGAGCTGGCGTCGTGCCGGCCGACGGTCTGGATCGCCTCCGTCGCGTAGCGCTCAGCCTCCTCGATCTTGTCCTGATGGACGAGGATCTCAGCGAGGATGCGCTGGCTTTCGCAGAGATAGCCACGGTCGCCCAGTGGCTTCAGCATCCGGATGGCCTCGCGAGCGAGCTGCTCTCCTCTCTCGTCGTCGCCCTCATGCATAAGGAGCTCTGCCAAGTGGTTGAGGGTGCGCGCATGGTCGAGAACTGCTCCGGCCTCGGCGAACAACGCAATCGCCCGCTCGTAAAGCTCGACCGCTCGGTCGGGGTCGGCGCGCATCTCTGCGACGTTCGCGAGGATGTGCAAAGCCTGGCCGCGCGGCACGATTCCGCCGCTCTCCTCGGCCAGCCGGTGCGCCTCGGTAGCGAGTTCCTCCGCGGGATCGAACTCGAACGCCCACAGGTGGGAGCTCGCCAGCCCGTTCGCCGCCCAGCTGATCAAATCCTTTCGACCCGTAGCGCGCGACGCTTCGAGCGCCTCCTCCGCGAACCGGCGAGAGCTCAACTGGTCGCCTTCCCACCTGGCGAGCGTCGACAGCTGCCTGAGAGCGTCGAAGCGCCCGATGGAGTCGTCCGGCTCCAGGAGGGCGAGCCCTTCTTCTGTGAGCTTTCGCGACCGTGGCGAGTCCGAGTCGCGAAAGGCCGTGACCTCGCCGAGAGCGATCAGCGCGCGGCCCTCGAGACGCCGATTGCCCAACTGCGAGGCGTCGGTGCGGACACGCTCCATCTCGACCGCGACCGCGGGGATGTCGTCCAGGCGCCAGGCCGCCCGCGCCGCTTGGTACCGACGCTCCAGCGTCGGCTCGAGCTCGACGGCTCGCTGCAGCAGATGGCGCCCGGAACGGTTCGCCTCTCGGGCGAGCGCCCGTGTGCCCGCTGCTTCGAGCGCGGCCGCGGTCTCGCGGACGAGGTCCGGCGGCGCCGCGCCATCGAGCTCAATCCGCAGGACCGTTGCCCGGTCGAGGTGATATGCGCGGATCTCCACGAGCTCCTCCACCCCCCGGCCGTGGAGCCAGACTGCGAACGCTTCGTGGAGCTCGGCCCGTGCGAGCTTCGTGAGACCCGAATACGCGATCTCGCGGATGAGTATGTGTTTGAACCGGAATGCCTGCTCGCCGCTGATCGAGGAACGCGTCTCGCGCAAGAGGAAGTCGCGCAGCAACAACGTCTCGAGCACGTCGTCCACGTCGTCGATGTCGCTCGAGACCTGGTCGACGGCCCCCCACCAGAAGACGCGGCCGATCACGGCAGCGCGCCGCAGCACGGTTTTCGCGTCGCGCGGAAGGCCGTCGATGCGCGCCGCGATCAGCGCCTGCACGGTGTCGGGAATAGGAACCCGTCCCTCGGCTCCGTCCGCGAGAATGCGAATTGTTTCCTCGACGAAGAGCGGGTTTCCCTCGGCCTTCGCGAGCACGTCGCCGCGGACCTCCGGCGACAGCCCGACTTCGACGAGCAGTGAATCGACGAGCTCCCCGGCGTCCTCGTGGGTGAGGGCGCCGAGCTCGATCGCCGCCCCCCGCACCTGACCGCCACCCCACTGAGCGTCGACCTCGAGCAGCTCGGGCCGGGCGAGACACAGGATGAGGAGCGGAACGTCGCGGACCCAATGCGCAAGGTGCTCGATCAGGCGGAGAAGCGGCTCCTCGGACCACTGGACGTCCTCGAAGCCGAGCACAAGGGGCTGGGCGGCGACGCACTGAACCCACTCTCGTACGGCCCAGGCGATCTCCTCACGGCTGCGGTCGGTCTCGACCCCTTCGACGACTCCGGACGCGAGCGCCAGAAGATCGGCGACTGCCTCGTCCCCGCAGAGGGCCCGCAGCTTCGCGTGCGCGTCGTCAGGCGGATCGTTGTCGGCGATTCCGGCCGACGCCTTCACCATCTCGGCCACCGGCCAATAGGTGATCCCCTCGCCGTACGGAAGGCAGCGGCCGACGAGCACCGTGGCACCCTCGAGCCCGGCGACGAAGTCTCGTGCGAGGCGGCTCTTCCCTACACCAGGCTCGCCGTAGATCGTGACCAGGTGCGCCCGGCGGTCCCGCACGGTCCGCTCGAAGGTGTTCCGAAGCAGCGCGAGCTCGACGTCGCGCCCGACCAGCGGCGCGGACAACGCACCGATCGGGCGGCCGCTTCGTTCAGACGCGCACACCGCGCGCCAGACCGGCATGGGCTCCGAAAAGCCGCGCAGGCTTCGCGTGCCCGCCGCCTCGAGCTCGACAGCGTGCGCCGCGAGCCGATGAACCCCGGCTCCGACGAGAATCTCGTTTGGCTTTGCACTTTGCTGGAGGCGCGCAGCGAGGTTGACCGCGCGCCCGGTCGCCAGCGTCAAGTCGGCGTGCTCGGAGAGGACCTCGCCGGCCTCGACGCCGATGCGGCACTCGACGCCGAGCTCGCCGACTGCGGTGCGGATCTCGAGCGCCGCGCGGAGGGCTCGCTCGGCGTCGTCCTCGTGTGCGATCGGAACGCCGAAGGCGGACATGACGGCGTCGCCCGCAAACGACTCGACGGTGCCGCCGTGCGCTTCGATGCTGCGCGAGACGAGCTCGAAGAACTGCGCGACACGCCGGCGCACGACCTCGGGGTCCGACGCTGCGACGAGCGCAGTCGAGCCGACGAGGTCGACGAAGACAACCGTTGCCAGCTTCCGTTCGACTCCCCAAGTATGCGAAACAGGGTGCTCTTGCCGCGGTTCGCCGGGGCCCAACACCCGCAGACAGTCGCGAAGGCCGCCGCTTCCGCTCAGCCGCGGCCCGGCCCAGGCTAGAGCCCGGCCCGTACCATTTCGGGTATGGAGCGCAAAGTCGCGACCATCGTCTTCGCCGACGTCGTCGACTCGACCGGGCTGGTCGCAGGCGCCGATCCGGAGGTCGTCCGTCAGCGTCTGAGTCGCTATTTCGAGCTGGTCTCGCGCAGCATCGAGGCGCACGGGGGCACGGTGGAGAAGTTCGCGGGCGACGCGGTGATCGCCGCCTTCGGGGTGCCGCTTTCACACGAGGACGACGCGGAACGCGCCCTCCGGGCGGCGCTCGAGATCGTTTCCAGGGTCCGAGAGCTGGAGCTCTCGATACGGATCGGCGTCGAGTCCGGCGAGGTGGTCGTCGAGGACCGCGAGTCGACGTTCGCGACGGGCGACGCGGTGAACCTCGCGGCCCGTCTGCAGCAGGCCGCGGAGCCGGGCCAGATTCTGATCGGGCCGGCGGCCCGCCGGCTCGCGGCCGGCACGGTCGAGGTCGAGGACGCGGGACCACTCGAGATCGAGGGACGCGCGGACTCCCTCTGGACATGGCGCGCAATCCGCGTCCACGACGCTCGGCGAGTCGCTGCCGCCCCCTTCGTCGGCCGCGAGCCAGAGCTGGAGCTGCTCGAAAATTCGCTCTCGCGCGCCGCACGCGATCGCCGTGCCCAGCTCGTGACCGTCTTCGGCGAGGCCGGCGTGGGTAAGACGCGACTCGTCACCCAGTTCGTCGAGAGCCTCGAGCGGGCGACGACTCTGTCGGGGCGAACGCTCCCCTACGGCGAGGGCGTGACCTACTGGCCGATCGCATCGATGATCAAGGCGAGCGCCGGAATCGCCGACGACGATCCCGCGAACAAGGCGTTCGAGAAGCTGCGCCTCTGCTGCGAGAGCGAGGCCGTCGCCGATCTGCTCGCGGTCGCGCTGGGTGTCCTCGGCGCGACAGAAGGTGAGCGCACGCCGGATCAGCTGACCTGGGCCGCGCAACGTTGGACCGAACAGCTCGCCGACTTGCAGCCGCTCGTCCTCGTCTTCGAGGACGTCCATTGGGCGGAGGAACCACTGCTCGACCTCATCGAGTATCTCGCGCGTTCGCTCCGCAACGTCCCCGTGTTGATCGTCGCGGTCGCGCGGCCGGAGCTGCTCGACACGCGCCCCTCCTGGGGCGGCGGCATCCGCAGCGCGAGTGCGGTTGATCTTGCGCCACTCGCTGCGAGCGAGAGCGAGGAGCTCGCGGACGCGCTGCTAAGTCGCGACGACGTGCCCCCGGCGCAGCGGGCGCTCGTGCTCGAGCGAGCCGAGGGTAACCCTCTCTTCCTCGAGGAGATCGCCCGTGCCATCGGCGACGACAGAGCGCTCGATCGGATCCCGGACACCGTGCAGGCGCTGATCGCAGCGCGGATCGACCGTCTTGCAGCCGACGAGAAGCGAGTCCTCCAGAGCGCCGCGCTCATCGGCCGCGTCTTCTGGCGGGGCGCACTCGACCGGCTGGCGCCGGACGTCGACGTCGCCGTCGTTCTGGACACGCTCCTCGAGCGCGAGTTCGTCGTTCCAGAAGAGCGCTCGAGCATCTCGAGCGAGCTCGCCCTCCGTTTCAAGCACGTGCTCATTCGCGACGTCGCGTACGGTGGGATGAGTAAGGCGCGGCGCGCAGAGCTGCACCAGGCCTTCGCCGCGTGGGTCGGGGAGCGCGCCCGCGACGAGCTCGCGGAGATCCGCGCGTACCACCTCGACCAAGCGGCCAAGCTGTGCGCGGAGCTCGACGGCGTGGTCCCGCACGAGCTGGAGCAAGCGGCGGCCGAGGCTTTGGAGGAAGCCGGGCGACGCGCGCTGAGCCGCGGCGCGTTGGTCGTCGCCCGCCGGACGCTGCTGCGCGCGGCCGAGCTCGAGCCGAGCCCGGGTCGACGCTACCTCGCTGCGCACGCGGCATGGCGGCTCGCGGATGTTCCAACGGTCCGGGACGAGGCCGAGGAAGCGCTCGCAGAAGCGCGTGCAGCAGGCCTGCCCGATGTCGAAGGCCGCGCGCTGGTCCTCCTCGCCGATCTCGCCCTCCACGCGGAGAGCAACGTCGCGCAGGCGCACGATCTCGCCGACGAGGCGCTTGCGATCCTGCCGGAGGACGAGCTGGCCGGCCTCTACGACGCTCACTCGCTGATCACGACGATCTTCTGGTGGCTCGGCGATGCGGACGGGGCCACGAAGCACGGCGAGGCGATGCTTGACCTCGCAAACCGGGCCGGACGGCCGGAGCTCGAGAGTCTCGCGCTCACACAACTCGCCGGCGTGGCAGGTGTGCGGGGAGACGCTGCCGGCTCGCTCGCCTTGCTCGAGCAGGCGGAAGCGCTCGCCGAGACGAGCGGCAGCCGCGAGGCGATGGCCTTCGCGCTCGCGGTTCACGGACGCCGCTTCGGCGAGAGCGAGTCCGACGAGGCGGAGCGATACCTGCGCGACGCGCTCGAGACGTTCGACGAGATCGGGGCCGCTGGGCGCTACGGCTGGACACTGTCCAACCTCGCTGCGGTTTACCGGCAGCGCGGCGACCTCGCAGTGGCAGAGAAGACCTTCCGGGAGGCCGTCCGCCGGCTCCGAAGGACACACGAGCAGGGATTCCTCGTCGAGGCCGAGCGAGGGCTGGCCGAGGCGCTGGTCGAGCAGGGCAAACTCGACGAAGCGGATCGCCTCGTCGCCGAGGCACAGCGCCGTGTCGGCCGGGACGACGTCTGGACGCGCGCATCGATGCTGCACGCGCGCGGCTTGGTCCGGGCCGCGCAAGGTCGCACGGATGAAGCCGAGGCTGCGTTCGTCGCGGCGCTCGAGATCATCGAGCCGACGATGTACACGATCCTGACGCGAGAGATCCGGGCCTCGCTCGAGTCGCTGCGCGCCCGTGCTGCAACGCCGGCGTGAGACGAGCTTGAGATCCGCGCCTCTTGGCGAACCGGCGCACGATGAGCAAGCTTCCCAGCACCGCCACCTGGCGGCACCTGGACGTTCGTGAGGGTTTCGAGGCTCTCTTTCTAGGCGAAGGCCCGAACGGGTACCGGCTCCACGGCTACTCGACGGCGGTCGAAGGCGGTGAGGCATGGGGTATCCGTTACGCGCTCACACTCGACGCCGACTGGACGACCCGTTCTGCCGACGTCGCCGGCCGCTCAGCGCGGGGCGCGAACGAAGTTCGGCTCGAGGCAGACGGGACGGGGCGATGGCGAGTCGACGGGCAGCCCGCTCCGCTGCTCGATGGGTGCCTCGACGCCGATCTCGAAGCGTCCGCTTTCACAAACGCGTTACCCGTCAACCGACTCCGCCTCGAGCTCGGTCAGCGAGCCGACGCCCCCGCCGCGTACGTGCGCGCGCTCGACTTCCGTGTCGAGCGGCTGGAGCAGGAGTACGCCCGTCTGCCGGACGACGGCGGGGGTTCCCGCTACGAGTACCGCGCGCCGCAGTTCGACTTCGAATGCCTGCTCGTCTACGACGAGTACGGGCTCGTCCTCGACTACCCGGGCATCGCGGTCCGCGTCTCCTAGGCCTCCGCGCCGGCCGCGGTGCAGCCGGGGAGACGTAGCGTATGGCAGTGGCCCACCCTGACTGGAGCAGGTTGGAGAGCGCGATCGGCGGGAGTCTGATCCTCCCGGGCGCAACCGATTACGAGTATGTGCGCAAGCCGGCGATGGCCCGCTTCGAGGGTGTAAGGCCGGCGGCGATCGTGCTGTGCAGCACACCTGAGGACGCGTCCGAGACGATCGGCTTCGCAAGGCGCGCCGGCTTGCCGACGGCGATCCGAAGCGGCGGGCACTCCGTCGCCGGGAGCTCGTGCACCGAGGGGATCGTCATCGACGTCACTCCGATGCGCTCCGTGTCGGTGGCCGACGGCGTGGCCACAGTCGGCGCGGGGGCGCGGCTTGGAGCTCTCTACGACGCGCTGCAGCCGCATGGGCTCACGATCCCCGCGGGCTGCGGTCCGTTGGTCGGGATCGCCGGGCTCACACTCGGCGGTGGAATCGGGATTCTCGGCCGGCGCTACGGCCTCACCTGCGATCACCTGATCCAGGCAGAGATCGTTTTGGCGGACGGTCGCGTCGTCGAATGCGACGAGCAGCACGACGACGCGTTGTTCTGGGCGCTACGAGGCGCCGGTGGCGGGAACTTCGGCGTCGTCACGTCGTTCGTCTTTCGCACGGTTCCGGCCCCGCAGGTGACCGTCTTCCAGCTTGCTTGGCCGGCGCACCACGCCGCGGCTGTAGCCCAAGCCTGGCAAGCGTGGGCGCCCACCGCCGCGGACGAGCTCGACGCCACGCTGCGGCTGACCGCCGACGGCGACGGATCGAGGCCGCCCCTCGTCGAGCTCGTAGGGGCCCTGCAAGACGGCGAACGCGACGCCGTGGAGCTTCTCGACGAGCTGATCGCCCGCGCCGGCGCAGAGCCGACGTCGGCTTCGCAGCGACATCTGACCTTCCGAGAGGCGAAGAGTCACCTTGCGGAGCTCGGCTCCGTCGAGGACCGGCGCGAGCAGGCCTCTCCGGAGCAGCCGCCGCCGGAGGGCCACCTCTTCACGAAGTCGGAGTTCTTTCGGCAACCGCTGCCGGACGACGCGGTTCGAAGCCTGGTGGAGAACCTTGTGCGAGGGCTCGCTCCGAGCCAGTCACGCGAGGTGACGTTCATGCCGTGGGGCGGCGCCTACAACGGCGTGCGCGCCGACGCCACCGCCTTCGTCCACCGCGAGGAGCTCTTCGTGATCCAGCACCTGCTTCTCATAGACCCCGAGGCGCCCGCGAGTGAAAGCAGGGCCGCAAGCGACTGGTTGGCCCACTCGTGGGCGCTGGTCCACCCGTGGGGATCGGGTGGCGTGTACCCCAACTTCCCAGACCCCGATCTCGACGGGTGGGCCGAGGCCTACTACGGGAAGAACCACGAACGTCTGCTACGGGTCAAGACTCGATACGACCCCGGCAACTTCTTTCGCTTTCGTCAATCGCTCCCGATTCACTCCGAGGGCCGCTCGAGCTTGCCTCGGTAGGAACGTCGCGTGTCCCGCGGCTCAGCGAAGCTGCTTGGGAACCACGTATGCCGCGAGGATCGCGTCGGCCGGGGCCAGTCGACTCCAGGTCGTCGCGAGAGCGAGCGTTGCCAGCGCCCCTGTCGGAAATTTCGCCTCGAGACGCCCGAGCTCGTCGCCGCCCGAGGCTAGGAGGAGGGCGAGCTGCTGCAGGCCCGGGTTGTGTCCGATCAGCATCACCGACGGGACCGTGCCGGGCACGAGGCGCGTGCGGGCGAGCAGCTCGTCGCAAGAAGCCGCGTACAGCTCCTCCTCGAGCATCACCGTCGACCGGCTGAGCGCGGGCCGTACCAGCTCGAGCGTCTCGCGCGCTCGCACGGCCGTGGAGCAGAGGACGAGCTCCGGCTCGCATCCGAGCCGGCGAAGATGCTTGGCGATCCGCTTCGCGGCCCGCCGACCCCGTGGCGCCAGCGGCCGCTCACTATCCGCGAGCGTTGGGTCAGCCCAGCTGGACTTTGCGTGTCGGAGCAGACAGAGCGTTCGCATCGCGCGGCTGGGCTCAGCCTAGGGTGTGCAAACCGACCAGGGAGAGATCGTCGCCCGGCCGGTGAGCGCCGACCATGGACTCACCTAGCCTTGACGGCCTCATTCACGAGGCGCGAGGCTCCGATGGCGCCGCCGAGATCGCCCAGAGCTGCCGGGACGACCTTCGGCGGCCGGTCGTCCCTGAAGAGGTGGGGCAGCATGCCGGCTTGGAGGCGATCGATGAGCCGCTCGCCGAGTCGGGTCCCGAGCCCACCCCCGAGGACGACTGCCTCGACGTCGATCAGGTTCACAGCCGAGGCGGTCCCCGCAGCCAGCGCACGGAGGGCGCGAGCAATCAGGCGTTCCGCGAGTTGGTCGTTCTGGGCGAGCGCCTCCTGCCAGACACCGCTCGTCAGTCGCGGATGGCCCTTCTGCTCCATGATCTTGAACAGCTTCGTCTTCATGCCCTTGGCGTGTGCACGCCGGGCCCGTTGCTCCATCGCGCCCCGCCCGGCGTACGCCTCGACACAGCCGCGTCGCCCACACGCGCAGAGTGCCCCGCCGAGCTTGACCACCATGTGGCCGATCTCGCCCGCGCTACCCCGGCCGCGCCAGCGCCTTCCGTTCACGATGATCGCACCCCCGACCCCGGTGCCCCACCACACGCCTAGGAAGGCGGCGTACTCCTTGCCGGCTCCAAGCGCCGCCTCGGCCTCGACGGCAACTCCGACGTCGTTGCCGAGCACTACAGGCAAGCCGAGCCGGTCAGCGAGCGCGTCGGCCAGCGGGAACGGCTCTCGCCAGCCCGGCAGATTGCCTGCCGATGCGACGGTCCCCGCTTCCGGATCGACGCTTCCGGGCGTCCCGACCCCAACCCCCACGAGATCGGCCGGCTCGAGTGCGGCGGCATCCGCGGCCTCTCGTAGCGTGCGAACGATTTCCTCGACCACGGCCTGAGGGCCGCCCTCGCTGGGAGTGGCCCGGCGCGCCTGCGCGATCACGTGGTCGTCCTCGTCGACGACGACAGCTTCGATCTTCGTCCCGCCCAGATCGACGCCGCCGCGCATGCGGAGACAGTAGACGGGTGCCGTCTCTTTCGTTGGAGCGAAGCGATGATCTCGCCCGCACTCGGCGAAGGGAGTACGGTTTAGCGGAGTTCCCCGGGCGTCGCGCGAGCCTTCCTGATCGCACAAGGTACGCGGGTCGCGGAAACGAAGGAGGGAAGATGGCCTCAGCCACTCCTGCACGACCCGTCCTTTCTGATGAGGACTTCAAGCAACTCGCCGCACTGATGAAGGATGCCGACAGCGTCGAGCTCAAACTGACGGTTCCGGAGCACGATCAGCGATCGACGATAGCCCGGCTCGGGATGGACCCACTGGACGCCCAGATCCGGCAGGTGTACTTCTTCGACACGCCCGACCTGGCGCTCGACAAGCATGGCGTCGTCGTCCGCGCGCGTCGCATCCAGAAGAAGGGCGACGACTCCGTCGTGAAGCTCAGGCCCGTCGTTCCATCGGAGCTTCCAGCCAAGGTGCGTCGCTCCCCAGGCTTCGGCGTCGAGGTCGACGCGATGCCGGGAGGATTCGTCTGTTCAGGATCGTTGAAGCAGACGCTGGACAAGGCTTCGGTGAAGGACGTCGTGCGAGGGGGCCGCCCGATGCGCAAACTCTTCTCGAAGGGGCAGCGCGCCTTCCTCGCCGCACACGCTCCTTCAGGCGTCGAGCTCGACGACCTGTCGATCCTCGGGCCGATCTTCGTCCTCAAGCTCAAGTACTCGCCCGAGGGCTTTGCGCGCAAGCTGGTCGCCGAGCTCTGGCTCTACCCGGATGACTCGCGGATCCTCGAGCTGTCCACGAAGTGCGCACCGACAGAGGCGTTCCAGGTTGCGGCGGAGTCGCGCGCGTTCCTGACGGAGCGGGGAGTCAACCTCGCGGGGGAGCAGCAGACGAAGACCCGAACGGCGCTCGAGTTCTTCTCCGGGCACCTCGAGGAGGCGGGCAATGGCAGAAGCCGTCGTGAGACTGGCTGAACAAGTCCCCGCTCATATCTCGGAACCCAACGTCGAAGCCCGGTCGCGGTTTCTCAACCGCGAACTGTCATCGCTCGACTACTTCGCCCGTATCCTGGCCTGCGCCGAGGACGAGGCGCGGCCGGCACTCGACCGAGCTCGGTTCCTGGCGATCGTCGGACGCAACGTGGACGAGTTCTTCCAGATTCGCGTGTCCGGCCTCCGGGAGCAGCTCAGCGCTGGCGTTCCCGGCACCTCGCCCGACGGAATGAGCCCGCGAGAACAGCTCGACGCAATCCGCATGCGCACGCAGGAGCTCGTCGCGCGCCAGACCGCCGTCTTCGAGCAGCGCGTCCGGCCGGGACTTCACGCGGACGGCGTTCGGATCACGGACTGGTCGGACCTGAAGAAGGCACAGCGCGAGGAGCTGCGAGAGGTCTTCGACAAGCGGGTCTTCCCGGTGCTGACCCCGCTCTCGGTCGATCCCGCGCATCCGTTTCCGTACATCTCGGATCTCTCGCTCAACCTCGCTGTGGTCGTGCGCGACCCCGAGAGCGGCCTACGGCGGTTCGCGCGCGTCAAGGTTCCGCCGCGGCTGCCGCGTTTCCTGAAGCTCTCCGGCGACCCTCGTTGCGTCCCCCTCGAGCAGGTGATCGCAGCCCACCTCGGACGGCTGTTCCCCGGGATGAAGATCGTCGACCGCCACCCATTCCGAGTGACGCGCGACGCGGATGTCGAGGTCGAGGTCGATGAGGCCGACGACCTCCTGGTGACGCTTGAGTCTCTGCTCCGTGGACGGCAGCGGACACCCGAGGCGGTTCGACTCGAAGTCACGAAATCGATGCCTCAGCGGCTTCGCTCGATCCTGTTGCGGGAGCTCGGACTCACCAAGTCGGACCTCTACGTGATCGACGGGCTACTCGATCTGGGCGATCTCTGGTCTCTGACGGAGTCGCGACCGGCTGTCGTGAAAGCCCGCGACGTCGGCCTGACACCGCCCGAACTGGGCGCACCACTTGCGGAGCCGCCCGACATCCTCGCGACGCTTCGAGAGCGAGACGTCCTCGTCCATCACCCTTACGACAGGTTCGCAACCTCGGTGGAAGCGTTCGTCGACCAGGCCGCCGACGATCCCCACGTGCTCGCGATCAAGCAGACGATCTACCGCACCTCGGCCGAAGGGGAGGCGCCCGTCGTTCGGTCGCTCGTTCGTGCTGCGGAAACCGGCAAGGAGGTCGTCGCTCTCGTCGAGCTCACCGCCCGCGGGGACGAGGAGGCGAACATCGCCTGGGCCCGGACGCTCGAGAAAGCGGGGGTTCACGTCGTCTACGGGGTCGTCGGATTGAAGACGCACGCGAAGACCGTGCTCGTCGTTCGCAACGAGGGCGACACGATTCGGCGCTACTGCCACATCGGCACGGGCAACTACAACCCCGAGACGGCGACGACGTACGAGGACGTCGGCCTTCTGTCAGCCGAGCCGGAACTGGCCGCCGACATAGCCGACCTCTTCAATCGCCTGACCGGCTACTCGAACGGCAACGGCTTCCGGCGGGTCCTCGTCGCGCCCGGGACGCTCCGCGCTCGACTCCTCGAGCTGATTCGAGAGGAGACGGATGCACCCGACGGTCGGATCGTCCTGAAGATGAACAGCCTCGTCGACCCGGAGATGATCGACGCGTTGTACCGGGCGTCTGCGGCCGGCGCCGAGATCGATCTCATCGTCCGGAACATGTGCTCCCTCCGCCCTGGGGTGAAGGGACTCTCGGAAGGAATCCGCGTTCGCTCGATCGTGGGCCGGTTCCTCGAGCACTCGCGCATCTTCCGCTTCGGCAGCGATGAGCGGGCCCGGTACTTCATCGGCTCGGCCGACCTGATGCCGCGGAACCTCGACCGTCGCGTCGAGTGCGTCGCCCCGGTCGTCGAACCGGGCCTGACTGCCCGGCTGGCCGAGATTCTGGCGGTCAACCTGGCCGACGACGTGCTTGCCTGGGAACTTCGATCCGACGGATGGCGGAAGGTGAGGACGAAGGTCGGCGTCAATGCGCATGAACGTCTGCAAGAGCTCGCCCAGTCGCGCGCCCGTGGCGAGGCCTGATTCCCGGGCTTACTCGTGACCGAGCGCGAGGTCAAGCTCGAAGCCGCGTTGTCGTTTCGACTCCCGGCCCTCGACGGAATTGCGGAAGGAGTTGACATCGAGCCGCGAGCTGCTCAGCGGGTCTCGGCGACCTATTTCGACACCGACGACCTTCGCCTGACCGGCTGGGGCGTCAGCCTGCGGTATCGATCGAGCGACGGCTGGACCGTAAAGCTGCCGCACGCGAGCGACGGGCAGTTGCTCGTCCGGGAGGAGCTCGTGTTCGACGGGGATCCGCGCCGGCCGCCCAACGAGGCGGTCGATCTCGTGCGCGCGTTCGTCCGGACAGCCGCCCTCCAGCCGCAGGTCAGGCTCAGGACGATCCGACGACAGACATCGCTGCGCAACGGGGCTGGAGAGTCGGTCGCGGAGGTGGTCGACGATGAGGTCGCCGTCCTCGACGGACGCAAGATCGCCATGCGATTCCACGAGGTCGAGGTGGAGATTTCCGACGACACCCAGACCGCCTTGCTCGAAGCGCTGATCGGCCGCCTGCAACAGCACGGTGCCGGCCCTCCCGATCCGACGCCGAAGGTCGTTCGCGCCCTCGGAGCCCGAGCTTCACGGCGGCCCGAAGTTCTCGTCGACGAGCTTGCGGCGGACGCGACGATCGAGGACGTCGTTCGGCGCGCGATCGCCGCCTCGGTGGAGCGGCTGATCCGGCACGACCCGATCGCGCGGCTGGACACCGATCCCGAGGGTGTTCATCAGACGCGCGTTGCAACGCGGCGCCTGCGCTCGGACCTGCGCACCTTCCGGTCCCTCCTCGACCCGGATTGGGCGCAGTCGCTTCGGAGCGAGCTTGGCTGGCTGGCCGAGAGCCTCGGGGCGGTTCGGGACGCCGATGTCCTGCTCGCGCGGATCGCAGGCCGAGTCGACGGTCTGCCGGAGGAGGACAAAGGAGGCGCCGAGCGGGGGCTGGCGAGCCTACGAACCGCCCGCGCGGCCGCGTACGACGAGCTCCTGGGAGTTCTTCGCGGCGAGCGCTACCTCGAGCTCCTCGATCGCCTGATCGACGCGGCGAACGCGCCCGTATTCGCGACCGATGCCGCGTCGTCCGGCAAGGTCGTGCTCCGTCAGCTTGTCCGCCAACCGCTGCGGAAGCTCGCGCGACAGGTGGAAGCGCTCGGCGACCAACCGACCGACGAAGAGCTACACGCCGTGCGCATCCGAGCCAAGCGGGCGCGGTATGCGGCCGAGGCGGCGGCCCCGGTGCTCGGCAAGCAGACGCGTGCGGAGGCGGCGGCGGCCGCCAAGCTCCAGGACGTGCTAGGAGAGCAGCGCGATGCCGTCGTGGCAGAGCGTTGGCTGAGAGCGCAGGTGCGGACGAGCCGCTCCGTCCCGACGGCGTTTGCAGCCGGCGAGCTTGCAGGGCTCGAGCGCGCAGCCGCCACACGAGCACGGAAACGCTGGCGAAAGGCGTGGAAGAAGCTCTCGAGGACGGCTTCGCCCTGAGCGAGGACGTGGTCCGTGCAGCCGGCGGCGTCGTCTGGCGTCGCGGTGACGGGGACCTGCTCGAGATCGTCCTCGTCCACCGGCCCGCGTACGACGACTGGTCGTTCCCCAAGGGCAAGCTCCACGAGGGCGAGACCGAGGAGGCTGCCGCAGTCCGGGAGGTCGAGGAGGAGACCGGCCTTCGCTGCCGGCTTACCCGCGACCTCGGCACGATCTCCTACCGCGACTCGCGAGGCAGGCCGAAGACCGTGAGGTATTGGGAGATGAGGCCGGTCGGCGAAGCTCTCAAACCGAGCGGCGAGATCGACGACGCGCGCTGGGCCTCGCTCGACTCGGCGGACGCGATGCTCACGTACTCCCGCGACCGCGGCCTCCTGACGCGCTTCGAGGCGCGCGAGTGAGGAGACGCACTCGTCCTGCGAAGCCCAGCTGAGAGGCCCGACAGCACTCCCTCGCAGATCGCGGATCTGAGCTCGTGGGTCTGCGACCAACCCAGGCAGCGGAGCGGCACTCGTCCGCGTCGACATCCGTCCGGCGCTCAAGATGGAACAGCTGTTCGAGACGGCGGTCGCGCTCGCCGAGCAGGGCCGGACGATGAGGCGCGGAATCCCGAGGCCGCTCGACCTCGCGCTGTTCACGCGCGAGTTCGAGCACGAGGTCCAGAAAGCCTTCGTACCGTTCTGGCTCCAGCGTCTCGCGCTCGCGCCTCTGGCGTGGCTCGCGAGGCGCCGCGGGTACCACGCCCGCTACCGCCCCGCGTCGGCTCAGCCGCTCGCGAAGGCGGCGTGAAGCGCTACGGCCGGCTCCTCCACGTCGAGGCGTGTGGCCCAAATGGACCGCGGTCCTGAAATCTGCGCGGTTCGCAGCCCATCGACGTGCCTTACTGCGTCACGACGCGCCGGTAGCGCCACGCCGAGAGCGGGGCGAAGACTGCGATGATCGCGATCGTCCAGACGACCGCCAGCCAGACGTCGTTACCGGCCGGAGTCCCGAGGAACAGGGCGCGTGCGGCGTCGACCATGGTCGTGAACGGGTTGTGCTCGGCGATCGGCTGCAGCCAGCTGGGCATCGAGTCGACAGGCACGAACGCCGAGGAGACGAACGTGAGCGGGAACAGGATCGTGAACCCATACGCGTTCGACGCCTCCGGCGAGGACGACGACAGGCCGATGAAGGCAAAGACCCAGGAGAAGGCATAGCCGATGAGCAGGAGCAGCGCGATCCCGGCGACGACCTCCCCGACGCTGCTCGAGAAGTTGAAGCCGACGAGGATCCCGACGGTGAACATCACGACCAGCTGGAAGATGTTCGTTACGACGTCTCCGAGCGTGCGTCCGGTCAGCAGCGCCGAGCGGGTCATCGGCAGCGACCGAAACCGGTCCATCAGTCCCTTCTTCAGGTCGTCCGCAAGCCCGAGCGCCGTCACGAAGCCGCCGAAGACGATCGACTGGACGATGATCCCGGGCATCAGGAAGTCGACGTAGTCGAAGCCGGGAGTCTTGATCGCCCCGCCGAAGACGTACACGAACAGCAGTACGAAGAGAATCGGCTGGACCGTGAAGCCGACGAGTAAGTCGGGCTGGCGCGGTATGCGCAGCAGGCTGCGCTTCGCCAGGACGAGGGTGTCGGAGATCCCGTAACGAAGCGCCGTCATTGAGACTGCACCTCCGCCTCCTGGGTTTCCGGCTCGGCCACACGGCCCGTCAGGTTCAGAAAGACGTCGTCCAGCGTCGGGCTGCTGACGGAGATGTCGTCAATTGCGATCCCGGCGTCGTCCAGCCGACGGACCGCAGCGGCGATCGTCCCTCGGCGCTCGGTGACGGGGACGCGGACAAACCCGTCCTCGAGAAATGGGCGATCGCTGGCGATCGAGGCCAGGGCCGCGGCGGCCTCCTCTCCACGTCGGCCGTCGCAGAGGTGGATGTCGAGCCGCTCGCCGCCGACCTGGGTCTTGAGCTCGTCCGGCGTCCCTTCGGCAATGACCAAGCCCTGGTCGATCACAGCGATGCGATCGGCGAGCCGATCGGCCTCGTCGAGGTACTGCGTGGTGAGGAGCACCGTCGTCCCCTCCGAAACGAGCGCCTCGATGGCGTCCCAAAGCCCGATGCGGCTCCGGATGTCGAGTCCGGTCGTCGGCTCGTCGAGGAACAGGACCGGAGGCCGGGCGACCAGCGCGGCCGCGAGGTCGAGGCGCCGGCGCATCCCGCCTGAGTACGTCCGGACAAGGCGATCGGCGGCCTCGGAGAGCTCGAAGGACGACAGGAGCTCTCGCGCGCGTTCACGCGAGTGGCCTCGGCTGAGGTGGTAGAGCCGACCGACCATCTCGAGGTTCTCGAAGCCGGTGAGGTTCTCGTCCACGGCGGCGTACTGGCCGGCCAGCCCAATGTGCTCCCGAACTTTCCTCGCGTCGCGGACGACATCGAAGCCCGTGACGCGCGCCGAGCCTTCGTCCGGCCGCAGCAGGGTGGTCAGGATGCGCACCGCCGTCGTCTTGCCGGCGCCGTTGGGGCCGAGGAGCCCGAAGACGCTGCCCGTCTCGACCCACAGATCGATACCGCGAAGTGCCTGGACGTCGCCGTAGCGCTTGTGCAGGCGGGTGGTCTCGACGGCGGGGTCGGCCGGCACCCTCTCTACGCTAGCGATCGCCTCGTCCTCCCAGACGGGTCGGGCGCGCAAAGGATTCATCCCGCGGCGGTCGGCTCCTCAGCAGCCCGCAATTTGCGAGCGGATCTTCGCGCTGTTGAGTTAGCCGCAGCTGTTTGGGCGCTCCAGTCCGACACGCTCAGCCAACCAGGCCGCCTGCGCGAGACGTTCCGCCTCGTACGCCGCGGGCCCGTCGCAAAGCTCCGCAGCGCGCGCCGCCGCAAATGCGGCAAGCGGCGTTCGACCCTGGGCGACGAAACGATCGACATCGGTGGCGTAGCCGGCCAGCAACGGGAGAACGCCGACGCGCTCGCGTGTGCGGCACGCACAGAAGCGGCCGAACTCCACTGCCAGCTCGGACGTCCATTGCTCGATCAGCCGCGTCAGCCGACCTCTCTGCGCGACGACCTTTCGCTTCCCCTCGATGATGTCGCCACCGAGCTCGATCTCCCACAGCTCGGCGCCGAGCCACATTGGCAGGTGCTTCGGGCGGCAGGCGTGTACGCCGTGTCGGCATGGCTGCGCTCCCTCTGCTTCGACCCAGATGTTGGGGCGCCAGCGGAAGCCGGTAAACGGCCCCACCGTGCCCGGCGCGAGGAACTTGTACGCGATCAACCTGCGCGCCAGCCGCGGAACGCTTCGAGCAGCTGCGCCTCCAATTCAGCAGGAAGCTCGTGCTCGGCGCGGCCCGTCAGGCGGATCGTCGTACGCACCTGCTCCACGTAGTTCTCGCATCCGTCGCAGAAGACGAGGTGCTCCTCGAAGCGCTCGCGGTCGCCAGGATCCAGCGCGTCCTCGAGGTACGCCGTCACCAGCTCGACGACCTCCTGACAAGCAAGTTCTCGATCGAGCCTCATCGCAGATATTCCTCGAGTGCGGCTCGCACCTTCGCACGCGCGCGGTGGAGAAGCACCCGGCCATTTGGCTCCGTCACTTCGAGTGCACTACAGACCTCGCCGGCGCTCAAGCCTTCGATGTCGCGGAGCGTGAGGACCGCGCGTTGCGAGGATGGAAGCCGCTGGATTTCGCGACGGATGACGTCCATCGTCTCCGCTGCGAGCAGGCGCGCCTCGGGAACGCCCGCCCAGCTTCCGGGAGGGACGGACCAGTGTCCCGGGAAACGGTCGCCGTCACCGAGGAAGCGTTCGGGAGACACTGTGACGTCGTCCTCGTCGTCGCCGAGCGAAGAGAACGGCACGCTTCGCGCTTCTCGGACACCACGCGTCTTGGCGGTGTTCACGACGATGCGGAAGAGCCACGTCTTGAGCGACGAGCGTCCTTCGAAACGGTCGATCCCCTTCAAGACCCCGAGCCACGCCTCCTGCACGACCTCCTCGGCGACCGCGCGGCTCGGGACGAACATCTGTGCAACCCGCAGCATCCCGGCGCCGTACATCCGCATCAGCGCGGCGAATGCGGCCTCGTCTCCGGCGCGCAGCCCTTCGACGAGACACGCGTCTTCGCGCGAGAGCACCTGCTGCATCGCGCGAATGTAACGCCACGGCAGCGGCGCAGCGGGGCGCCGCTGCCGCGTTTGTTGTTCAGGTCGCCGCGAGCCCCGCGACGGTCTTCGGCAGCCCATTCCACGAGCCCAGCGGCGTGAGCGCTCCGTCGCCCACGCGCCACCCGAAGATGCGCCCACCGTCCGCGTCGATCGCATACAGAAACCGCCCATCTCCACTGAGGCCCTCGTCCCGAAGCCCGGGCTGGCCATCGACGGCGACCGCTGCGACGGCGTCATCGAGCACGAGCTCGCCTTCGGACGAGACGCTGTAACGCGAAACCGCACCGTCGGCGAAGTTCGTCGTGAACACGTGACGACCGTCGGCCGACGCGACTGCCCAGCAGATCTCGCTGCGGCCGTTTCCGACCGAGCTCGTGACGACCTCCGCGCTGCTCCCGTCCAACCGGTACGACGATGCCGCGGCCTTGCCTTTCGCCGCTCCGAATGCCTCGGCGACAACAAGCGTGCCCCCGGCTGCGAACGTGAAGCCGTACGGCGTCGGCCCTGCCGACGCCGTCGCGTCCGGATCGCCCAGCAGCCCGTCTCTGCCGACCGGGTAGACGAGGATGGCGTTCGCGCCGCGGTCAGTGACCACGACCGCGGTGCCGTCGGGAGCGAACCCAACTTGCGCCGGATCGGCGTCGGAGCCGAGCTCGCGCCGCGAGCCCTCGAGCGGCACGAGCCGCTCTTCCGCGAGCCTGAAACCGGCGAGCGAGTGGTCGCCCGTGTTGAGCACGTAGACGAGGCCGTTGTGCTCGGCGACGCTCTTCGGTGCGGCTCCGCCGGACGGCACCACCGCAACGACCTGCGGCTCGTCTCGGATGGCCACCACACTGACGTCGTCACTGCCGGCGTTCGTCACCAGCAGCCGCGCTCGGTCCGACGAAAGCACGACCGAGCCCTGCGACGTGAGGTGCGGCACGTCGTCACCGCGTCCGCCGCTAGCGGTAATCGCGGGCCCCGATAGCTGTCCGTCGTCGCCGCGGAGAAAACCGAACACGCGATTCGCGTCGGCCTCGTTGCTCTGAATGAACACACCCGGCAATGTCATCCTTGTCCTCCTTTGAGCGTTGGCGTTCGATTAGTCGTCGACGCAGGCGTTCCGTTACACGGTCGAGGCGGCGGTGAGCGCCGTCGACCTCGCCGGGTTAGCCCACAAGCCGGCCGGACGGACGAACAACGCGCCAGACCCCGCCGAACTCGGTCACGTTCTGGCACAGAATCTGGCCGGGCTTTCGGTCCCCGACGTAGTAGTAGAGCGGGCGTCCGGCGTAGGTGACCTGAAGCGAGCCGTCTGCTCGCTTTGTCGTCCCTAGACGGCGAGCCACAACTCCTGCGCCTGGGCGCGGGCGTGACTTCACGATGTACGGCGGCCACGCGCGAGCACACGCCCCGCTGCACGCACTCTTCGCCCGCGAATCGCGCGTAAAGGCGTAGAGGACATAGCCACGGCCGTCGAACAGGATGCGCCCGAAAGAGGACGCCTTCACCGTGACCCTCGAACGCGGCGCCTGTGCGACCGCAGGCGAAGCGGCAGCCAGCGCCGCACAAGCGAGAGAGGCCGCTACCAGCCGGACGGGCATGGCACTCAGTCCGGCCGCAGCGCGAAAACGTTACACCCTCTCCGATCTCCTTAGGGGCCCGTGAAACGGTGTGGCCGTTCGGTTGCCCGCGACCGCTATGATCGCGATGCCGAGGGGCAGTATCCCCGAACGGGTGTCGCCCGTCAGTACGGCTCTCTATCCAGGAGCCCGGGCGCGCCGGCCGCACAACGAGGCGGGAGAGACCTTCGGCTGATCGTCAACTACGGCGCTCAGTCGAAAGGAGACTCTGACCATGAACATCACAGCAACTCGCTTCGCGACCAAGACGCGTACATGGCTGCTCATCGCGGGCCTGACGGGTCTGCTCATCGCGATCGGCGCCCTGATCGGCGGAGGCGCGCTCTACATCTTCGTGGCCCTGGCGGTGCTGCTGAACGTCGCCGGCTACTGGTTCTCGGACAAGCTCGCGCTGAAGGCAAGCCGGGCGCAACCGGTCGAGCCAGGCACCATGCCCGAGCTCGAAGCCATCGTGCAGGACCTCGCCCAGCGAGCGCAGGTGCCCGTGCCGCGGCTCTTCCTCATCCCCTCGGAGCAGCCGAACGCGTTCGCGACCGGCCGCAACCCGAAGCACGCCGCGGTCGCGGTCACGCAGGGCCTGCTGCAGCACTTGCCGCCGGACCAGGTGAAGGGCGTCCTGGCGCACGAGTTCGCGCACATCAAGAACCGCGACATCCTCGTCTCCTCGATCGCGGCGATGGTGGCCGGAGCGATCTCGGCAATCGCGAACGTCCTCCAGTTCTCGCTGCTCTTCGGTGGGGACGACGAGGACTCGGGCCCCCTCGGCCTGATCGGAACGCTCGCCACGATCATCCTCGCGCCGCTCGCGGCGATGTTGCTGCAGCTCGCGGTGTCGCGCCAGCGGGAGTACCTCGCGGACGCGACCGGCGCGCAGCTGCTCGGCCGCGGGGAGCCCCTGGCGAACGCGCTCGAGACGCTCGAGCGTGGTGCGCAGGCGGTGCCGATGAGCGTGAACCCCGCGACCGCGTCGCTCTACGCCGTCAACCCGCTGCCGCGGAGCGGCGTGGCGACCCTCTTCATGACGCACCCGCCGATCGGCGAGCGCATCCGCAGGCTGCGCGCGCTGGACGGCGACTCGTCCATCCGAATGGCGGCGTAAGCCGCGCGGGCGGGCGGCGACCGCCGCCCGCCCTTCAGTCGGGGTACTCGTCCTTCCGCCAGGCGCGAGGCTCGTCGGGCGGCCCTTTCGGGGTCCGGTCGAGCAGGGAGCTGTAGTAGGGCGCGACGAACGGATCGGGCGCAATCACGGTGTACGTGTGGTAGACGGTGCCGTTCTCGCGCGCGAAGGCGATCCAGCTGGGGCTCTCGCGCAGCCCGTCCTCGAGCGCAGCGCCGACTTGGCCCGCCCACTCCTCGAGCCACTCGGGCGGGTTGTCGACCATTTCCTTCACCTCGGGGATCTGCTGCGACTGCTCCTCGGTCAGCGCGAGGCCGAAGTCGAAGGCGAAGTCGGTGTTGTAGGTGGAGACGTAGGGGAACTGCCAGCCCATCCGCTTCTTGTAGGCGGTCAGACGCTCGATGGGCGCCCGCGAGAAGCAGATCAGGGTCACGTCGCGGTGGTTCAGGTGGACGAGCGAGCCGTCGAGCCCGTCGCCCAGGTTGGTGCAGCCGGGGCAGGCGCCGTTCTCGTAGTCGGGCCCGAACATGATGTTGTAGGCGAGCAGCTGTGAGCGGCCTTCGAACAGCTCCGCGAGCGTCTTCTTGCCCTCCTCGGTGTCGAACTCGTACTCCTTCTCGACCGGCACCCAGGGGAGCTCGAGCCGCTGCTTCTTGATCTCCTCGTTTCGCTGCGCCTGCTCGGCCTCGAGCTTCGCAAGCTCGTCCCGAGCCGCCTGCCATTCCTCGCGGGTTCCTGTCTTGTGCTCAGCCATCTTCTCTCCCTCGTCTTGACCTCGGCCGCCCACCAAAGGGGCGAATCCTCCGGTCGAACGCTACTCGGATCGCGAAATAAGACGCTCGCCCCGCAGCAAACTCATCGCGAGGCCGCCGGTCGCGGTCCGCTACCGGCGCGGCCGCGCGGGCCACCAGTCGCGGTCGCGCTTCTTGGTGAGGCGCGAATCAACACCGAAGTAGTACGAGAGGGGACCGACGAGGATCAGAAACGCACCGACCAACACGACACCCACCATGGCATTCACCTCCTTGCTCCTACTCGGGCAACGACCGACGCACCGCCGGCCTTCCGCGGCTCGTCGCCGGGCGGCCACAAGCCTGAAACAAGATGCGCACCAGACTGTCTCCCACGGGTAGCGAGCGGCTCCCTAAGTTGAATGGGCCAAGCCAAGAGCGAGGAGTGACGCGATGGAAGGAAATGACTTCCGTGACGGCGAGCGCCTCTGGCTGCGCGGCCAGCCGGTGACCTTCGTCGGTTACCACCGTTTTGCCGGAGGCAACCACATCGCGGCAGCGTTCGTACGCAAGGACGACGACTCGAGGGTTTGCGTCGTCACCGCTGCCAAGCTCGGACGAAGCCGGACCGAAAGCCTCGAGCGCGAGACGACTCTCCCGGCGATCTGACCGTCCCGGCCAGCGGGCGTCGAGGACTTTCGCGACAAGTCCACGACGAAGTCATCTCGGCCTCCGCGATCGATGACTTCGCCGCGATGGAATGGTCCACACGGCAACATCGACATGGAGGTGACCAGTGGGAGCAATACACGTGCACGAGTTCATGACCCTCGACGGTGTGATCGACGCGCCGACGTGGACGTCCGACTACGGCTTCCACCCCCAGATGGCAAAGGCGATCGGCGCGGTCACCGAACGTAGCCGCGGAATTCTGCTCGGGCGCACGACCTACGAGATGTTCGAGCCGGCGTGGTCGACGCGGACCGTGGAGGACGATCCAGGGGCGCCGTTCTTCAACGAAACCACCAAATACATCGTCTCCGCGACGCTGACGAATGCGACGTGGAGGAACTCGAAGATCATCGGGCCGTACGACCCCGACGCGATCCGCAACCTCAAGGACGAGGTCGAAGGCGACCTCTACGTCAGCGGCAGCGGCACGCTGGTGCGAGCGCTCCTCGCCGACGGCCTCGTCGACGAGCTGCACCTGTTCGTCTATCCGCTCACCAGCGGGTCGGGCCCGCGGCTCTTCCCCGAGGATGCCGCGCCGAGCAAGCTGTCGGTCGCGGCCTGTGAGTCTTACGAGAACGGTGTGGTCTATCTGGCCTACCGGCCGCAGGCGTGAGGCCACCGCGGCGGCAAGCCTCGAAGGCGCATCGCCGGACCCCCCGGGGAAAGCTCGTCCGCCGACGACCCTAGGGTTCCGACGCGGACCGGCGAAGACGACCGGCGACGGCGTGTGAGAAGAAAGGCCTGACCGCGTTCATCGGAAAGCGCAAGCCCAACCTGCAGGGCCGCTGAGCGGGTTCGCGCGTTTCCTCGAGCCGCCACGGCTGCGTACGCTCGAGGCCGAGGAAGACCGCCGCGCGACCTGGCTGGAGCTGTTCCTCGACCTCGTCTTCGTCGCCGCGATCGCTGAGGTCGCATCGACGCTGAGCGCCGATCCGACCGCAGCGGGCTTCGGGCGCTTTCTCGCCCTCTTCCTTCCGGTCGGCTGGGCCTGGGCCGGGTTCACGTTCTACGCGACGCGGTTCGATACCGACGACGTGGTCTACCGGCTGCTGACCCTGCTCGGCATGTTCGCCGTCGCCGGGCTCGCCAGCACCGTCCCGGACGCGCTGCACGGCGGGCAGAACAGCTTCGTCGTCGCGTACGTCTCGGTCCGCGCGATCTTGCTCGTCCTCTACGCGCGCGTCTATCGCGACGTAGAGATCGCCCGCCCTGTCGCCGGGTGGTTCATCCTCATGTTCGGCATCGCGGTGGCCGACTGGCTGATCTCCCTGGCCGTCCCGGTGCCGTGGAAGTACGTCTTCTGGGGAATCGCACTCGCGTTCGAGCACGTTGCACCGATCAGGGCCTGGCGGTTGCTGCGCGGCGTGCCGGTGAACCCGCGCCACATCCCCGAGCGCTTCGGCTTGCTCGTCATCATCGTCCTCGGCGAGGGAGTGATCGGCGTCGTCCTCGGGACCGCCGAGGTCAGCTGGACGGTGCGCTCGGGCCTGGTTGCCTTCGCCGGCTTCCTCACGGCCGCCGCTATCTGGTGGCTCTACTTTGACTTCCTGGACGCGGCCTCCGTGGTTACGCGCAACGTTCGCAGCGGGATCACGTACGTCTACGCGCACTACTTCGTCGCGGCTGGAATTGCCGCGCTCGGCGTCGGCGTGAAGCTGGCGATCTTCTCCGTCGAGCCCGGAACCCGCTACGACCGCGTGGGCTGGGTCGCGGCGGCGGGAACGGCGCTGTGCATGGCGGGGCTTGCGGCGATTCAGCTCGCGACGCCACCGGCTCTCGTGGATCCCGACGTCGTGCTGCGTCTCGTGACCGCCGCCGTGGCAGGCCTCCTCGTCGGCCTCTCGTGGTTCCTCTCGCCACCGGCGGTTCTCTGGCTCCTTGCTGCCGCGCTCGTCGCGCAGGTCGTCGTGGAGCTCGCCCGCCACGAGCGGCACGCCGCCCTGGCGGGACCTTTCTAGCGGCCGAGCACGTAGCCGCGCAGGACAACCGAGGCGAGCCTTTACGGGGTCAGTACAGCGACGACCTGCTCCAGGGCGGCCGTGCGAGAGCGGCCGCCAGCGCGCGGGCGCCGTCGCGCAGGACCGGCTCGCCGTGCGTTACGAGCACCCGCTCGACGTCGAGCCGCGTCAGCGCATCCAGCGACGGCCGGAACCGCTCCTCGTACCAGACGCGACCACCCTCACCGTTACGGTGCCTCGGCCATACGCGCAGCTCACCATCGATCTCGAGCACGGTGTCGCCGAAGGCCAGGGCACGGTGCGACGGCAGCTCGAACGGGGTCTCGGCGCGCCGCGGCCGCCCGATTGTGTGTGCGCGTACGCCGCCGTCGAGCGTCTCGCCGCCGCGAAACGGACGGAAGGCGGAGCGGTCGTCGAGCCGCGTGGCGCAGTGCTCGTGCCCGAAGATCGTGACCTCGTGCCTGTCGCGCCAGCGCCGCCAGAGAAGCTCGGAGCCGCGCACGTGGAAGGGGGTGGTGACGAGGATGCGCACCCGTCCACGCACGATCTCGTCGAGCGCAGCGAGGAGCTCGCTCTCGCCGGCGACGACCGAGCCGTTTGTGGACCGGAGCGGGCCCGACACCGGGTCGAACCATCATCATCGGCGGAAGGCCGTTCCGGACGGCGCTGAACCGCCAGAAGCCGGGGGCGATCTCGTCGAGTGGGCTTGGGCGAAGCACCTGCCGATCGGCGACTCAATCGTCGATGGCGGGCGCCGCCGCGTACTCCTCGTCGGTGACGTGGTCACCCCACGTCGCCGGGTTGCCTTCGGCGTCGACCTCGAGCATCGCGAGGTGGGTCATGAGGCGGGTCGGAGCCGCGCCGTGCCAGTGATCCTCGCCCGGCTCGAAGAACACGCGGTCGCCCGGGCGGATCACCTCGATCGGGCCGCCGCGCCGCTGCGCGAGGCCGACGCCCTCGAGGACGTAGATCGTCTGACCGTTCGGGTGCATGTGCCACGCGGTGCGCGCACCGGGGGTGAAGTGGACGCAGACCGCGTGCAGGCGCGCGCCGGCTGACGGCGTCGCGACCGCGTCCAGATAGACCGCGCCGGTGAACCACTCGCTCGGCCCGGCCCCGGTCGCGTTGGTGTTTCTGGTGATCTGCATGTCGGCCTCCTGATCTCGTCGAGAGAGCTAACGCTGCGGCACGGAGCGGTCCTGTGCTTCAGTGTCGCGAATGCGAGCGACTGTCATGTACGGCGCCGGCGACGTTCGTGTCGAGACGGTTCCCGATGCCCGTCTCATCGAATCGACCGACGCCCTAGTCGTCGTCACCCGGGCCGCGATTTGCGGCAGCGATCTCTGGCCGTACCAGCAGATGGAACGCAGCGAGACGGGGCGCCGGATGGGACATGAGTTCATCGGCGTCGTCGAAGCCGTCGGCGCCGACGTCCGCACGGTCAGCGTCGGCGACGTCGTGGTCACGCCGTTCCTATGGTCGGACGGCACCTGCGTCTTCTGCCAGGAGGGACTGCACAGCTCCTGCCTCCACGGAGGCAGGTACGGCTCGGACGGTGTCGACGGCGGACAGGGCGAGGCGGTGCGCGTCCCCCAGGCGGACGGGACGCTCGTCATGCTGCCGGTCGACAGGGACAACGCGCTGATGCCGTCGCTTCTCACACTGTCGGACGTGATGTCGACAGGCCATCACGCGGCCCTGGCCGCTAAGGTCGGCGCTGGCAAGACGGCGGCGGTTGTCGGCGACGGCGCCGTCGGCTTGTGCGGCGTGATCGCCGCCCGGCGTCTCGGTGCCGAGCGGATCATCATCCTGGGCCGTCATCCCGACCGCATCGCGCTGGCACGGGACTTCGGCGCGACGGATGTCGTCAGCGAGCGAGGCGACGAGGCGGTCGAGCGCGTGCGCGAGCTCACCGACGGGCTCGGCTCTCACTCCGTTCTCGAGTGCGTCGGCCACGGTCAGTCGACGGTCACCGCGCTAAGCATCGTCCGCGCGGGTGGCGCAGTCGGCCGCGTCGGCCTTCCACAGGAAGATTCGGTGCCCGAGGCGGTGACGACCTTCTTCGAAAACGTCACCATCGCGGGCGGTCCGGCTCCGGCGCGCGCCTACATCGAGGAGCTGATGCCGGACGTTCTCGAAGGCCGCATCGAGCCCGGCCGCGTCTTCGACAGAGTCATCGGCCTCGACGAGGTGCCGGACGGTTACCGCGCCATGAACGACCGCGAGGCGATCAAGGTCATGGTGGAGTTTTGATGGCCGCGTGGACGAGCGACGAGCTCGGCAAGATCGCAGCGGCAGACGAGCTCGAGCTCGCGTCCACGAGAGGCGACGGCTCGCTGCGGAAGCCGGTCACCATCTGGGTCGTCCGCCACGGCGACGACCTCTACGTCCGGTCGGTCTACGGGCGCACCAGCAACTGGTTCCGCGGCACCCAGGACCGCCACGAGGGCCACATCAGCGCCGGCGGCGTCGACAAGGACGTCGTCTTCGTCGAGGCTGACGAGGAGGCCAACGACGAGATCGACGCCGCCTATCGCACGAAGTACCACCGCTACCCGGCGAGCTACGTCGATCCAACTGCCGGCCCGGAGGCGCGAGCCGCCACGCTCAGGCTCGTGCCGCGCTAGCTGGCCCGTCGGGACGATCGGCGGTCACGGCCTGTCGCCGGGCAGAGGATCCGCGGCTGCGTCGTTTGAGCATCAAGTGAGCGCGCACGAGCCAAGACGCGGTCGACGTGCCGCACCCGGGCCGACCGCGGTGAGCGCCGGGTCTGACTGGCGCGCTCCGGACTGGGCCGTGCCGTTGTTCGCGCTCGCGGCCGTCCTTCTGGTGCCGACGGTCGTGCTGCTGGTCGTCGTCCTGCCGTCGACGCACCGGTCCGCGCACTGGGACATCGCCTGGTCCGGCTTCGACGTCGCCCTCGCGCTGCTTCTGCTCGCGGTGGCCGTCACGGCCTGGCGGCGCTCGCCGTGGCTCGAAGGTGCAGCGACTGCGGCGGCGACGCTGTTGTTCGTCGATGCCTGGTTCGATGTCCTCACCGCGTCGACCCAGACCGAGCTCGTCCTCGCCCTCGTCGAGGCCGTGCTCGTCGAGCTTCCGCTCGCCCTTCTCTGCCTGGTGCTCGCGCGCGACTCGCAGCGCCATTTACCATCGCTGCCGCGCGGATCGGACTCGACTACTCAACGGAGCCTGCGGCTCGTCCTTGACGCTTCCGCGGCAGAGCCAACCCCCGAGGTGACTCGGCGGAGCGCCTAGTGCCGCCCGCGCCGCCTACCTGCTCGGCCGGAAGCGCCTCCTAGTAGCGCAGCCGTTTCAGCTGGGCGCCCGCTCGTGGGGCGCGGATGGCAGCTCGTCTGCGGGCCTCGCGAAGCCGCGCCGGTCCTGAGCACCCCAGCCGGTCTTGCCGCGTGCAATGTCGACGTAACCGATCGTCCGCCAGAGGTCGTGGAGTTGGTGGTACCCGGCGCCGCGGCGCTGAGCCCGCTCTGGGCATTTCTCCTGCGACGCCGCGAGCAGCAGGCCTGACCGGTGACCCACTTCGTCCTCTACACGCCGACGGGCTCGCTGGTGATGGTGATCGTGGCTTCCGGCGCCGTCGCGTTCGTCGTCTGGTTCGCGTTGAAGCTCCCGGTCACGCCCCCCGCGGTCGCGCTGTCGCGGCTGTGGTCCGCCGCCAATCAACGCCGGGTTGCGCACCCTCCGAGTCCGTGACGATCGTGTCGAGCGCGGCCAGGCGCAGGTCCGTGGGTGCCTAGCGTCGCTACCGAGGCCTCTCGCGCACGACCTCCTTCGGGCGCTTGTCGTCCCGCAACCCGAGGAAGCGCGGCTGCCGCAGTCGCCCCTCACGCGTCCACTCGGCGAACGCGATCTGAGCGACGAGCTCCGGCCGCGTCCAGTGCGCGCCGCGCGGAACGGGGCGCGCGTCGACGAACGGGGACTCGGGCGTCTCCAGCTTGCGCAGCCGGGCGCCGAGCTCGCGCAGTGTCGCCGCGCTGTACCCGGTACCGACCTTGCCCGCGTAGCGCAGCCCTCCCTGCTCGTGGTAGCCGACGAGCAACGCGCCGAACTCCACGCGGGTGCCGCCGGGATCGGTGAAGCCGCCGATCACCAGCTCCTGCTCCCAGGCGCACTTCAGCTTCAGCCAGTCGCGCGACCGGCCTCCGCTGTACGGCGCGTCCGCGCGTTTCGCGATCAGCCCCTCCCAGCCGGACCGGCACGCCTTGGCGAACCGCCGCTGCGAGTCGCCGCGCCACGCTTCGCTCACCTGCAACGCTTTCCGCGTTCGAACCGCCTTAGTCAGCCGCGCGCGCCGCTCGAGCAGCGGCCGGCCCTTGAGGTCGTCGCCGTCGAGCTCGAGCAGGTCGAACACGCAGTAGACGACCGGGAACTCCGCGACCAGTTCTGCGGAAGGCGACCCGACGCCCAGGCGCTGCTGCAACCGACCGAACGACGTCTGCTTCCCCTCAAACGCGACCACCTCCCCGTCCAGCACCAGCTTCCGCGCCCGCTGCGCCGCCACCGCCGAGCGCACCTCGGGGTAGGTGGCGGAGAGGTCCTTTCCGGTGCGCGACTCGAGCCGCACGACGTCGCTCTCCTTGCGGGCGACGCAGCGCTCGCCGTCGAACTTCCGCTCCAGCAACCAGTCCTCGCCGAAGTCGCGACGGTCGCTCAAGGTCGCCAGCATCAGCAGCACGCCACCATCATCCCGAAAGCGGCCGAGCCCGAAGTCGAGATCGCGTCCTACCGCAGGGCCTGGAACTCGTCGTCGCTCAGCTCGATCTCGAGCGCCGCCAGGTTCTCCCTCAGGTGATCGATCGAGAGGGTGCCCGGGATCGGCAGCATCGCAGGAGAGCGCCTGAGCAGCCAGGCCAGGGTTATCTGGGCGCGAGTGGCGCCGCGTCGCTCGGCGATTTCGGCGAGCGTGCGGCTAGCGTCGCCGCGCAGCGGGAAGAAGGGAACGAAGGCTATGCCTTCGCCGGCGCAGTAGTCGACGACGTCGTCGTATGTGCGCTCGGAGAGGTTGTAGCGGTTTTGAACGGCGGCGATCGGGACGATCTCGCGCGCTCGCTCGATCTCGTCGACGGCCGCCTGGGAGACTCCGACGTTGCGGACCTTCCCGCTGTCTCGGTACTCCGCGATCGTCGCGAGACTCTTCTCGAGCGTCGTCTCCGGGTCGACCCGATGCAGGTAGTAGAGCGCGATGCTGTCCGTCCGCAGCCGGCGAAGGCTCTCCTCTATCTGAGCCCGGAGCGCCTCAGGGCGCCCCTCCCCGGGATGGAATCCCCCCTTCGTCGCCACGACGCAGCCCTCGGGGACGGGCGAGAGCGCCGTGCCGATCGTCTCTTCGCTCTCCCCGCGCGTGTAGAGGTGGGCGGTGTCGATATAGGGCACTCCGGCGGCGACCGCCTCCTTCACGAAAGCGACGTTCTCGGGCCTGTTCGTGAGCCGGTTCGTGCCGAGCCCGATCCGGGTCACCTCCGTGTCGCCCAACCTCAGTGTCGACATCGCGTTCATAGCGTTCGCGCCAGCAGCGCGCGCAGCTCGCGGAAGTGGCGCTCGCGCGCGGCCTCGTCGTAGGCAGGCGTGTCGGCCATCGTGTAACCATGCTGCGCGCCCTCGTAGATCTCCGAGCGGTAGTGCGCGCCGACCTCTCGGAGCGTGCGCTCGAGGGCTGCGATCTGCTCGGCGGTCATGCTCGGGTCCTGGTCGGCGAAGCCGAAGTACAACTCGGCCGTCAGGTCGGAGGCCGATCGATGCGGGCTTTCGGGGGCATCGGTGACGAGGCGGCCGGGATGGAACGCGGCGAGCGACGCGACCCGATCGGGGTGGGCTGCTGCGATCCGCCAGCCGACGCGCCCGCCCATGCAGTAGCCGGTGATGGCGACCGGCCCGGGCGACGCCACCTCTGCGAGACAACCGAGGTAGGCCGCCCCGTCGGCGGCGAGCCCCTCGGGGGTGAGCTGCTCGATCATCGGCTGAACCGCCTGGAAGACGCGCGTGCGTTGTTCGCGATCGGTTAGGTCACCCAATGGCACCGGCGAACGGCCGCCGCGGTAGAAGACGTTCGGGGCCAGCACAGCGTATCCGTCGGCGGCGAATCGATCGGCCATTTCGTAGATCGTCGGCCGCAGACCGTACGCGTCCATGACGAGCAGCACTCCCGGGTGGCGCCGTTCATCGGGTCGCGTCAGGTAGGCGTCGGCGACGCCGTGCGGGGTGGTGATCTCGACAATCGAGCTCTTCATGGCTGGCTGACGGCCTTCGCGTTCAGGCCGCGGCGTAGGCGAGCGCGTTGAGCCTCATGAGCGCGTCTCCGTCGAGCGAGCACGCGTGCCAGCTCTCGCCGCCGTCGACGCTCTCCCAGAGTTGCCCGTCCGCGAGGCCGGCGAACACCCGGCCCTCGGTGGCGACGAGCGCATACGGCATCGCGGGAAGCGGCTCGGGGAGCCCGCCCGCGAGCGCGCGCCATCCGCCGTCGCGCCAGGCAAAAATGCGCGCTTCCGGATCTCCTCGGCCGTGGGCGGCGAACGGGCCCGTGCTCGCGGACACGTACCACGCGTTCGGATCGTCGGGCTCGACCGCGACCGCCCACGTGTAGTTCCGATCGCGACCCGCGTCCGCGGGCTGCCAGGTTTCGCCGCCGTCGTGGCTCCAGGCAGCACCGCCGCCTCCGGCTTCGTAGGCCCGCCCTTCGACTCGCGGATGCCAGGCGAGCGAATGGACGTCGCGCTGCGCGCCGGGACGATGGTCCTGCCACGAGTCGCCGCCGTCGGTTGAGCGCATCAGCCCGCCCAGCTCGATTCCGACGAGGAGGAGCTCGCCGTCGTGCGGATTGGGCGCGATCCAACGGACGTGCGAGGTCCACGGCCGCGGCGGGAAGCTCCAGGTCGGCCGCGACGGCAGTTCGAGCAGGGCGGTCAGCTCGCGCCACGTCGCCCCGCCGTCGTCGCTGCGGTAGAGAGCGCTCGGCTCGGTTCCGGCGTACACCGAGCCGTCGGCGGCGCTGACGGCGACGGAGAACACGCCCGGCGCCGGCAGCTCGCAGTCGGCCCAGGTGCTGCCGCCGTCACGCGTTCGTCGAAGACCGTCTTCGCGAAGGCCCGCGTAGGCGACATCGGAGTCTCCTGGATCGGCCGCAACGCACTGAGCGCCTGTGCCCTGGAGAGAAAGCGCGACGTCCCACGCCCCGTTGCGCTCGTCGAGGCGGGCTATGGCGTCGCCGGTTGAGGCGTACAGTCGGGCCACGCCTCAACTCTAGGCTCACGACACCAGTCGACAGATGAACCGCCGACATGAGCAAACGATTCGGCTTCCCGTCCCGAGGGAGAGGCGCACGCCGTGAAGGCAGTGATTGCTCTCTCCGTGATGATGCTCGCGTTGACAGTCGCCGCTTGCGGAGGAGCGTCGAAGCACTACCGCGCGTCCGAGGTTCGCGGCTGCCTCGCTGACAAGAACCTGTCCGTGACGTCGTTCGAACTGCCGGGTGACGTGGGTCCCGACGGCACAGAAGGAGATCTCACGGTCCACGTCGGCGACAGCGAGGTCGACCTTGCGTTCGGAGCAGATTCGAGCGAAGCCGAGACCAACGCCGACAAGGAGAAAGCGGTGGCGAGCGTCGCCCTCGGCGTGAATGCCGATGACTACGTCCGGACGAAGAGCAACGTCGCCTATTGGGTCATGGGCACCGACACGAGCGCGTTCGATCCTGTGGAGGCATGCTTGGAATAGAGCTCCCTCGACCATCTGGGTCGCCTCGCCTTGACGACGCCGTCTCCGGGCGGGCAAGCAAGCGCGTCAGTGCATGGCAAAATCGCCGCGCGCGGCGGCGACGGCCTCGAGCCGAGAGTTGACACCCACTGCCCGGAATATCCCACGGATGTGATTGCGCACGGTCTCTCGGGCCAGGTGGAGCTCTTCGGCGATCTGCGCCGTCGAGCGGCCACGCTCGAGCAGCGCCAGCACCTCGGCCTGACGCGGCGTCAGGTGAAGCTCCGGGTGAGGCGAAGGCTCGTCCCCCACGTCGGAGAGCTGGCCGAAGACGCCGACCACGTGCTCGCCGCGGACGAGAGGAATCGAGCTCACCTCGACCGGCACCCGATCGCCGTCGAGGTCGACCACCGCGACCTGGGCGTCGGTAACCGATTCGTTCCCGACCACCTTTCGCGCGAACACTTCGCGGGCGCGACGGGCGTCCTCCGGAGCCACGACGGACGTGAACTGGCGGCCGCGAACGTCGCCGACGATGCGCTCACCCGCCGGGTTCACCCAGCGGATCACGCCGTAGACGTCGATGACGTAGCTCGGCACGTTGACGCGCTCGAGCGCCGCCTTGACCCCCATCGACTCCAGCACCGACAGTGGCACGCGACGCAGTGTCGAAGCCGAACGACACGAGGTCAAATGGCCAGACGGCGGAGGCCCGACCTGCTGATCGTCCCCGGCTGCGTGACCGGGGACCGGAGGGCGGGCGTGGCGCCGCCAGCGCCGCCGCGCCTCGGCGGACGCGCCATCGGCAAGAGTATGTAGCGGTCGCGGCGAAATACGGATTCACAGGCCTTTTGAGATGGCGTAAATTCGCAGGCGTGACACGCTGGCCGGCATCACTCTTGCTGGCCTCGGCCCTGATCGCGGC
>JBKOYZ010000130.1:0-6977 GCA_046725655.1 Actinomycetota bacterium | reverse complement strand
AGCGCGGTCGCGCAGCTCTCCGGCGAGGTCAGGACCGGCACGATCCAGCTGCGCGGCCAGATCGTCCAGAAGCTGACGTTCAAGAGCGCCGGCGTGACGATCTACGACGGCGTCGCGAAAGGGAAGATCTTCGTCACGAATTCGATCGCGCTCGCCGGGCAAGCGATCTCGGGGCCGGCGAAAAGCCTCGCCGACGACGAGCTCTTCCAGGCCACCCGCAAGGCGGCGGGGCTTCCCGACCGGGTGGCGGCCTTCGCCTACGGCGACCTGCAGCACGGGCTGCCCTTCGTCTTCCGCCTCGCCGAGCAGAGCGGGAGCGTCGTCCCGCCGGCCGCGCGCGCGAACACGAGGCCGCTGCACACGTCGCTCGCCTACCTGGTCAAGGACGCCGACGGCTTGCGGATATCCGGCTTCGTGACCATCAAGTAGCCTTCGCGCCCGTGCCGAGCGAGTTCCTGTTCACCTCGGAATCGGTCACCGAGGGTCATCCCGACAAGGTGGCGGACCAGATCTCCGACACGATCCTGGACGCCGTTCTCGCCGACGATTCGGCGGGGCGCGTCGCCTGCGAGACCCTGATCACGACCGGTCTCGTCGTCGTGGCGGGCGAGATCTCGACCGAGACGTGGGTTGACATCCCCGCCAAGGTCCGCGCCAAGCTGGCCGACATCGGCTACACGCATTCCGAGTGGGGCTTCGACGCAACCACGTGCGGCGTGGTCGTCGCGATCGACGAGCAGTCTCCCGACATCGCGCAGGGCGTGGACGCCTCGTACGAGGTGCAGCACGACCCTGGTGACGACGATCCTCTCGACCGGATCGGCGCCGGCGACCAGGGGATGATGTTCGGCTACGCGGCGCGCGAGACGCCCGAGCTGATGCCGCTTCCCATCATGCTCGCGCACAAGATCTGCAAGCGGCTCGCGGAGGTTCGGAAGGTCGGCGACCTACCGTACCTGCGTCCGGACGGAAAGGCGCAGGTGACGGTCCGATACGAGCTCGACGACCACGGGTGGCAGCGGCCGGTCGAGATCGAGCGCATCCTCGTCTCCACGCAGCACGCCGAGGGCTGCGACGCCGAGACGCTGATCAAGCCCGACCTGATCGAGCGCGTCCTGCACCCGATCCTGCCGCGCGAGCTCTACGACGAGAAGCGGTTCGCGGAGCGCGATTTCGTCTACGTCAACCCGACCGGCAAGTTCGTCCTCGGCGGGCCGATGGGGGACACCGGCCTGACCGGACGGAAGATCATCGTCGACACCTACGGCGGCGCGGCGCGGCACGGCGGCGGCTCGTTCTCCGGAAAGGACCCGACGAAGGTCGATCGCTCGGCGGCCTACGCGGCGCGCTACGTCGCGAAGAACGTCGTCGCCGCCGGGCTCGCCGACCGCTGCGAGGTGAACGTCGCCTACGCGATCGGCGTCGCGCACCCGGTCTCGATCGCCGTGCAGACGTTCGGGACGGAGGCCGAGGGGATCACCCACCAGCGCATCGAGGAGCTCGTCCGCGAGCACTTCGACCTCCGTCCGGCGGCCATCCTGCGCGACCTGGAGCTAAACCGGCCGATCTACGCGAAGACGGCCGCGTACGGCCACTTCGGCCGCGACGACCACGACTTCACGTGGGAGCGGACCGACAAGGCGGATCTGCTCCGTGAAGCGGCCGGGATCGCGGCCGCCGCCGCTACCGCCTAGACCGGCCTGACGAACAGCCCGGCGGCGGCCTTTTCCCCGATCGCCTTCTCGGTGCCGTCGATCCGAACCGTGAACTGGCCGGCTGCAGGCTCGGCCGCCTCGAGCCGGAGCTCCGTCCCGGGCGTCAGGCCCTGGTCGTAGAACCAGTGCAGAAGCTCGCCGTCGTGCTCCGCCAGCCGGACGATCGTCGCCTGCGTCGGCGGATGGAGGTCGGCGAGCGGCGCGAGCTCCTGGTTCTCGGCCTGCTCGACGTCGGGGTCGACGGGCCAGCCGTGGGGGCAGCGTTCAGGTTTGCCGAGCTTCTCGTCGATGCGCTCGACCATGTCGTCGGAGAAGGTGTCGCCGAGCTCGTCTGCGTGCACGTGGGCCTCGGCGGCGGTGTAGCCCATGAAGTCCGTCAGCAGGCGCTCGATGATCCGGTGCTTGCGGACGACCTTCTCGGCGCGCTCGCGTCCCGGCTCGGTCAGGATCGCCTCCTTCTGCTCACCGCGCTCGACGAGGCCCTCGGCCTCGAGCCGCTTCAGCATCTCGCCCGCGGACGCGCGGGAGACACCGAGCATCTCGGCGACGCGCGACGCGAGCGTGGGATTGCCCGCCGAGAGGGGCCGGTACTCGCCGATCGGAAACGCCAGGAAATAGATCGTCTCCAGGTACTCGTCGACGGAATGCCCCTGCTGCGGCATGGCCTGTCCAACTCTACTGGCGCCTTGTTGTAAGGTGACCCTTACAAGCGATGTCGACTGGTCAGACTCTGCTGCTCGGCGCTCTCGCCGGCATGACAATCTTCCTCGGCCTCCCGATCGGAAGGATGCCAGGTGTGCCGCCGCAGCTGAAGGCGTTCTTCACCGCGACGGCGACCGGGATCCTCTTGTTCCTCTTCTGGGACGTCCTTTCCGAGGCCGTCGACCCGATCGAGGGCGCGTTGGACGCGAAGCACTGGGGCCGGTTCGCCGCGGTCTCCGCGATCGCGCTCGGCGGCTTCGTCGTCGGCTTGATGAGCCTCGTCTACTACGACGGGTGGATGAAGGCACGGCAGCGGCGGGCGATGCTGGGGCCGGGCGCCGCGTCCGTGGCCGAGTTCTCGCGCGCGCACCGGCCGGGACTGTCGGCGGCGCAGTGGCTCTCGGTCTTCATCGCCACGGGGATCGGGTTGCACAACTTCTCCGAGGGGCTCGCGATCGGCCAGTCGGCGGCTCAGGATCTGAAGAGTCTCGCGCTCGTCCTCGTGATCGGATTCGGGCTGCACAACGCGACCGAAGGCTTCGGCATCGTGGGGCCGCTGACGGGCGAGGCCGAGCCCCCGAGCTGGCGCTTCCTCGGCCTGGTTGGGCTTATCGGCGGGGCGCCGACGTTCCTGGGGACGCTGATCGGGCACTCCTGGACGAGTGAGAACCTGTCGATCGCGTTCTTCGCGCTCGCGGCAGGGTCGATCCTCTACGTCGTGATCGAGCTGCTGAACGTCTGCCGGACGTTCAGCTCGAAGCAGCTGACCGCCTGGGGCGTCGTGGTCGGCCTCGTGCTCGGGTTCGCGACGGACTTCATCCTCGTCGCCGCCGGCGTCTGACCTTTCCGGCCACGGCCGGGGACTGTCCCCGGACGTGACCTGTGCGGCCACGGCCGGGACCCGTCCCCGGACGTGGCCCGAGCTCCGGGTTCGGCGCCTGCCGGGGCGGCGGCTACGCTCGACCGGATGCCTCGCTACGCCACCGTCTACCCGCTCGTGACGACCCGCGCGCTCGCGCGGCCGTTCACGTACGAGCTCACCGACGGGGCGGCGAAGGGCGCCGTCGTCTCCGTGCCGCTCGGCCGCTCGCGGCGGCGCGGGGTCGTCGTCGACCTCGTCGACGAGCCGCCGGCCGGGATCGAGCCTGTTCCGATCGAACGCGTCGTCGACGAGCTGCCGCCGGCGCTGGTCGACCTGGCGCTCTGGGTTGCCGTTTACTACGGCTCGACGCCCGCCCGGGCGCTGGAGCTGATCGCGCCGCTCAAGCGGAAGCGGCGCAAGGAGCAACCGCCGCCCGGCGAGCGACACGAGCTGCGAGAGGGAGCGGCGCCGCCCGAGCTGACCGATTCTCAACGCACGGCGCTGCAGCAGATCACCGCGGCGCTCGACGGCGAAGGTGGCCACTTTCTCCTCTACGGCGAGACGGGCAGCGGCAAGACCGAGGTCTACCTGCGGGGCTGCGCCGCCGCGCTCGAACGCGGCCGCACGGCGATCGTCCTCGTGCCTGAGATCGCGCTGACGCCGCAGGCGCTCGGCCGCTTCCGGGCCCGCTTCGGCGACTCGGTCGCGGTCCTGCACTCCGGTTTGACGGACGCCGAGCGGCGTGACGAGCGCCAGCGGATCTCGCTCGGCGAGGCACGCGTCGTCGTCGGCGCCCGCTCGGCGATCTTCGCTCCGCTCGAGAACGTCGGCCTCATCTGCGTCGACGAGGAGCACGACCCGTCGTACAAGCAGGAGTCGGATCCACGTTACGACGCGCGGACGGTAGCGGCGAAGCGTGCGGCGCTCGAGCAGGCGGTCGCGGTCTACGGCAGCGCGACTCCGAGGCCAGAGAGCTGGGAGCGGCTCGAGCACCTCGAGCTCGGCGGCCGTCTCGGCGGCACGCTGCCGCCGGTTCGCGTCGTCGATCTGCGTCGCGAGGCCGGCTACCCGCTCTCGGCGCCGCTGCTCGCCGGCCTCGGCGAGATCGCCGAGCGAGGCGGGAAGGCGATCCTGCTGCTCAACCGCCGCGGCATCGCGCCGGCGCTCCACTGCCGCGCCTGCGGAAGCACGCTTCGCTGTCCGAGCTGCGACGTCGCGCTGGTGCTGCACGGGGACGGGCGGCTCCGCTGTCACCACTGCGCGCACGACGAGCCGGTGCCCGAGACTTGCCCTGCCTGCGGCTCGGTCGAACTCGCCCGCATCGGCGCGGGCACGCAGCGGCTCGAGCGCGAGCTCGCAGCACACGTCCCCGAGCTGGTGCCGATCCGGCTCGATGCCGACACGGCGCAGAAGCCCGACGCGCTCGCGGATGCGCTGGGGCGCTTTGCGGAGACCGACCGCGCCGTCCTGCTCGGAACGCAGATGGTCGCCAAGGGGCACCACTTCTCGGGCGTCGCCCTCGCCGCGGTGGTCGACGCCGACACCGGGCTCGCGATGCCTGACTTCCGCGCCGAGGAGCGGACGTTCCAGCTTCTGACCCAGCTGGCGGGCCGCAGCGGGCGTGACGCTCCCGGGCGCGTGCTCGTGCAGACGTTCCAGCCCGACGCGAGGCCGATCGCCCTCGCCGCTCGTCATGACGTCGCGCGGTTCATAGCGGGGGAGCTCGAGCGTCGACGGGAGCTGGGCTACCCGCCGTATCGCCACCTCGTGCGAATCCTCGTCACGGCTCCCGAAGCCGAGCCGGCGGCCCGCGCGCTCGAGGAGGTGAAGGCCGGACTCGGCGACGCCGACGTGCTCGGCCCGGCGCCGCTCTTCCGCCTCCGCGGCCGCCATCGGGCGCAGCTCGTCGCGAAGACCGACCGACCGCGACAGGTCGCCGCCCGGGCCGGCCGGCTGCTCGCTGCCGCCGCGCCGGCGATGCGCCGCGCCGAGCTCACCGCCGTCGTCGACGTCGACCCGCAGAGCGTCTAGCGCGGCCACGCTTCTCGCCCAGCCGTTCGCTTTGCCAGACCCGGGCTTAGACGGCCGCACCGGCAAAGCCGGCACGGCCTCCAATCGGCATCGCAAGCGACGCCTCGGACCGCGCACGCCCTCGCCTCGCAGGGGTCGCTTTCCCAGACCCGGGGTTAAACGGCCGCACCGGCAAAGCCGGCACGGCCTCCAATCGGCATCGCAAGCGACGCCTCGACCCGCGGACGCGCCTAGCCTCGTAGCGTTCGCGTTGCCAGACCCGGGGTTAGACGGCCGCACCGGCAAAGCCGGCACGGCCTCCAATCGGCATCGCAAGCGACGCCTCGGACCTCCTACACTCAGAACGTGGAAGAAGACGGCCAGAACGTGGAAGAACACGGCCAGGTTCGCGAAGAACGGCTCGATCCCGAGCGCGAAGCGCGCCGGCGGCTCGCGCTCGCGCAGATCCGGCAGTACCCCGATCCGGTCCTGCGGATGCGAGCCAACGAGGTCGAGAGCTTCGACGACGACCTCCGCCGGCTCGTCGCGCGGATGACGCAGCTGATGCGGGACGCGAACGGGGTCGGCCTGGCCGGGACGCAGGTCGGGACACTGCAGCGTGTCTTCGTCATCCAGCCTGACCCCGAGGAGGAGCCACGTGCGATCGTCAACCCGCAGATCGTCACGCAGTCCGAAGAGACGGCCACCGAAGACGAGGGCTGCCTATCGCTTCAGGGCGTGACGATCCCAGTCGAGCGGCGGCTGAACGTGACCGTCGAGGGCAAGGACGAAAGCGGCACGGACGTGAGGCTCGAGCTCGAGGGGCATCCTGCCCGCGTCGCCCAGCACGAGCTTGATCATCTTGACGGCATCCTGATCATCGACCGGACGACGCCGGAAGCGCGCCGCGAGGCGCTCGGCATCCTGCGTCCGGAGCCGATCCTCGGCCCGATCTCCTAGGTGACGCGGCTCGCCGTCGCGGCGACGGCGCCGTTCGGCGCCGACGTGCTCGAGGGGCTGGCAGCGGAGCACGACGTCGAGTACCTGCTGACGAGGCCCGACAGGCCGCGCGGGCGCGGCCGGCGCGTCGGCCCGCCGCCGGCGAAGGAAGTCGCAGAACGCCTCGGCATCCCTGTGCGGCAGCCGCCGCGCCTGGACGAATCGTTCGATCCCGAGGTCGAGACGGTCGTCGTGGTGGCCTATGGGTTGATAGTTCCGCGTGCGCTGCTCGACCGCGCGCGCTGGCTGAACGTGCATCCGTCACTGCTGCCGCGCTGGCGCGGCGCGGCGCCGATCGAACGCGCCCTGATGGCGGGCGACGAGCGCACCGGCGTGACCATCATCGAGCTCGTGGAAGAGCTGGACGCGGGGCCCATTGCCGCCCAGGAGGCGTTTCCCGTCGACGGCGACGAGAACGCGGGTGACGTCTTCGCGCGAGCGACTGAGGTTACGCCCGCCCTGGTCGCCACCGGTCTCGCCAATCGCGATCCCGCACCGCAGCCGAACGAAGGAGTGGCCTACGCCGAAAAGATCGTGCCCGCCGACCGGGAGCTCGACTGGTCGCGGCCACCTCAGGAGCTTCACAACCGGATCCGGGCGCTCGCTCCGCACATCGGCGCGCGCGGCGAGGTGGACGGGCGACCGCTGATCGTGTGGCGCTCGCGCCTCGTCGACGGGCGGCTCGAGCT
>JBKOYZ010000035.1:0-6987 GCA_046725655.1 Actinomycetota bacterium | reverse complement strand
CACCAGGTCGCAGATCTCGTCGCGTACATCCATGCCGGCCTGCCCGCCGTCCCGGGTGCGACACCGCCGCCGGTGATCACCCGCCAGGGGCTCGCGGTCGAAGGAGCGTTGCTCTACCAGCGCTACGGGTGCATCAACTGCCACGGGCCGAACGGCCTCGGCGGCGTCCCGAACCCCCAATCGCCGGACAAGGCAATCCCATCGCTCTCGGGCGCCGACTTCTTCAAGGAGTTCAACACCGACCGGAAGATCATCGACGTGATCAGGAGCGGCAGCGTTCTCGGTCAGGCACCCATCGTCTCGATGCCGCACTGGGGCGGCATCATCCCCGACGAGCAACTGAAGGCGCTCGTCGCTTACATCAAGACACTGAAGACGGGCTGATCGTGCGCGAAAGCGCGAAGCTGCGCCCGATATGGGCCGACTCGATACCGACCACGTCTGGTTCGGTTGCGCCTCAGACGGCTTTGTCCCAGCCTTCCTCGCCGTCCGCCCACGGCACCGCGGTGCCGCGTCTGAAGATCAGCTCGTTTTGCTCGTCACCGGGAAACACGCCGATCTTGTCGCTGTCCGGGTAGACGCTGACGGCCGGCACTCGCGCGCTCGAGAACATCAACGTCCGCGCGGGGGACTCGCTCCGGTTCATCACCTTGTGCGCCCCGTCGGGGCCCGGCGGGAAGCGGACGAGATCTCCGCGCCCCAAGGTGTGCTCCCCGTCGGGTGCGCGGACCACGATCGTGCCCTCGACGACGAGCAGCCATTCCTCTTCGTACTCGTAGTGGTACGGGGACGAGCTCTGACCGGGCGCCAGGTCGTAGATGAACATCGCGAGCGCCGTCGACCCCGCCAGGCGGGCCACGTCGATCCGACCCTCGAGGTTCTCCGCGTCGAAGATGTTGACCGCGTCCATCGATTCATTATCCGCCGACCGACCGAGGTTTCCGCACCGAGCGGCGTTGACCCGAGCGCCAAAAAGGCGTATCTAGCTTGAAACTGCGGAGGGAGAGGAGACCTGCATGGCGCTCGAGATCAAGCTGCTCAGCCTCATCGACATCGACATCGAGTCGAGCTTCCTGGTGCTCGGACGCGAGATGGGCGTCCGAACACGCATCCCGACCTTCGGCTTCCTGATCCTCGGCGGGAAGGAGCCGATCGTCGTCGACACCGGCGCGATCAACGCCGACATCATGCAGCGGCTCGGCATGACGGGCTACATCGAAGACGACATGACGATGGAAGCCCAGCTCGCCAAGTACGACCTGACGCCCGACGACATCAGGTGGGTTCTGCACACACACCTGCACATCGACCATTGCGGCCAGGACTACCTGTTCCCCGACACGACCACCACGGTCGTGATCAACCGGAGCGAGCTCGAGTACTCGGTCTCGGGGCTGATGGGCGAGCAGTACCCCGCCGAGTACATCAAGCACCTGATCGACCGCCTGCACACGCCGGGAGCGCTGCGCCTCCTCGACCTCGAGCTCTCGGGCCCGGAGGAGATCATTCCCGGTGTCCGGTGCGAGGCGGCCGGGGGCCACACCGAGGGCTCGATGAACGTCCTCGTCGAGACGGCCGAGGGGCGCGCCTGCATCTGCGGCGACGTGATCTACGACATCCAGAACCAGATCGTCGAGCCGATCTACCAGGTGCTCGAGCACGAGCCGCAGCCGACCGGCAACCACGGCACGACGAAACGTCAGGAGAAGGCGGCGGTCAAGAAGGCGCTCCAGAACGCGTTCGTGCTGCCGGTGCACGACTACCCGGCACGGGTCGAAGCCGGCCGCGTCGTCGCTCGGCTCGGCGACTCCGTCCCCGGGCCGGAGACGGCTCAGGTCGAGATGCGGACCCCGAGCGAGGCAGGCGAAGTCGTCGGTGTTCCGGGCGAGGTGCTGACGCCGATCTCCGTCTAGCCACCCGCGAGCCGTAGCCCCAACTGGGGTCAGGTCTTGCACTAGCGCATCAACGCAAGACCTGACCCCACTACATGTCTCGCGACGCCTCCGATGCGCCGCTGTTCAGCTCTGATCTATCGCTTCGCGGGCAGCGAGCGGGCATAGGCCGTGCCGAGCTCGACCCACTTCGCGAGCTGGCGCTTGGTCCGAACGTCTTCCGAGTCGAGTCGTAGCCACCCCGCCATCGCGCGCCCACGCATCTCCATGACGCGAGCGTTCGTCGACGCGACGAGCCGGTCCGACTCCGCCGGGTCGACCCGCACCAACACGCCACCTTGGCCGCTGGCGGAAATCGCCATGTTGCCCCCGACCAGAAACGCGAGCCCGCCGAACATCTTCTGCTCGGTCAGCCCCGTTTCGCTGCCGATAAGTTCGCGGATGCGATCAGCGAGCTCCTCGTCGTAGGCCACGGCGCCATGGTAGGGGCTGCTGGCTCGGCGGATACGATCGGCCTCGTGCCCGACGTCTTGATCTTCGCGGACACCGCTCGCTCGCCGGAGCTTCGGCACGAGGTTCCGCTCGCCGCGCCCGACCCGATGGCCTACCTGGAGCGGGATGGCGCGCGCCGCGTATACGCCAGCTCGCTGGAGATCCCGCGCCTTCGGGAGCTCAACGGCCTGGAGGCGGTCGCGGCCGAGGAGCTCGGCCTCGACGAGCTGTTCGAGGCGGGCTACGACTGGCACGACATCGACCGCGAGCTCGTTCTCCGGGCCTGCAGGCACTTCGGCACGCAAGGCGTGGTCGTTCCACGCGCGTTTCCGCTCGACGCGGCCGACCACCTCCGGACGAACGGCATCCAGGTCACGGCTGACGGGGCCTTCTTCGACCGGCGCCGCAGGCAGAAGACCGAGCCCGAGCTCGCCGGGATCAGGCGCGCTCTCCGTGCCTCGGAACAGGCATACGACCGCGTTCGCGAGATCCTGCGCAGCGGCAGAGAGGTGACCTCGGAGGACCTTCGTGCCGAGATCACGCGGACGTTCACCGACGCCGGGGTGGCGATCCCGGACATCGTGATCGTGTCGCACGGCCCCCAGACCGCGATCGGCCACGAGCCGGGCCACGGGCGGATCGAGCGCGGAGAGCCGATCGTGGTCGACCTCTACCCGCAGGATCCCGAGTCGGGCTGCTACTCCGACATGACCCGCACCTTCTGCGTCGGCGACCCGCCCGAGGAGCTGGTGAAGATGCATCGCCTCTGCCTCGAGGCGCTCGAGCTCGTTCGCAAGCACGTCCGCGCCGGGGTCAGCGGCGCCGAGCTACACCGGCTCGCATGCGGGGTGTTCGAGCGGGAGGGCTACCCGACCCAGCTCTCCAAGAAGTCGGGCGAAGTGCTCGAGGAAGGCTTCTACCACTCCCTCGGGCACGGAGTGGGGCTAGAGGTGCACGAGCTGCCCTCCCTCGGCCGTGCCGGCGACGAGCTCGTGCCAGGTGACGTGATCGCGGTCGAACCCGGCTGCTACCGGAAGGCGCTCGGCGGCTGCAGCCTCGAGGATCTCCTGCTCGTCACCGAGGACGGCTCCGAGGCCCTGACGGACTACCCGTACGACCTCGCGCCCTAGCTGAGCACGTAACGCGGCTGACGGCGAGAGCGCGCCGCCGCGCGGCGTCGCGTCGCCGTCCGAACCCGACGTAACTTCATTCTTTGTAGCTAATCTGTCGGGCGTAGCAACGACAGAAAGGTGATGAGCAACTTTGAGCACCCTCTTGCTAGTCCCTCTTGACGACGCAGTCGTCTTCCCGAACATGAACGTCACGATCTCGGCCGACGTGGGCGACGAGGAGCGCGTGCTGCTCGTGCCGCGCCACGAGGGCGAGTACGCAAGGGTCGGCACGGTCGCCGAGGTCGCCGAACACGCACGGCTGCCCGGGGGTGTGTCGGCCGTCAGCCTGGTCGGTCTGCACCGCGGGATCGCGGGAGCCGCGCATACCGACCCGCAGGGCCGTCTCCGCGTCGAGGTCGAGGAGCGTCTGGACGAGGAGCCGCCTGGCGTGAAGACGCGCGACCTCGAGCGAGAATACCGCGCGGTCGTGGAGGAGATCCTCGAGCTGCGGGGCGACGACGGCCGCATCTCTGCGTTCGTCCGTTCGATCCGCGAGGTCGGCACGCTCGCCGACACCGCCGCCTATGCGCCGGAGACGACCTTCGAGCAGCGGATCGAGCTGCTGGAGGCCCTCGACGTGGTCGAGCGGCTCGAGCTCGCGCTCCGGATTCAGCGCGAGCGTCTAGCCGAGCTGCAGATCCGCCACCGAATCCGCGAGGACGTCGAGGAAGGTGCCCAGCGCCAGCAGCGCGAGTACATCCTCCGCCGTCAGCTGGAGTCGATCCGCAAGGAACTGGGCGAGGACGATGCCTCGGTCTCGGAGGATTACCGCGGCAAGATCGCCGAGGCGGACCTGCCCGACGCGGTTCGCGAGCAGGCCGAGCGCGAGGTCGGCCGGCTGGAGCGAATGGGCGACCAGAGCGGCGAGTCGTCGATGATCCGCACCTACCTGGACTGGCTGCTCGCGGTCCCGTGGGGGAAGCGCTCCGAGGAGCGACTCGACCCTGTTCACGCGCGCGAGGTCCTGGACAACGACCACGCGGGTCTCGAGGACGTCAAGGAACGGATCGTCGAATACCTGGCCGTGCGCAAGCTGCGGCAGGAGCGCGGCATCGCGGAAGACAAGCGCTCCGGCGCGATCCTGACGCTGATCGGGCCGCCCGGAACCGGAAAGACCTCGGTCGGCGAGTCGATCGCGCGGGCGCTCAACCGGGAGTTCGTCCGCATGTCGCTCGGCGGGATCCGCGACGAGGCCGAGATCCGCGGCCACCGGCGCACCTACATCGGCGCCCTGCCGGGCCGGCTCGTGCGCGCGCTGCGAGACGCCGGGACGATGAACCCGGTGATCCTGCTCGACGAGGTCGACAAGGTCGGCGCCGACTGGCGCGGCGACCCCTCGGCCGCGCTGCTCGAAGTGCTCGACCCGGCTCAGAACCACTCGTTCCGCGACCACTACCTCGACGTCGAGCTCGATCTCTCGGAGGTCGTCTTCATCGCGACGGCGAACATCGCGGAGACGATCCCGGGACCGCTGCTCGACCGCATGGAGGTCATCCGCTTCGACGGCTACACGGTCGACGAGAAGGTTGCGATCGCCCGCGGCTACCTGTGGCCGCGCCAGCGCGAGCGGGCCGGGCTCCACGAGGACGAGGTGTCGATCGACGACATCACCCTCGAGCTGATCGTCAGCCAGTACACGCGCGAGGCCGGCGTCCGCCAGCTCGAGCGCGAGCTCGGCAAGCTGCTGCGGAAGACGGCGACCACCGTGGCGTCCGGAACCGCAGAGCCGCCGATCACCCTCGACGAAGAGGCAGTCCGCGACGGGCTCGGCCGCCAGCGGTTCTTCCAGGAGTCGGCCGAGCGGACGGCAGTTCCCGGAGTGGCCACCGGTCTGGCGGTCACCGGAACCGGCGGCGACGTGCTGTTCGTCGAGGCGACGAAGATGGCCGGCGGCAACGACGGCCTCGTCCTGACGGGCCAGCTCGGCGACGTGATGAAGGAGTCGGCGCGAATCGCCCTCTCGTACGTACGCTCGCACGCGGACGCGCTCGGCCTCGACGAGCACGACTTCGAGGACGCGACCTTCCACGTGCACGTGCCTGCGGGTGCGATCCCGAAGGACGGCCCCAGCGCCGGGATCACGATGACCACCGCGCTCGCCTCGTTGCTCACGGGCCGAGCGGTGAAGCACACTGTCGGCATGACCGGCGAGGTCACGCTCCAGGGCCGGGTGCTCCCGATCGGCGGGCTGAAGCAGAAGGCGCTCGCCGCTCACGCCGCCGGCCTGACCGACGTGATCATCCCGGAGCGAAATCGGGCCGACCTCGACGACGTCCCCGAGGACGTCCGCAACGAGATGACCTTCCACCCGGTGATGAGCCTGGACGAAGTGTTCGAGCTCTCGCTCGAGCCGCAGCCGGCGCATGCGCTGTCGTAACTGCGCGCCGCTTCCCGAGGAGGTCCGCCGCGCGGCGGACCTCCTCGAGCGGCGCTGGACGGTTTCGATCCTCTACGCGTCCCACGAGGGCGGCGCCGTCAGGTTCAACGAGTTCCTGCAGGCGCTCGGCACCATCCCGCCGGCGACGCTGGCCCAGCGGCTGGCCGACCTCGAGCAGGCTGGGGTGCTCGAGCGCGAGGTGATCGACGCCCGTCCCCCCCGCGTCGAGTACCGGCTCACCGCGCGCGGCCGCCAGCTGCGCTCGCTCATCAACGCGCTCGCGCGCTTCGCCGAGACCGCCTAGTGGAAAAGCGGCGCCTGATCCCGCGCATCGCGCGGCTGTTCCGGCCGTACCGGTGGCAGGTCTCGGCCGTGCTGGTGATGATCCTCGTCACCGCCGGGCTCGGTGTCGCGCCGTCGCTGCTGACGAAGGTCGTCTTCGATCGCGCGCTATTCCCGCCCGACGGCGATCGGAACCTGCACCTTCTCTACATCCTCGTCGGCGTGATGATCGCGATCCCGCTCGTCTCGGCGGCGATCTCGGTCGTCCAGACGTACGTGACCACCGTCGTCGGGCAGCGGGTCATGCAGGACCTCCGCAACCGGCTGTACGAGCACCTGCAGTCGATGTCGTTGCGCTTCTTCACCGGCACGCGCACCGGCGAGATGCAGTCTCGGCTTCAGAACGACGTCGGCGGCGTCCAGAACGTCGTCACGAACACGGTCTCGTCCGTGCTCTCGAACGTCGTCACCGTCCTCAGCACCGTCGTGGCGATGGTCGCCCTCTCGTGGCAGCTGACGCTCCTGTCGTTCGCGGTGGTGCCCGTGTTCGTCTACCTGACCTGGCGGGTCGGACGCGTCCGGCGCCGGATCTCCGGCGAGACGCAGGAGTCGCTCGCCGAGCTGTCGGCCCTGACCGAGGAGACGCTGTCGGTCTCCGGGATCCTGCTCGCCAAGGTCTTCGACCGGCGGCGCGACGCGGTCGAGCGCTACCGCGCCGAGAACCTGCGGCTCGCCCGCCTGCAGGTGCGCCAGCAGATGGTGGGCCGCGGCT
>JBKOYZ010000187.1:0-6146 GCA_046725655.1 Actinomycetota bacterium | reverse complement strand
GCCGACCGACGACAAGGGGCGGGCGGGGCTGACCTTCAACGTCGCGGAGGACGCGACGTACCTGATCGAGATCGGGCGCCTCCGGAACTCCGCCGACGACAGGTTCACGTTCAAGATCTTTCGGCCGGAGCCGTCCTCGCGCCCGCCGGGGAAGCCGCTGCCGCCCAGGGGTGTCAGCTCGAGCGTCGACCCGCTCGTCGACTTCGACGACGCGTTCTCGGTGCGTTTGCTGCCCGGCATTGCGTACCGGTTCAACCTCGCGCCGGCGCGTGGCGGTTGCGTCGGTATCGCGCTCTATCGGCCCGGGACGCGCTCCTTCTCCGCTTCCCGGCCGCTGCACACGCTCCGCTGTGGCGGTTACTTCACGCTCACGCCCGGCCCGGGCGGCGGCGGCCGCTACACGCTGCTCGTCACGGCGAACGGCGCACGCGCCGGCGCGCAGCGCTACCACCTCGCTGCGGGTGCGGCCGGGCCCGACGACACCGCTCCCGGCCGCACGCTCGGGAACCTCTCCACCAGGCGCGGCTCGCTCAATGCGCGCGGGCTCGACGTCGTCGACCTCTACCGGTTCGACGTCGGCACCCGCAGCGACGTCACGCTTCGATTGCGCGCGCCGGGATCGGCCTCGTTCGACCTCCTGCTCATCGGTGAGACCGGCCGGCGGCTCGGCTGCGAGTGCGGGTCCTCCGGTTCGCGGCGGCTGACGAAGCAGCTCTCGCCCGGCCACTACTTTGCCGTCGTCCGGGCGCGCGAGTTCAGCCACGGCGCGTACGGGCTGTCGCTCCTCGTGCGGCAGATCACGGCGACGCAGGTGACGTTCGGCGGCGCGGGAACCGCGGGCGCGTCCCCGGGCCAGGCGGTCGCTGTCACCGCACGCGTCGCGGGCGCGACCGCAGGCCGCGTGACGATCCGCGTCGAGCGCTTCGATCCGCTGATGGGCTGGCAGTTCGCCCGCCGGTACCGGCTTCGGGTCTCTCGCGGCGGCACGGCGTCCGCGACGTTCGTCCCGCGGACGGTCGGCCGCTGGCGCGCACGGGCCTTCTACTCGGGCACGCGGACGACCAGCCCGAGCAAGAGCGGCTTCGCAACGCTGGTCGTGCGCTAGCGGCGTCGCCGCTGTAGAAGCGACCCCGCGGCTTCTACTCTGTCCTCGTGGCGCTCGTGATCGCATCGCGGCTCCGCAAGGAGCTCTCCGGCTGGACGCTCTTCGACGACGTCTCGTTCAAGGTCGAGCGCCGCGACCGCGTCGCGCTCTCCGGCCCGAACGGCGCCGGCAAGACGACGCTGCTCCGGATCCTGAACGGCGAGACCGGCCGCCAGGGTGGCGAGCTCGTGTTCTCGAAGGGAACGCGGGTGGCGCTGCACGACCAGCGGCCGCCTCTCGAGCGCGGTCTCTCGCTGCGTGAATACGTCCTCTCGGGCGCCGCCGACCTCGTCGCGACCGAGCAAGAGCTTCGTGATCTGGAACATCAAATGGCGGCCGGTGCGCACGACGGTGCCACGCTCGGTCGATACGCCGCCGCACAGGCGCGGCTCGAGCACGCCGGCGGGTACGCCTGGCGCGAGCGCGCTGCCTCCGTTGTCCGTGGCCTCGGCTTCGCCGACGCTGACCTCGACCGCGCGCTCGACACGTTCTCCGGCGGCGAGCTGACGCGCGCGTCGCTCGCGCGCGCGCTCGGCGGCGATCCCGACCTGTTGCTCCTGGACGAGCCCACGAACCATCTCGACGTCGCAAGCATCGAGTGGCTGGAGCAGGAGCTTCAGTCGCTCGACGCGGGGATCATCCTCGTCGCCCATGACCGGTGGTTCCTCGAGTCGGTGACGAACGGCGTTCTCGAGCTGAGCGGCGGCCGCTCGATCTACTTCGCCGGCCCGTGGCACGCCTGGCGCCTCGAGAAGGCGGCGCGTGCCTCGGCGGCGGGGAAGACGGCCGACCGGCTGAGCGTCGACATTGCCCGCCTGGAGCGGTTCGTCGAGCGCTTTCGGTACAAGAAGAGCAAGGCGAAGCAGGCGCAGGCGAAGCTGATGCAGATCGGGCGCCTCGAGCGGGACCGCGCACAGGCAAGCGGCGTGCTCGAGAATCTCAGCGTTCGACAGCGCAGGCTCGGCTTCGAGTTCCTCGACCCGCCGCGCAGCGGCCGGACCGTCGTCGAGGTCAACGACCTCGCGCTCGCCGCGGGTGAGAAGCATCTGCTCCGGAACGTCTCGTTCGCGCTCGAGCGCGGAGAGCACGTTGCACTCGTGGGCCCGAACGGCTCGGGGAAGACGACGCTGCTCGAGGCGCTCCTCGGCCGGCGCGAGCCGTCGAGCGGGAGCCTGCGGCTCGGCCACGGCGTCGAGCCTGCGTACTTCTCGCAGCACGAGATCGAGCTCGACGAGACGGGCAGCGTGCTCGACTGCACGCAGAAGGCGACCGGGCTGAAGCGTCCGCAGGCGATGGCCCTGCTCGGCCGCTTCCTCTTCTCGGGCTGGGAGGAACAGGAGAAGCCGGTTGCAAAGCTGTCCGGCGGCGAGCGCCGCCGGCTTGCCCTCGCGCTCGTCGTCGCCTCCGGGGCGAACTTCCTCGTCCTCGACGAGCCAACGAACCATCTCGACCTCGAGAGCCGGGAGGCTCTCGAGGCGGCGCTCGAGGCGTTCCGGGGCACCGTGCTGCTCGTCTCCCACGATCGCGCGCTCCTGGATGCGGTGGCGCAACGGACGCTCGCGGTGGAGAACGGGACGATCGGCTCCTACGACGGCGGCTGGGCCGACTACGTGCGGCGTCGCGACGAGCTGGCCGCGACGGCGCAGACGGACCCAGCACCCGCGCCGCGCAAGACGAAGCCCAAACCGACAAGGGAAAAGCCGCCCACGCCGAGTGAGCTCGAGCGAATCGAAGCGGAGATCGCGGAGCGCGAGCGCACGGTGGCAGCGCTCGAGGAGCGTCTGGCCGACGACTGGTCCGACGTCGAGACCCTTGCCGCCCACCGAACGGCGCGCGACGAGCTGCAGCGGCTGCTCGCGCGCTGGGAGCGGCTCTTCGAGCAAGCCCAGGCGTGAGCGAGCGGCTCGACCTGCTGCGGGAGCTGGTCGAGACCGAATCGCCGACGTACTCGGAGGGCGTTTGCCAGGTCGCGGAGCGGATGGCGCATGAGCTGGAGGCGCTCGGCGCGACCGTGGAGCTCCTGGATAGGTGCCATGTGCGCGCCGAACGTCCGGGCGAGGGGGAGCCCCTGCTCCTCCTCGGCCACACGGACACGGTCTGGCCGGTCGGAACGCTCGACAAGCTGCCCTTTCGCGTCGACGGCGACCGCGCCTTCGGGCCCGGCGTCTACGACATGAAGGCCTGCCTGGTCGTCATGCTGGAGGCGATCGCCGCCGCCGATCGGGCGCGCGCCCTTCGAATCTTCCTGACCGCCGACGAGGAGATGGGCAGCTCGACCGGTCGGCCGCACGTCGAGCGCGCCGCGGAGGGCGTGGTCGCAGCGTTCGTCGTCGAGCCGCCCACGGCAGGCGGCCACCTGAAGGTCGCGCGCAAGGGGCTCGGCCGGTTTCACGTCACCGTGGCCGGCCGTGCAGCCCATCCCGGTAGCGGCCAGGGAGCCGGCGTCAGCGCGATCGAGGAGCTCGCGCACCAGGTGCTGGCTCTACAGGCGCTCGGCGACGCCAAACGGGGCGTCTCGGTCAACGTCGGCGTGGTGAGCGGCGGCACGAAGGAAAACGTCGTGGCCGATCGAGCCGAGGCGCACGTCGACGTGCGGATCGTGCACGCGGTCGACCGGGAATGGGTCGAGCAGCGTCTGGCAGCGCTGCAGCCGCAGCTTGACGGGACGAGCATCGAGGTCGGCGGCGGCTGGACGCGGCCGCCGCTCGAGCCGTCGCCCGACGCCACGCGTGTCTTCGAGAAGGCGCGGGAGCACGGGCGGGCGCTCGGGCTCGAGCTTCGCGCAGCCGCCTCGGGCGGCGGCTCCGACGGCAACCTCGTCGGCGCCCGCGGTGTTCCCGTCCTCGACGGTCTCGGTGCCGAGGGCGGCGGCGCGCACGCCCCCCACGAGCACGTCTTGCTCGACTCGATTCCACTGCGCGCGCGACTGCTCGCCCGGCTGCTCGAGGACCCCGGCATCTAGAGGACTTTTCGGCCTCTGGACGAAACGCGCTGCGCGTCGATAATTTTCGGCGGCTACTCGACTGGGAGGTGGTGTATGGCTGCTCGACCAGACGAGCGCAAGATGGTCTCGGAGCGAGTCGCTCCGGGCATGCTCCCGAGAGTCCTCAACTCGACGGACATGACGATCATCTTCCTGGCGATCGTCCTCTTCATCGTGCAGGCCTCGGTGATCCAGCCGGCAGGCCCCTCCGCCTACGTCTACTGGATCGGCGGCTTCCTGCTCTTCCTGATCCCGGGCGCGTTGGTGACGGCGCAGCTCGGGCTCATGTTCCCGGAGGAGGGATCCCTGTACGTCTGGACGCAGAAGGCGCTCGGCCCGTTCTGGGGCTTCTTCGCCGGCTTCTGCGCTTGGTGGCCGGGCGTGCTGGTGATGGTCGCGACCTCCGACCTCGTCGTGACGATCTGGCAGTTCATCGACAGGGGGGCGCTGCCCAAGCCCTGGCACCAGATGATCGTGATCCTCGCTGTGCTCTGGTTCTCGGCGATCCTCGCCTCGATGCGGTTGCGCATCACGCAGAGCTACGCGAACGTCGTCGTCTTCTTCTACGGCGCGGCCATCTTCGTCATCGGCCTCGCAGGAGTCCTCTGGCTTGTCGGCGGGAACGACTCCGCGAACTCGTTCTCGGGCTTCTCGAACTGGGTGCCGGACTCGGGCAACTGGACGTTCTTCGGCCTGGTCATCCTGGCGCTGCTCGGGATCGAGGTCCCGCTGAACATGGGCGTCGAGATCGTCGACCTGCGCTCGATCAGGCGCTACCTGTTCTGGGGCTCGCTCGTCGTGATGGCCGCCTACCTGTGGGCGACGTTCGGGAACATGATCACGGTCCCGCTCGCCGACAACAACTCGACGACCGGGATCCTCTCGGCGGTACAGAACGGGTTCTGGGGCTCGCACACCTTCGCGGTCATCGTCGGCCTCGTCGTACTCTGGTTCTTCGTCTCGAACACGGTCGTCTACAACTACTCGTTCAGCCGGCTCCTGTTCGTCTCCGGGCTGGAGCGGCGGATGCCGCCGCAGATGGGGCGCGTGAACGAGCGGACGAGGGTGCCGGTGACCGCCATCATCGTCCAGACGGTGCTGGCCTCGATCTTCACCGTCGTCACGTTCGGGCCCTGGGCCCAGGGCTCGAACTTCCCGAGCCAGGTCTACCTGATCTTCCAGGCCGCCGTCACCGTGATCTGGTGCCTGTCGATGGTGCTGCTCTTCGCGGACATCTTCCTCGTGCGCAGGTCGTTCCCCCAGAAGTTCGAGCAGGTGCGCGTCTCGAGCATCCCGGTCCTGTACCTGAGCGGAATCGTCGGGATCGTCTCCTCGATCGTAGGCGCGATCGTGACCTTCAAAGACCCGTGGAACCCCGAGATCTTCTCCACGGGTAGCTGGCGGCTCTGGCTCGCCATCGTCGCCGGCGTCTCGGCCCTGCTCGCGGTGCTGATCTACATCATCAGCGAGTACACGTTCCATCGCGAGCTGCCCGAGCCGACCGCCGCCGCCCCGACGAGCTAGTTGGATCCGAGCGACGTAGTCAAGCAAGCGGACGAGGCGGGGCTCCGCCTCGTCCGCTTTCTCTGGTGCGGCAACGACGGCACCGTGCGCGGGAAGGCGACCAGCGTCGCGAGCCTGGAGAGCCGGATCGCGACCGGCATCGGCCTGACCGTCGCGATGCAGGCGATGAACGGTCTCGACCAGCTGCAGCCGGTCGAGGGGATGGGGCCCGTCGGCGAGATCCGGCTCGTCCCAGACCCGGAGACCTTCCGTGTCCTCCCGTATGCGCCCCGGACCGGCGCGATGATCGTCGACCTGGTCGGCCTGGACGGCGAGCCGGCGCCCCAGTGCCCACGCACATTCCTGAACCGGATGGCCGAGCGCCTTGCGGCGCGGGATTCACGCCTGGACGTGGCCTTCGAGAACGAGTTCTCGCTCGCAAGGACCGTCGACGGCGAGTTGGTCCCGGTCGACTCGTCACTCTGCTTCTCGACGATCGGGATGACGGCGTCCCAG
>JBKOYZ010000218.1:0-9701 GCA_046725655.1 Actinomycetota bacterium | reverse complement strand
CGGACGAATGAGGGCGCTGGGCCGCTATCTCGTCGCCGGCCTGATCCTGCTTCTGGCCCGCGGGCGACGCAAGCCTAGGCTCGAGCAACCGGAGTTCCGGGCGAGCCCCCGCGCCGAGCTGCTCGTGCTCGCGCTGCTCGGTGTCGCGACGCTCGCGTCGGTCGGGTTCGCGTTCGTGTACTTCCGCAGCGCGAGCACGCAGTGGCTCGGCGTCGCGTTCGGCATCGTCCTCGCAGCGCTCGGCCTCGCCTCGGCGGTCGCCTCGCGGCAGCTCGTGCCTCAGGAGAAGGAGCTCGAACCGCGACCCGACCTCGCCGACCCGGACAATCAGCGGGACATCGTCGCGACGGTCGAAGAGGGCGTCTCCGGGATCACGCGCAAGCGCCTGCTCCTGACCGCAACGGCCGGCGCGGTCGGCACCGTCGGCGCCGCGTTTGCTCTGCCCGCGTTGTCGCTCGGGCCGAACGCGTCGAGCGAGCTGACGAAATCGCCGTGGCGCCGGGGGAGGCGGCTCGTCGACGAGCACGACCAGCCCCTGCGCGCGGACGAGATCGCCGTCGGCAGTTTTCGCACGGCGTTTCCAGAGGGTGCCGACAAGGAGCAGCTGGCCTCCTCGGTGATGGTCGTCCGCATCCCCGAGAAGGAGCTCGAGCTGCCGAGCGACCGCCGGACCTGGGCGCCGATGGGGATCCTCGCGTTCTCGAAGATCTGCACCCACGCGGGCTGCGCCGTGGCGCTCTTCCGCTATCCGACGTTCCCCGCGAGGTCGCCGAAGCCGGCGCTCGTCTGCCCGTGCCACTACTCGACCTTCGACGTCGCGCAGGCCGCGAAGGTCGTCTTCGGCCCCGCGGGGCGGCCGCTGCCTCAGCTGCCGCTCGAGGTCGACGGCCAGGGGTACCTCGTCGCGGGCGGCGACTTCTCCGGGCGCGTCGGCCCGGCCTGGTGGACGGTCCGCAAGGGGAAGCCGGCGTGATCCGCGCGACGGTCCGGTTCCTCGACGAGCGGCTCGGCTCCTCGTTCCTGAAGAAGACGCTCGCGTACGTCTTCCCCGACCACTGGTCGTTCATGCTCGGCGAGATCGCCCTCTACTCGTTCGTCTTCCTCGTCGGCTCCGGCATCTACCTGACGCTTTTCTTCAAGCCGAGCCTCGCCCACACCGTCTACCACGGCCACTATGCGCCGCTGAACGGGCAGGAGGTGACGGAGGCGTACCAGTCGACGGTGCGCATTTCCTTCGGGGTCAAGGCCGGGCTGCTGATCCGCCAGGCCCACCACTGGGCGGCGAACCTGTTCGTCGCGGCGATCGTCCTCCACCTGATGCGGATCTTCTTCACGGGCGCCTTCCGCAAGCCCCGCGACATCAACATGGCGATCGGCCTCACGATGCTGATCTTCGCGGTCGTCGAGGGCTACGCCGGCTACTCGCTGCCGGACGACCTGCTTTCCGGGATGGGCCTCGCCATCGGATACTCGGTGACGCTCTCACTGCCGATCGTCGGGACCTGGCTCGCCCCGCTTCTGTGGGGCGGCAACTTCCCCGGCAGCCACGCGTTCGAGTCTCGGCTCTACATCCTGCACGTGCTGTTGCTGCCGATCGCCATCGCGATCCTCGTCTCGATCCATCTGGCGATCGTCGCGCGGCAGAAGCACACGCAGTTCCCGGGGCCGCGTAAGACCGAGCGGAACGTCGTCGGCTCGCCGCTCTGGCCCGCGTACGCATTGCGCTCGATCGGCCTGCTGCTGATCGTCTCGTCCGTGCTGATGCTGCTCGGCGGGCTGGTGCAGATCAATCCCATCTGGCTCTGGGGCCCGTACCACACGTACGACGCGACGAACGGCGCCCAGCCCGACTGGTACCTGGGCTGGTTGATCGGCGCCCTACGGCTGATGCCACCGCTCGAGATCCACGTCTTCGGCTACACGATCGCGCCGAACCCGTTCTTCGGCGGCGCGCTCTTCCCGCTGATCGTCTTCGCGATCCTCTACGCCTGGCCGGCCATCGAGCGGAGGATCACCGGCGACCGTGCGCGCCACGAGCTGCTCGACTTCCCGCGCGACATGCCCTGGCGGACCGCCTTCGGAATGGGCTTCTTCACCTGGATCGCGATCGTCTTCATCGCCGGCTCGGCCGACCAGGTCGCGGTGCACTTCGAGATCCCCTACGACAAGCAGATCCTCTTCTTCCGGATCGCTGTGCTCGTGCTGCCGGTCCTCGTTTTTCTCGTGACCCTCCGCGTGTGCCGGGACCTGCGAGACACCGGCGCGCACCCGCTCAGGCCTTCGGCATCAGCTCGCGCTGCGCGAACCGAATGAAACCTCCTGATCGTCGCGGCGATCTCCGGCAACTCGTCGTGGGCGTCAGCCGGCGAGACGGAAGTAGAGGATCTCGCGGGTCGGCTTCCGGGTCGTCCGGATCACGGTCATGGTGCCGCGGGCGTTGTCGTACAGCCCTGTGCCGCCGACGACGGCGAGGCTGTAGAACTGCCGGAAGCGGATCGCGCCCGTCGCGACGATCTGCCCCCTCGGGAGACCGATCGTGGCGATGCACGTTCGGTTGAAGCCGTTCGTGAACGTGCAGATGAACCTGGCGGACCCGATCGGTCTGCTTGTGAAGCGCTTGTTGAAGATCCGCGTCGTGATGATCTCGCTGTCACCTGGGCTAAGCCCGCGGCGACCGACGTCGACCCTCGTGTAGCCGAACTGGCGGTCGATGACGCGTACGGTGGCGGGGCCCGTTTCGGCCCCCGCGGTCGACTTCCAGGCGACCACGGCGCCGAGGAGTACGAGTGCGACGGCGAGTCCAACGGTCCGAGTAGTACGACGCATGACTAACCCCCTTCGGGTTCCGGTGCGGTTGCTCATTCGGATACGGCGGTCGGTAGCTCGAACCAGAACGTCGAGCCCTGGCCGAGCGCGCTTTCGAAGTCGATGTGGCCGCTGTGCGCCTCGACGAGGGACCGCGAGATGGCGAGGCCGAGCCCGCTGCCCTCGATCCCGTCGGCGGTGGCATGGCCGCGAACGAACTTGCCAAAGATCTCTTTCTGCACCTCGTCTGGAATGCCTAGCCCCTGGTCGCGGACGGTCACCTTGACCGACGACCCCTCTCGTTCGCCTGCTACGCGCACGGTGCCGCCCTCCGGCGAGTACTTGATCGCGTTCGAGAGGAGGTTAGCTACGACCTGCGCGAGGCGATTCGGGTCGCCACGCACGGCGAGGGGCGCCTCCGGCAGCGACACGTCGAGCCGGTGGCGCGGACTCTGGCCGGCGAAGAGCTGCGTCTGCTCCCGGACGATCCTCGCCATGTCGACGAGGTCGCGAGCGAGCACGAGCCGCCCCTCTTCCAACTGCTCGACATCCAGGAAATCGTTGACGAGCGACGCCAGCCGCCGACCCTGTGCGTCGATGATGTTCAGGTACTCGCGCCGGTCTTCCTCGGGAAGCTCACGCTGGAGCAGCACCTGCGTGAAGCCGAGGACGCTCGCGAGCGGTGTCCTCAGCTCATGCGCCACGACGCTGACGAGTTCGGATTTCACCGCCTCGCTCTCGCGCAGCCGCTCGTTCTGCTCCTCGAGATCGCGGCGCCCCTGCTCGAGCCGTTCTGCCATCTGGTTGAACGCGCTCGTGAGCTCCTGGATCTCGCCGGGTCCGTGCGGCACTAGCCGCGTCGAGAGATCGCCGCTTGCGAGCCGAGTCGCCCCCTCTGCCACGGCGCGTACCGGTCGCGCGATCGAGCGCGCGAGGTAGAGGCCGAAGCCTCCGATCAGGATCGCCGAGAGGATCAGTCCTGCGATCGCCAGCGCGAGCGCCTCGTCGAACCGGCGCTGCGCCGAGGAGGTGCTGGCGGTGGCGAGCGCGTTCTCGGCCCGGCGGAACTCAGCGAACTTGTTGCGAATCGCACTCGTCCGGATCGCGCCTTCGTACTTGACCTCGTCGGTTCGCGAGGCGGACGGCACCTCCCGCACGATCCGGACGACCGGAATCGAGTAGTCGTAGAGGTATCGGTTGATCAACGTCGTCAGCTCGGCGGCGCGGCGGCGCTGCGCGCGGCTCGTCGTCGAGAGGCGCTTGAACGCGCCCAGCTTCCTCGGCAGCGCGTTGCGGGCGCTGCGCCAGGGATCGAGTGCGCTCGGGTCACGCGTGACGATGAAACCGCGCAGCCCGGTCTCGAGATCGAGGACGAGATTCTCGATCTGCAGGCTCGCGGCCGTCACCGCCTTCGCGTGACGCTCGCGCTTCGTCGCGGCGTCCAGGCTGTAGACCGCGTAGATGAGGGTGCCGAAGGCCGTGGCGACGACGACGGCGAGCGCCGCGCTCCCGACCACGACGCGCGAGGCAAGCGAGGCGGAGCGAAGCCGGTCGCGCCACGTTGCCTGCGCCGGCCCGGGTTGCCCCAGGGATTCAGGCCGGTGGTTCACCGTCTCCCAGCAGCTCGACGACGGTTGCCTGCAGCTCGTTGGGATCGAACGGCTTCGCGACGAAGCGGTCGGCGCCTGCCTGGAGCGCCGCGGCGTCCGAGTGGGACCAGGCGCTGATCACGACGACCGGCGTGCTCTCGCCGCCTTCCGCGCGTCGGATCTCCGCGAGCAGCTCGAGGCCGCTCTTGCCCGGCAACATCAGGTCCAGCACGATCAGGTCGGGCTTCGAGTTGCGCACCAGCTCGAGGACGGTCGGCGCGTCGGGGGCTTCGACGAACCGGAAGCCGTCTCCGAGCGCGAGGCGGACGAGCGTGCGCAGATTCTGATCGTCCTCGCAGATGAGGATCGTCTTCGGCGCAGTCTGTCGATCAGGGCGGTTCACGACGATCGGGCGTCGAAAAAAGGGTGGCTCGTCCCCGGCCCGAACGCAACTTATCTGAACGGAATTCGCGGGCTCCCTGGGGCTTCCTCCGGCCAGGTGGCCCTGAGGCGCGTTCTAGACTCGCGCGATGTCGGAGCGGCACATCGTCGGTCTCGGCGGCGCCGGGTCGACAGACGAGGAGACGAGGCGGCTTCTCGCGTACGTCGTCGGTCTCGCCGACGCCGATGCCGCTCGCGTCTGCGTCGTGCCGACAGCGGTCGGCGACGACGCGGAGGCCGTGCTGCGGCTTTACGGCCTGCTTCCGCGCGACGCTGTACCGTCGTACCTGCCGTTCTTCCCGTGGCCGCCGGCCGGGATCCGCGAGTTCGCGCTTGGTCAGGACGTCATCTTCGTCGGCGGCGGCAACACGGCGAACATGCTGGCGATCTGGCGGGTGCACGGATTCGACGGCATCGTGTGCGAGGCCTGGGAAGCGGGGATCGTCCTCGCCGGCTGGAGCGCCGGGATGATCTGCTGGTTCGAGGCCGGCGTCACGGACTCGTTCGGCCCGCAGCTCGAGGGCATGCGCGACGGGCTCGGCTTCCTCGCAGGCAGCGCATGTCCGCACTACGACGGTGAGGAGCGGCGCCGCCCGGTCTACACGCGGCTCGTCACGGAGGGCTTCCCGGCCGGGATCGCCGCCGACGACGGTGTCGGCGTCCACTACGTCGGGACGGAGCTGACGGAGGTCGTGACCGTTCGCCCGGCGGCGGCCGCCTATCGCGTCGAACCGAATCGCGAGTCGCGGCTCGACGCGCGCCTGCTCGATTAGGAGCATCCGGAGCGGGTACCTCGCGGCCATGGCGTCGTTCCAGCGGGCGGCCGAGCTTCAGGTGCTTCTCGAGGGGGTCGCGCTCCCGGCGACTCGCCAGGAGCTGATCGACTATGCGTCGACGCAGCCGGGCGGCGCATCCTTCGTGAGCGAGCTCGAGCGGCTGCCGGATCGCGAGTTCAGCTCCCTCGACGAGGTGGGCGAGGAGCTTGCCGAGGTGCAGCCGCACCAACGGCGCCGCCGGCCGCAGGCGCCGGGGCTGGAGAGCGGCGCCCCCCCGGGCGGCGAGGCATATATCGATCCGTCTCCCGAACCCGGAGCGGTCCGAGAGCAGGGCCCCGGCCGTTAGCCGGGCGTCGCTGCGCTGCCGCGCTGCTGCGCGCGTTCACGTTGCGGCAAGACCGTGTACTTCGGGTCGCGCGCCGACTGGAACCCCGCCTTGAAGACCGACCACCGGAGCGCCGCCTCTCCCGCGAGCACGACAGCGCCGCCGGCGATTGCGGCGAGCCGGCTCTTACTGCCGAGCCCGGCCACGATTGCGCCTCCGCCGAGCGTGCAGGCCTTCGCGATCCGCGCGTATCGTCCCGCCTCGCCCTCGTAGTACGGCTCGCCGACCATGCCGAGGCGCCGCTTCATCGCGAGCATGACTGCGTTCTCGACCAACGCGCCGCCGACCGCCAGCCGCCGCGCAGGCCCGGCCTCCGCGGGCGGTACCGCGATCACCGCAGCCGCACCGGCGCTCGCCGCGGCGCTCGAGCCGAACAGGAACGGCAGCTCGCGGCGGGCTTCGTGCCAGACCGGGATGGCCGTGTCCGAGATCAACGTCGCGGTGTAGACGGCGAGCGGCGCGCCCGAGCCTGCCGCCGCCGCCCGCGCGGCGTCGCCGATCGGTCGCAGCCGACCGATTGCGTTGAGGAAGGCAGAGAGGGAGCTCGCGCTGCTCGACACCGCGAGGATCCAGCTGCCGACGCTCATCGGGGAGGTCAGCTTGAAGACGCGCAGCATGTTCAGGAAGCGTTCGGGCCGGCCGAGATCGGCGATCAGGAGCAGGGGGCTGACGGCGTCGGAAGCGGCGCCGATGAAGATGCTCCGCCTCGCGAGCCGCTCGTTGCCGGCCAGGCGCGCGACGGTGCTGAGGACGGCGGAGGCGCCGCCGAGGCCGCCGGTGAAGAAGTACCACGGGATCTCGCTCTTCCAGACCGGCTCCTTGACGATCGGGCGCCCGTAGTACGACCCCATCTCGGTGCCACGCGCGACGCTCCCATCCGATGAGGTCGTTCCCGGCGGCTTGCCATTTCCATGCGGCAGCGGGTGCGGCTCCGTCATCTCGAGCCTCCCGCAAACGCTGCAAGGACACCGGCGATGACGGCGCCCGCGGCAATAGCGGCCGTCTTCCACATCTGTGGGAGATCGCGAGTCGTCACGACCGGGTCTGGTGGCAGCCCGTAGACCTCGGGCTCGTCGAGCAGGAGGAAGAAGGCGCCGAAGCCGCCGACGCCGTCATCGGGGTCGTGGCCGTAGAGGCGCGCGCCGTTCCAGTTCTCGGCCTGGAGCTTCAGGAGACGCTTATCGGCCCGCTCGCGCAGCTCGTCCAGCGGCCCGAACTGGATCGAGTCCGTTGGGCACGCCTTCGCGCAGGCCGGCTCGTGGCCGCCCTTGAGCCGGTCGTAGCAGAGCGTGCACTTCCAGACGCGGCCGTCCTCCTTCTTGCCGAGCTGGACCCCGAGGATCTCCGCCGGAGGATCGCCAGAGGGCCGCGGAAGGTGCCGCCTGTCGAGGACGCCGAACGGACAGGTGGGAACGCAGTAGCCGCAGCCGTTGCAGATGTCCTCCTGGACCACGACGGTTCCGTACTCGGTCCGAAACAGCGACCCGGTCGGGCAGACGTCGAGGCACGCGGCGTGCGTGCAGTGCTTGCAGACGTCGGAGCTCATCAACCACCGCAGCGCGTCCGTCTCGCCGGTATCGGCGCTCGCCGTGTCGCCGTCCAGCCGGAGCGGCTGGTTCTGCTCGACGAATGCCACGTGGCGCCACGTGTTCGCGCCGAGGGTCGAGGTATTGTCGTACGACTCCCCCGTCCACACCATGCCGTCGTCGGGGACGAGGTTCCACTCCTTGCACGCGACCTCGCAGGCCTTGCAGCCGATGCAGATCGACGTGTCCGTGAAGAAGCCCACTCGCTCCTGCGCCTCGTCCCCGTAGGTGTCGGGCCACGCAGCGGGAAGGGCGGTCGGCTGTGCGAGCGAAGTCACGCGACGCCGGCCTGTCTTCGCAACTCGTCGACGAACTCGGTCAGCTTCGGTCCGCGGGGCCTTCGTCCCGGCTTGATTCCTACCGAGAACGCCTTGACCTCCTGGATGTGCACGTTCGGGTCGAGGACGATCGGTGCGAGGTCGTTCGCCGTTCCGCCGGTCGTCAGGCCGCGCGTGCCCCAGTGGTACGGCAGCCCGACCTGGTGCGTCTTTCGCCCCTGGACGTCCACAGGCGGGATCCGGTCCGTGACGAGGACGCGAGCCTCGATGGCCGTGCGCGCGGAGTAGATCGTGGCCCAGCCGCCGTGCTCGAGGCCGACCTCCTCGGCAAGCTCGGGGCTGACCTCGCAAAACATCGCCGGCTGGAGCTCGGAGAGGTAGGGGATCGAGCGTGACATTCCGCCCGCCGTGTGGTGCTCGGTCAGCCTGTAGGTCGTCGCGACGTACGGATAGACCTCGGCGCCGGGCTCGCCGCCGCTCGGGTTGTACCGGTTCTCCGCGCGCTCGAACTGTTGCCGGCGCGGATTTGCCCGCTGCGAGTAGAGCGGGTTATCGAACGGCGACTCGTGCGGCTCGTAGTGCGTGGGCAGCGGGCCGTCTTCGAGGCCCTGCGGGACGAACAGCCAGCTACGGCCGTCCGATTGCATGATGAACGGGTGGTCGCCCGCGAGCGCCTCCTCGGCCCTCGCGTCGTCGGGCGGGACGTAGGTCGGCGGCTTCGTCTCCTCGAAGTCGGGGACGTCAAGGCCCGTCCACTTCCTCTCCTTCGGATCCCACCAGACGAACTTCTTCCGCTCCGACCACGGCTTTCCGTCGGGATCGGCCGAGGCGCGGTTGTAGAGGAGGCGCCGGTTCGCCGGCCACGCCCACGCCCATTCGGCGGCGACGTAGTTCTGCTCCCAGTGAGGCTTCTTGCGCGCGGCGTGGTTGACCCCGTCCTTGAAGACGCCGCAGTAGATCCAGCAGCCGCAGAGGGTCGAGCCGTCGGCTTTCAGGTTCGGATAGCCGTCGTGGAACTTGCCTGACTCGATCTCCCAGCCGCTGATCTCTTGCAGCACGGCCTCGGCGTCCGGCTCGTGGATCGCCGAGTGGGTCGGGTACTCCCAGCGCAGCGCCTTGACCAGCGTGTCGCGAGGATGCTCCGAGTCCGCGAGCTTCTGCTTGAGCTTGCGCCCGAGGTGGTAGTAGAACCAGAGATCGGAGCGGCAGTCCTCCTTGGGCTCGACTGCCTCCCAGTGCCATTGCAGCAGGCGCTGGGTATTGGTGAACGATCCGTCCTTCTCGGTGTGGGCCGCGGCCGGCAGGAAGAAGACCTCGGTCGGGATCTCCTCCGTGTTCAGCTCGCCGGACTCGATCTCGGGCGAGTCGTACCAGAACGCCGCCGACTCGATCTCGACGACGTCCCGGACGACGAGCCAGTCGAGCTTCGCGAGGGCGAGCCGGTGGGCTTTCGAGTTCGCGTTGCCGACCGCAGGGTTTTCGCCGGCGATCAGATAACCCTTGACCTCGCCGTCGAGCATCTGCAGGGTCGTCCAGTAGACGGAGTTGTCGTCGTCGACCCGCGGCAGACGCTTGAAGAGCCACTCGTTGTCCGCGGTCGCGTGCTCGCCGAAATAGGCCTTCATCAGGCTGACCCAGTACGCGTCGAAGTGACCCCACCAGCCCGTCGGCGACGTGTTGGCCTCGATGAAGCTGTCGACGTCGCCGTAGGTCTCCGTGTGGGGCATCGGCAGGTAGCCGGGCAGGATGTTGTAGAGCGTCGGGATGTCGGTCGAACCCTGGATCGACGCATGGCCGCGGAGCGCGATGATGCCGCCGCCCGGCCGGCCCATGTTCCCGAG
>JBKOYZ010000024.1:0-4408 GCA_046725655.1 Actinomycetota bacterium | reverse complement strand
CCGGGCGCAGGCCGCGGAAGCCGAGGCGGAGGAGGTCGTCGCCGGGGCGAGAGCCGAGGCGGGCGAGATCGTCGCCAGGGCGAGAACCGAGGCGGGCGAGGTCGTCGCCCGCGCGGGCGCCGAGGCCGAGGAAGCCCTCGGCCGCTCGCGCGCGGAGGCGGCGGAGCGCCTGAAGCGGCTCGAGGAAGAGCTCGCGGCCTCGCGCGAGCAGGCCGAGGCGAGATTTCAGGAGCTTCACGCCGAAACGGAGGCGGTCTGGAAGGAGCGCCAGGAGCTGCTGGACGAGATCCACGCGATGGGAACACGGCTGCTAGAGGTGACGAGCGGCGCGGCTGCGCGCGTCGGACCCGCCGAGACGTCGAAGCAAGCCGCGGGAGGCCGGGGAACCAGCCGCGACTGTATCGGCCCGGCCCTAGCCGACGACGCAAACCCGGAAGCGACCTAGCGATGGCGGATCTCGAGGTCTAGGAAGGGCCGGGCACGTTAGTACCCGGCCCTTCTGAACCTCAGTAGCCGGTGCCGAAGCCGCTACGCGGCACCGTGGCCAGCACTTGCTGCTGGTAGTAGATTGGGCCGCCCTCGTCTGCAGTCACGTTCGAGGGGTAGTGGGTTGAGACCATGAGGGCGTAGATGTTCTGTCCTGAGATGGCGAGCGCGAAGTAGTCGCCGATGAAACCGCTGCCGGTCGGGCAGGGATCCCTCGCGCCGGCGCACGGGTACTGCGAGAGGCCGCCGAGGTGCTGGCCCGGCTGCTCCGGATCCCAGGTGAACTGTGAGATCCGGACGTTCGCACCGACGGGCACCGCTCCGGCGCCGCTGTCCTTGTACGCCTGCAGCGAGGTGTCGATGCAGAAGTTCGTTCGGCCGACATCGGCCGGAAGGACGCTGGCGTCGTTCGGGCATGCCTCACGACGGTCGTAGAACGCCACCGCGACCGCACCGTTCGGCCCAGCGGCAACCGAAGGCTGGAATTGATCGGTCGCCATGCCCGGCGCGTCGACGTTGTCGTTCACGACGACCGGCCCCGTCCAAGTGGAGCCGCCGTCGGTCGACTGCGTGAACTTCACGTCCGCCTGGCCGACGATCGGATCCCAGTCCTCGTAGGTGAGGTAGAGGTGGCCGGCATAGGTCGGGCTGGCGGCGAAGTTCTCGGCGATGCCACTGCGGAAGCGCGTGTTCGGGTACACCTCGCCGGGCGGGATGTTCACGGTGGTGATCGGCACGAACGGGCCGAACGTGCGGGCGTCGTCGGTCGAGCGGGCGACGTAGATCGTCGAGCTCGTTCCGTTCGGCGGGAACGAGACGACCGAGACGTAGACGTTGCCGGCTGCGTCGATCTCCGGGTAGACGTACGTGGCCCCCGCGCTGACCTCGGATGGCGGGGTGATCGTGACGGCCTTGTCGAAGGTCTGGCCGCGGTCCCGGGAGACCGCCATTCGCACCTTGATCCCGCCGCCGTTGCCGTTGAACACCGCCCACGCCGCGTACACGTGGTCCTGGAACCTGTTGCCGGGAATGTGGTTGACCGCGACCCACTGCTTGTCCTCCACGTGGCCGAGCTGCTTCGCCGAGGCGTTGTTCGACGGCTCGAGCGGCTGGCCGCCGTTTCCTTTCACCCAATGGCGGCCCATATCGTCGCTGTAGGAGATGTCGATCTCGCCGTCCGGGTGCAACTTTGTCGCATCGAAGAACGAGTTGAAGGGGAGCATCGTCTGGTAGACACGGCCCTTGGTATCGAAATCGGCGTTGGGGTCGGTCGTGTCGGTCCAGCTCGGGGGCATGTCCTGCGTTCCGGTCGAGACACAGTCGTAGCCCTGGACCTGGTTGTTGCTGGACGGCGTCCCGTCCAAGATCTGGAGGGCGCCGAGGTAGAACATGTAGAAGGTCGAGTACTTGTCGAAGAAAAACTTCGCCGTGCCGACGAGATCCTCCGTCCCAGGCTTGACCGCCAGCCAGGACTCGGAGTGGTTGGCGTTGAACGGGCCCGGACGGCAGGTACCCGCGAGGGGCACTCGCGAGCCCGGCGGGACTGGGTAGCCCCCGCCCGTAGTAGGCGTGCTCGCGACGACGTTCGTAAAGGGGACGCTTGCGCTCCAAAGCGGACCGCCGGCCGTGCCCGCTCCCGGCGCGAGCGCGAGCGCAAACGCCGCAGCCCCGAGCGCCGCAAGTCCCCTGATCAATCGCTTCATTCCTCCTCCTTCCCTGGCGAAGGGCCGCGCTCGGTCGATCAGCGTGAGCACCGCGAGGATGACAGATGCCGTGCTGCAGTGCTGTCGCTACCGGCGGCGCACTGCTCGCCTCCCAGACTCCCGTGGGGCAAGCCCTCCGGCGGCACAGCGGACCGGGTGTGACTCCGAAGGCGATCTAGCTCGCGCCGGCCCTCCCCTCCTCGGGCGAGCTGGAACGAGCTGCCCATGCGCCCGCGCGTCCGCTCGTCAACGAGAACGGCCGAAAGCCGTTCGAGGCGGAGCCTAACGTGGCGGGCCTCTCACTGGCCCGGCCCCCGGCGGTTCCCATCGTGGTAACAACCTCATGTGGTCGCCGGGCCAGCGGGCGACTCCGCTCACCGGATCAGACCACGGAGCCGACCACAAGCCCGCGAGCGGCGCGAGCGCCTCGCAGTGATGCGGCTTTAGCGACGTACGAGCGCCGACCTTGCGAGTCGGCGCACCCTTCTGTTTCTGCGCCCACCGGGGGAGGGGGCACCCCCGAGCAGGTCGAGCATGTATGAACATGCCCTCGCCGAGCTTGCCGACCTGGTCCACGGTCATGCACCGGGGCATGCCGAGGCCTGTGGACCCACTTCGAACGCAGGCTGAGCGTTCTTGAGCGTATCCCGACTCAGGACGGTGTGACTCCGATCGCGGTCGAGCTCGCGCGGCGGGTACCCGGACACCCGCATCCCCTAACGAGCCGGCAGCGAAGATCTGGCCCGCCGAGCGGGCTGACGGATCTGCCGGTCGCTTCTGGATCGCGAGCGAGCCCGTGCGCCTGAAAGGCGCCGGATGGCTGAAGCGGCGCCGGCGACGGCCCAGCAGAACGCGGGCGCGGCTCGGCCTCATCTTTCGCGCACCCGCGCGCGGATTGACCAGCCGAGGGGAGTTTGCGAGGCTTCACGTGTCGGTCGTCCGCCCAAGGGGCCTACGGTCTACCGGCGGCCGAGGGGGAGGTTGCGATGAGATTTCTCTGGGCGCTCGTTGTCTCGGTCGCCGTGTTTGGGTTCGCCTTTGCGGGCTCGGCTGGGGCTGCGAGCGCAAACGCGCGCGTGACGCGCGACGACATCGTTTCGAGCTACTTGCGCTACGACGGCTCGAGTGACGCGACCATGGCGGCTTGCAGCACCGGCAGGCGGTCGCAGAACGAGCCGACCGTCGCGGTCGATCCGAACAACCCATCGATCGTCGTAGCCGGCGCCAACGACTATTGCGCCGCGATCGTCAACGGCGATGTCTGGGCTGGCTACTACCGCTCGACCGACGGCGGCTCCACGTGGCGGGACAGCCTCGTCCCCGGCTATCCGGCGGACACGTCTGCGGGTGGCACCGCCTCGCCGGCACAGGGGTCGTGCAGCGCCTCCGGCGATCCGAGCCAGGGGTTCGACAACGCCGGCCGCCTGTTCTACGCGTTCATCTGCTTCAACCGGGGAAAGCCCGTCAACGGCGGCGTCTACGTCGCGCGGTATACAGGTGACGGCGGCACCTACGACCGGACCGTGCTCGTGAAGAAGGGCACGCCGTCGGCCCTCTTCGAGGCGAGCGGGCTGTTCCAGGACAAGATCAACCTCGCCGTCGACCAGACGGCCGGCTCGCACGCCAGCAACGTCTACGTCGCGTGGTCGCAATACACCGGGCAGGCCGGGAACAACGCGGTCTTGGTCTCCCGCTCCACCGACCACGGGCTGACGTTCTCGCAGCCGGTCCGCGCGACGCCGATCGCGCTCGGTACCGCGTCCTTCGCCGACGTCGCCGTCGGCCCGGACGGCGCCGTCTACGTGACGTTCCTGGAGTATCCGTCCACGTCCGATCCGAACACGGACGTGTGGATCGTGAAGTCGACGGACGGGGGCGCGTCCTTTGGCCCGCCGGCCCACGTGGCCTCGATCGTCCAGTTCGACTCGAGCCAGTACAGCGGCAACGGTGCCTCGGACTGCGGCGACGGGCCGTTCGCGTGCCCGACCGGATTCACGTTCTCGCGCTTCTTCAGCTCGGCGGCCGTGGCGGCCGACGCTGCGGGTGTGCACGTCGTGTGGGCGGCGAGGACCGCAAGCGGCGGCCAGTCGAAGATCTTCGTCCGCAACTCGCCGGACGGCGTCAGCTGGCCGACCCCCGCGGCGACGCTCGACAGCGTCGCGGCCGGCCACCAGTGGTTCCCCGACATCACCTCGAGCGGAGGCACGATCAGCCTCGTC
>JBKOYZ010000201.1:0-10428 GCA_046725655.1 Actinomycetota bacterium | reverse complement strand
GGGACGCCGGCGGGGGCGAGGTGGCCGAGCCTTGCCTCCTTGGCCTGGAGATATCCGACGTTTCGGACATGCGGCGACGTCTGGAGCGGGACGGTCCGCTCGACGTCGATCCCTGCGCGCGTGAGCGCCTCCACCTTGTTCGGATTGTTCGTGAGCAACCGAACAGACCGAACGCCGAGGAGGTCAAGGCAACGCGCCGCCGCGTCGTATGTCCGTGCGTCCGGCGGAAAGCCGAGGCGGCAGTTGGCCTCGACCGTGTCGGCGCCGTCCTCCTGAAGCATGTACGCGCGCAGCTTGTTGACGAGCCCGATGCCGCGCCCCTCGTGGTCGGTCGCGTAAACCAGAACGCCGCGCCCTTCGGCTGCAATCTCGCGGCCTGCCTCGCGAAGCTGCGAGCCGCAGTCGCAGCGAAGCGACCCGAGCGCGTCACCGGTCAAGCACTCGGAGTGGAGACGGGTCAAGACCGAGCGGCCGTCGCCGATATCGCCACGCAGGAGCGCGAGGTAGACCCCTCCGGAAGCAAGCTCGAACGCGCGCAACTCGAACTCCCCGAAGGTGGTGCCGAGCGGAAGCGAGGCGACCTCCCGAAGAGACACTCAGAGTTACTTTAGTGGTGTGCGGACGGGCTACGCCAACGACAGGCAGGCGCGCGCCGTTCAATTCGTCGCGCCACATGTTGTCGAGCTTGCAGACGTCACCGTTCCCGAGCCCGCGCCAGGAGACCTCCTCGTCCGAGCCGAGTTCTCCGGGATCAGCGGCGGCACCGAGATGCTCGCCTACCGAGGGGAGCTCGACTCCAGCGTTCCGAGGGACGAGACGCTCGGCGCTCTCACTGGCAGCTTCGAATACCCGTTCACGTACGGCTACAGCGCCGTCGGAACCGTCGAGGCCTCACGGAGCGACGTGGGCGAGGGAGAGCGCGTCTTCGCGTTCCATCCCCACCAGACTCGCTTCGTCGTCTCGGCCACCGACATCGTGCGCGTCGGCGAGTACGACCCGCGCGCAGCGACGCTCTTCCCGCTCGTCGAGACGGCGCTCCAGATCTCGCTCGACGCGGGCATTCGCTACGGCGAGGTCGCGGCCGTCCTCGGCCTCGGTCCCGTCGGCATCCTCACCGCGATCCTGCTCACCCGAAGCGGCGCGAGCGTCCTCGCGAGCGATCCAAAGCCGTGGCGCCGGGAAGCCGCCCGCGCTTGCGGGCTCGAGGCGGTGCGCCGCGACAGGCTCCGCGACGTAGTTCGCGCCGCGACCGGAGAGCGCGGGGTGGACGTCATCGTCGAGGCCACCGGAAACCCAGATGCGCTCGGCGAGAGCCTCGAGCTCCTCTCGACGGAGGGCATCGCAATCGTCGCGTCCTGGTACGGAGCGAAGCCGGTCACGCTTCCGCTCGGGGCCGACTTCCACCGCCGGCGCCTCGAGATCCGAAGCAGCCAGGTCTCGACGGTCGGCGGCCGGGCGGTCCGCTGGGATCGGCGGCGCAGGCTCGAGACCACGCGCGCCCTGCTCCCGGAGCTTCCACTCTCCCTCCTCTCGTCGCATAGCTTCCCGCTCGAGCGCGTTCGGGAGGCGTACGCGGCGCTCGACCGCGGGGACGACGGGGTCGTCCACGTCGCGCTCTCCTATTCGTGACCGGCGGGTTCGAAGTCGGCACCTCGGCGGACCTGCGGGCACTGCACCGTATTCCGTGGCTCCCACCTCCAGAGGGCGATCTCCACGCACACGATTACCGCGTTGAGGTCGTCGTCGCGCGCGAGGCCCTCGACGGGCGAGGGATGGTCTGCGACCTCGACGTCGTCGAGGCCGCGCTCCGAGAAGCCGTCGCCGAGCTCGACGGCAAGAACCTCGACTCGATCCAGCCGCCGGAGGCGGACGCGGTGACGGTAGAGATCCTCGCGCGTTGGTTTCATGCACGTCTCGGGGATGCGATTCGCGCCGCCGGCGGCGAAGAGCTGGCGGTGCGGGTCTGGGAGTCCCCGACGGCGTTCGGCGGCTATCGCGCTCGGGTGTCGGCGAGCTCCGAATAGGCCGCGAGACACCGGTCGGCGCAGGCCCGCCAGGTAAACCTCTCGAGGAAGCGTTCTCGCGCATTTCGTCCCAGTTGCTTCGCCAGACGGCGGTCGCCGACGACCTGGGCGAGGCGCGACCGGAGCTCTGCAATGTTCCCAGGCTCGACGAGGAAGCCGGTGACGCCGTGCTCGACCACCTCGGGAAGCCCGCCGAGCCTGCTCGCGACGACGGGTGTCCCGCTCGCCATCGCCTCGATGGCCGCGAGGCCTAGAAGCTCTGCGACCGCGATCCTGTGGCCGTAGCACGTCAGCTCGACGGACGGCAGAGCGAGGACCTGCGTCGCGCGGTAGAGGACGGGCAGATCGGCATCGTCGACGACGCCGAGGAACTCGACGCGGCGTTGCGCGGCAAGCCGTCGAAGCAGGTTCGGATACTCCCGTTCCGGCGGGTTGGGATCGTGCCCGCACGAGCCGACTACGCGCAGCTCGGAATTCTCGGGGAGCGCCTCGATCAGTCGGTCCACGCCCTTGTGCGGCGTCAGCCGTCCAACGAAGAGGACGCCGCGACGGTGCGCGTCAGGGTCGGCCGAGAAGCGAGCCGGATCGGCGCCTCCGTAGACGATTCTCGTCCGCGACGCCGGCGCGGCGAGCTGGCGCGCAGAATAGGCCGAGACGGTGAGAAAGCGGTCGAAAAGCCGCGGGAGAAGCCCCGCCCAATCCCCACCGTCGAGGCCGTGGTCCGTGACGGCGGTCCGGATGTCGCGGACGCGTGCGTGCAGGCCCACCAGCCGGCTCGGCGCGCTTCGCAGGTGGTGCGCGTGGACGATGTCCGCATCGGCGAGGGCACGGCCGAGCCCAAACGCAAGCGGATGGGCGGGATGCCCCCCTATGTGCGCGAGCGCGCGCAGGATACGAATCCGGAGACCGCTGGAATCACCCCAAGAGCGCGCCCGTCCGCCGAAGGTGACAAGCTCGCAATCGACATCGTGGGCGAGCGCACGGCCGAGCTCGAGCGGATAGCGCTCTCCGCCCCCGAAGATGCCCGCCGGGCCGAAGAGCGTCGGAGCGACATGAACCACTCGCATCTCGTTCTCCCGCTCATCACGCTAGGCGATCCCCATCGGCTGAGCGGGGGATACCTGTACCACCTGCGGATGTCGGACGCGGCGCCGGCGCATGGGGCGCGGATCGTCTTCCTCTCCTTTCCCGAGTGGTCGTTCCCACTCGCGGCGCTCCGCGGCGCGGCGGTGCTTCGCCGTTCGGAGGAGCTCCGCGCCAGCGCCGTCCTTGTCGACTCCATCGCCGCTGCGCTCGTAGCTCCGGCCCTCGCGACACGGCGTAACCGCGTTCCCGTTATCGCCGTCCTCCATCAGCCGCCCGGCGGCATCGACCACGGCATCGTTCGCGCGAGGGCGCAGGCGCCGCTCGACCGGCTCGCTTTGCGGCGAGCGGACGTCCTGATCGCCGCAAGCGACCATCTCGCGGAGCAGCTAGTCGAAGCGGGGTTCGCGCGGTCGCGGATTCGCGTCGTCCCCCCGGGACGCGACGTGGCGGCTCCTCCAAGAGGTCCTGTGCAGGACCTCCGTAACGGACGCCGGGCCGCCTTCCTCACGGTCGCCAACTGGCTGCCGCGAAAGGGGATCCTGGAGCTCCTCGAGGCGTTCGCGCGCCTTCCGGCCGATGCGGCGACGCTCCACCTCGCCGGCGACGAGTCAGCGGACGCACGCTACGCAGCGCGCGTGCGGGCTCGCCTCACGGAGGCCGACCTCAGCGGCCGCGTCGTCGCGCATGGCGTTCTTTCGCGCGAGAGTGTCGCGGGCCTCTACCGGGCGGCGGACGCCTTCGTCCTTCCAGCTGCCCGCGAGCCGTACGGGACCGTTTGGGGCGAGGCGATGGCTTTCGGCCTCCCCGTTGTCGGCTGGCGGGCCGGGAATCTCCCATACCTGGCGGAGGATGAGCGCGAAGGACTCGTCCTCGAGCAGGGCGACGTCGAGGCTCTGTCGCAGGCGCTGCTGCGGCTTGCACTCGACGAAGACATCCGGGCAAGGCTCGGAGCGGCGGCGAAGCGTCGCGCCCTGGCGCGGCCGACGTGGGAGGCGTCCGCAGAACGCTTCTTCGCGGTGATCCGCGAATGCCTGCATGAGCATCGTGCGAGCAGCTCTCGGGTCGACGCGCCCTCGCGGCGGTAGGTGAACGGGGCGCCAGCGCTCGCTATTGCGAGGCCGGGATCGCGGCCCAGACGACGCGGTGGCTGACAATGATGCCGTCGACGGCACGGGTGTGGAGTGGGATCCTGGCCGCGATCCGGTTCGTCGCCGGATCGATCCGGAAGACGGTCGCGTCGACGCTGGTCCCCCGCGGCGACAGCACGCGCTGAGCCGTCACCCAAACGGAGCCCGCGCCGAGGGCGACGCGGATCGGCGTCAGCGGCAGCGGAATTCGCGCGATCGCCGCGTTCCTCTTCGGATCGATTCGCGACAGCGCGGGCGTCGTCTCTCGGGTCGGCCGCCACCCGCCCGGCCCCTCGTCACGCGCGATCACCCAGACGGCGTCGTCGTCCGCCGTCAGCCGCGCCGGTCTCTTCGGAACGTGTATTTGCCGGACGATGCGTTTCTGATGCTCGTCGATTCGCACGACGCGGTTGCGCTCCGGGTCGCTCGCCCAGACGGTGTCGCCGGCGCTCGAGTCGCCGACCGCCGCGAGCCCGCCCGGCGCGATCCCGTGGATCGTGAGCAGCGTCTTACCGAGCGCCCGGTCGAGCTGCCTCACCGTCCGGCTGTCCTTGTTCCCGACCCACACCGAAGCGCTCGTGGGGCTGTCGGCGGCGATCGTCGTCTGCTCCTCGTCGCCGAGCACGCTCGGGCCGACGCGGAACGCCCTCACGGTCGGGCCGGGGTACCAGACGGCTACGGTCCCATTGCCGACTCCGAACGGCGTGTGCCCCGGCGAGCCACCGTTCGCCGACCACAACTCTCCTCGATTGCCGGCGATCATGTCGATCGCACGCGCGAAGCTGGCCGTGTCCCAGAGCTTCCGCCGTTTCGCGTGGATCCGCGACACCGTCGCGTCGCCGATGTTGCAGGCGTAGACGAAGGTCTCGTCGGCCGCGAGCGGGCCCGGATAGTCGCCGGTGGGAATGTCCCCGACGACCGTGTTCCGTCGCGGGTCGATCACGGCGACCGAGTGCGGCTTCACTGCAACCGGCTCGACGCCCGACTTGCCGTGCGTCGCGACTGCCGCAGCCGCGGCCGCGGCACCGGCCAGCGCGACGCCGGCGACGAGCAGCGGCCACCTCCGCCGGGGCCGCGAGACGATCGCGGGCGGAGCGGCAGCGGTTCCTCCAAGCGCCGGATCCTGGCGGAGGATCGCCTGCTCGAGCTCGCGCAGCGCCGGGCCGGGCTCGATCCCCAGCTCGTCGAGGAGCGCGCGCCGCCCCTCGCGATAGACCTCGAGCGCTTCGGCCTGGCGGCCGCAGCGGTACAGCGCCGTCATCAGCTGGCCGCGCAGCCGCTCCGGCAACGGGTGCTGGTCGACGACCTCGCGCAGCTCGCCCACCAGCGCCTTGTGCCGCCCGAGGGCGAGATCGGCGTCGATTCGGTCCTCGAGCGTCTGGAGCCGCAGCTCCTCGAGGCGGTCGATCTCGGCGCGCGCGAATGCCTCGTACGCGAGGTCCGCGAGCGCTCCGCCGTGCCAGAGCGCAAGCGCAGCCCGCAGCCGCTCGGCCGCCGCGGCGACGTCGCCGTCCTCGAGCAGTCGCCTGCCCTCGCTGCCGAGCCGCTCGAACCGCGCCGCGTCGAGCTGGTCCGGCCGGAGCTGTAGCACGTAGCCGGGCGGCCGCGAGACGAGCAGCTCGTGCTCGCCGCGCCGGCTGTCCGGCTCGAGCGTCTTCCGCAGGTGCGATACGTAACCCTGGAGCATGTTCGCCGCCGACTCCGGCGGCGACTCGCCCCAGACGTCGTCGATCAACCGGTCGGTCGAGACGACCTCGTTCGCGTGCAGGAGGAGCAGCGCGAGCACGGCCCGCTGCTTCGCGCCGCCGAGCGGGAGAGAAGTCCCATTCGCAGTGACCTGCAGCGGGCCCAGGACGCGGAATTCGAGCTCGTTCGTGAGTCGAACGTACAGCGGAGACCGAGGCCGATCAAGAGGTCGCGAGGTGCAGGTAGGTCCCGGCCGGCCCGCACCTCGCGTCGCCGCCAGAAGCGGAGGCCCGCATGACGCGGGCCTCCGAGACCTCTCCTGGCGAGCTTCGGCTACCCGAGGCCGAGGGCGGGCACCATGAGGGCGCAGAAGTCGCCGCCGAAGTGCGGATGGCCGCCGGCATCGCGGACGACCACGACCGAGAGCGGGTCACTCTCGAACTCGGGACCGTTCCAGGTGGTGTCGACGACCAGATTGCCGGCGTCACGGGCGATCACGCCACTGCCGGACGCGCGCGTGATCTGCGCCGCACCCTTGAACGTCCATTCGTGGACGTTGACGCCGCTCGGGTCGCCGGACAGGAGCACGTCGGTGAACGAGTACGCCGAGTGGGTGACAACGGTCACGCCGGTCGACGGGCTTGTGAAGACGTCGTCGGATACGCCCTGATTCCGGCTGTCGACAGGCTGGTTCGGAGCAAGCCAGACGTTGGCGCGGCCCGAGAACGTCTCCGTGACGGCCGCGCCGGTCCCACAGAAGTCGTCGTAGGTGTTCACGAACGGCCCGAATGCGAAATGCACGACCTGAGGATTCGCCGCACTCGCGGCCGGCGGCCCCACGAGCACCGCTGTCGCCGCGAGCAAGGCGATGACGAGAAGCAGACGTAGCCCACGCATGGGACACCTCCAATCGAGAGGGTGGTGGCCTTGGAGCGCAGGCCCCGCGGCCGGGACGATCCAGGTATCTCAGCAGTCGCTGGACGAGCGCTTGAAAACGCTGGACGCCGGCTGAAAGTCGCCCGAGGACTCGATTCCCTCACGTTCTAAGGGGCTTTCCAGTGATCGTCCAGTGCGGCGTGCCATAACCCGGCGGCCCCGGCCGTGGACAGCACCGAGGCCGCCACCGCTCTCCCACTGGAGGTGTGGAATGCGCAAACGAAGTTTCCGAGTTCCGGCGATCGCTGCCGTTCTCGTCCTTTCGATCTCGGGCGCAGCCGCGAGCGTCGCGTGGGGAACCGCGCCGGGACGAAACGGGAAGCTCGCCTTCCGGCGCTACCTCGACGCTACTCACACCTGGAGTGCGCTCTACACCGTGAATCCCGACGGATCCCGGCTTCGCCAGATCACTCATCCACCAAGGCGCGTCCTCGACATCGAGCCGGACTGGTCGCCAAATGGGAAACAAATCGTCTTCCAGCGCATCAGCCTCGACGGCTGCGGCCCGAGCTGCGAGAAGGACGAGATCTATCGGATCAACAGCGACGGCTCAGGATTGAAGGCGCTCGCGGTCGACGAAGGCGGCAAGGGCTGCATCCACCTCGACCAGCCCTTCGGCGGCACCTGCCGCAGCGTTCCCGCCTGGTCGCCGAACGGCCGTCAGATCGCCTTCGAATGTGTCGTCCTCAGCGCCAAGCAGACGAGCCCGTACCTCGGGCGCATCTGCGTCATGAAGGCCGACGGGTCGAGCGTGCGGCAGCTTCCACAGACACCCAGCGGTGTCGGTGACTCCGCTCCCGCGTGGTCGCCGGACGGCCGCCGAATCGCCTTCCAGCGGGCCCCGCTGGCCGGCAAGCGCGACGCGGTCTTCGTGATGAACGCGGATGGGAGCAAGGCGCGCCGCGTCACCCCCTGGTCCGTGCGCGGCGGCCAGCCGGACTGGTCACCGGACGGACGGCGCATCCTCTTCTACTCGAACTGGGGCGGCCCTTCGAGTGTGTCGGCCAACCTCTACACGGTCAGCCCCAAGGGAACTGGGCTGAAGCAGCTGACGCACGCTAGCGGCGGCAGAGTTCAGCATCTCTCGGCAACGTTCTCGCCGGACGGGAAGTCGATCACCTTCGCGCGCACGCCCGGCACCGGCGAGGGCGGGAACGCAGACATCTTCGTCATGCGCGCCGACGGACGCCGCGCCCGAAACGTCACGCGCTCGGCTGCCTGGGACAGCGGCGTCGACTGGGGCCCTCGTAGGTGAGACGTTCAGGCGTCAGGAGCTGTTTTCTGCCGCGTGAACAGTCGCGCGCCGCGCCATCCCCGCTGGGCCTGGAAGCTGCTCGCCTGGCGCGCCTCCCCGAGCGGTGGCCGCGGCGCCTGCCCGGCAACGCCGCGGCCGGTTCCGGCCTGGTACTGGCGCTGGGCGGCTTGGCGGCTCGATCCCTGCCGGATCGCAGGCTGAGCCGCGATGGTCGAGTCCACCTCGGCCGAGTGCTCGCGATTTGGTGCCGAGGGTGCCGCTACCTCGTGACCTTCGTGATCGGCGCGTTGAGCACCACGTGGGCGTCCTTGAGCGTCAGCTTCTTCGATTTCGCCAGCGCCTTGATCTGGTCGTCCTTGACGAGCAGCACCGGCTTCACACCCGAGTTCCAGGTGACGAAGAACTCTTCCCAGAGCGGGTTGTAGTCCGATTCACCGGGCTCGGAGCCGAAGACCGAAAGCTGTCCCCGCGCCGCCCTGCCGCGGACGAAGTACTGCGCCGGCGCACCCTTCACCCTGCCGATCTCCTGCGAGTAGTTGACATGGAGGGCTGCTGCTTGTGCTTTGTTCGAGACGTCGGTGACGAGAAACGTGTCCTTGTGCCCGTCGTAGTAACCCTTGAAGTCACGTGCCTTTGACACCGAGGACGGTCCAAGCGGCAGCGCTCCCGTGCCCGCGGATGCAGCGCCCGCGGCAAGTGCAAGCAGAACGGTCGTCCCAACAAGAATTTGTCGATACGGCATGGCTCCTCCTTCGTTGCCTGCCGTGGTCGGTGGATTGTCTGCCGTTCGTACGCTGAACCCGCGCCAGCGGTTTCCCGCAGGGACGCGGTCGGTGCTCAGAGTGCGTTCGCGGCCGACTTCCACTCCCGAAGGCGCTCTGCGATGAGCTCGGCCCGCTCCTCCTCGCTCCCGCCGTCCAGCACGTCGAGGTCTGCGGGGTCGGCCCGACGGTAGATGCCTGAGGTTCGGGCATTGAGGCCGGGGTCACGATCCGACCGTGTCGTCCAGTACCCGGTGGCGCGGTCGGCGGTCTCCACCCTGATCTCGCCGATGCCCTCGAGCTGCGGGGCATTCGGGTCCCGAGGGCGCTCGCCCTTCCAGAAGTAGAAGACGCCGGCCGGATCCTTGCGCTCCTTCGCGGCCTCGCTCCAGTAGCGGTTCGACAGCGTGCCGTCCTCCTGCCAGCCCCGTCCCGACACGTTCAGGCCACCGTCGCGGTCCCGCGCGATGCGCAAAAGGCTCACCGCCGAGGGTTCTTCCTCGGTCCGCACGGTGAGCGAGAGCTGCCACCACAGCCCCTCGACCGGGCCGCGGCGGCCCTCGGTCTCGATCGCCTTGCGGAGCTTCTGGTTAATCGCGCGAACCTCCGCCGGGCGGGTGGCCGGGTCGTAGCGGACGGAGGTCAGCCCAAGCAGGTCGCTTGGCAGCTTCGAATCGTTCGCGTGGAGGATGAATGTCCGCCGCATGCCGAGCGCGCCGCCGAACAGCCCGGCCTCGAACACCACGTTGTCGCGCGGCGACGCCTGGCCGGACTGGGACGCATCCGTCGTGGTCCAGTCGTCCTGGGCAAACACGAACGCGGCGAAATCGACCTCCTGGGAGAGCTCGACGAGCCGGTCGAGGGTGGACCGGCCCGGGTTGAACGTCGTCGTCCAGGGCTCGACGTCGGCGACGTCATCGAGCCCGCGCGTGATCGCCTGGAGCAGTTTGGCCTGCTTGCCCGACGACCCGAGGAAGATGCGCGGCTTGCTCATGCGCGATTCATGATGACGGACGCGGCGCACACGCTACGCCGTCGGCCGCGCGCGGGCAGCCTGAATTTTCTGCGCGCTCACCGAACCTTCCGCGGCGGCTCGACGCGGAGGTGATCCCACATCGCGGCCTTACCGGACCACTTGCCGTCCCAGCTGACCGGGACGACGTAGCGGGTGGCGTCTGCGTTGCGAGCCCGAACCTCTACCGAGACTTCGTACCTGCCGGAATAGAGGATGTCCTGGGCGCCCGCCGGCTTGGGAGTTAGGTCGAGCTGAACCGGCACGGGCTCCGACCACTTTCGCGCGATCTCGATCTCGTCCCGCGCGGGCCAGTCGACGTGCAGGAGGTCGATGTGGCGCTCGGAGCCGGGATGGACCGACGCCACCGTCAGCGGCGGGCTGGACCCCGACCAGGTCAGCGGCAGCACGATCGGCTTTGCCTCGGCCACCGTCTGCTCCGAGTCCTCGAGCCGGCGAACCTCGGTCACCATCACGACGACGTCGTCGGCCGTGTCCTTTCCCGCTCCGTTCGCCACTCGCAGCCGGACAGACGCCGCGT
>JBKOYZ010000016.1:0-4391 GCA_046725655.1 Actinomycetota bacterium | reverse complement strand
CCAACACGAACGCACGATCCCAGCCGGTTGCGGCGCCACGGTTGCGATCGGCGGCCAAGCGTTGGGCGGCGGGCTTGGCCTGCTTGGCCGTAGCCGGGGGCTCACGTCGGACCACATAGTCGCGGCAGAGGTTGTGCTGGCCGACGGGCGGGTGGTGGAGTGCGACGAGCAGCGCCACGAGGACCTGTTCTGGGCGCTGCGTGGAGCAGGCGCCGTTGGCCTCGGCGTCGTCACGCGCCTCACCCTCCGCACGCTGCCCGAGCCCGCGGCCACGTCGTTCCACCTCAAATGGCCCTACGGGGGCGCAGCGACGCTGATCGCGGCCTGGCAGGAGTGGTCGCCGACCGGTCCCGATGCGCTCGCTGCGAGCCTGCTCGTCACCGTTGGCGGGGAAGCAGACGCCGAACCAGTGGTCCACCTGTTCGGCTCGATGATCGGAAGCGAAACCGAGACCGCGGCGCTGCTCGACGAGTTCGTGTCGGTCGCGGCCGCGGACCCCGCCTCCTCGGAGCGCTCGTACATGCGTTACGGCTCGCTGAAGAGTTACCTGGCGGAGCGAGGCCCGGGTGACCAGGAGGACGAGGACGGCCACCCGTATATGAAGTCGGAGTTCTTCCGGAAGCCGCTGCCGGCCGGCGCGGTCGAGGCGCTGGTGGAGCTCTTCGTCCGGGGGCGCCGACCCGGGGAGGCGCGGAAGCTCGACTTCATGCCCTGGGGCGGCGCCTACAACCGCGTGCCCGCGGACGCCACCGCGTTCCCACACCGCGAGGAGCTGTTCCTGCTCGAGCACTCCGTCGTCGTCCCGGCCGCCTTCGACGGAGCCGCGACCGAGGCCGCGCGCGCCTGGCTCTCGGACTCCTGGGAGCTCGTGCACCCCTTCGGCTCGGGCGGCGTGTACGCGAACTTCCCCGATCTGGAACTACCGGACGAGCAACGCGCCTACTGGCGCGGGAACCTCGAGCGCGTGCGGCGCGTGAAGGAAGCGTACGACCCGAAGGGAGTGTTCAGCTGAGCCCGCGTCGTCGGGTCGGCGGACCTGCAACTAGAAACGGGAGCGACGGGACTCGAACGCGCGCGACCTCCGGCGTGACAGGCCGCCCGCCGGGGACGGCACGGGACCAGCGAGCCCCGAAAGGGCCGCAAATCAGCATGGCTAGAGGGATTGCGGGGCGGCGCGTCGCATGGGCGACCGGTTCGCCCGTGAGCTTGCCTGGCGGACGTTCGGACGTTTTGCGGACGTCGGGACGGCCTCCTGCTTACGTCCGCTCGCGTTTCCGGTCGGAGGCTCGAAGGAGCCCGCGCCGCGGTTAGCGAGGCAACCATCGTCACGCCCGATTCGGCGACCGCTCTTGGATCACTCGCAGCGAGTCCGCCGGCTAGATCCCTGCGTCGATCGGCTCGGCCGGCAGCCCAGTCTCGAGTAGCTCGCGCAACAGCTCGGGCAACCGTTGCGGTGCAAAGATCTCGCTCGCCAGCTCGAGCTCCGCGAGAGTCCACCAACGGTGCTCGTGGACACCCTCGGCGGCGAGTGCAGCGGAGGGCAGCTCCGGCGCGACGTCAGTCGATTGAACCTTGACGACGAAATACCGCTCCAACTGGCGCACGCGGCGGTCGCCCCACTGGAACACGTGCTCCCGAACCCAGATGCACGGACCTATCGGCGCCGCGATACCAGCCTCCTCCCGAAGCTCGCGCCCGAGCGCGTCTTCGCGTAGCTCACCCTCGACGAGCGCGCCGCCGGGCGTTGCCCACCAGGTCTCGCCAGCGGGGTTCACGAACCGGACGAGCAGGATCCGGGCGTCCGGGGCGATAACCACTGCGCGTGCAGCGAGGCTAAGCGCAGGCATCAGCGCGGGCACTCGATGACTCTATGCCTTCACGACCGCGTCTAGCGCGGCCGAGCCGGGCGCGCCTACGCTCGGCAGGTGGGCCGGGTCGTGGGAAGGCGCAGGTTCGCGTTCGGCTCGCGCCCCCGGCCCGCCCGACCGCGTGAAACCGCGTCGCGATCGTCGGAAACCGCAGACCCGAGCCCGCCCCTTCAACTGCTCTGCGATGTGTGTCACGCGAGCAAGACGGTCGTGGACCTGCGAACGATGGCAGGGGGACTCCCTCCCCGCCCGCCCCGTCCGACCCCGGCGGCGGCAGACACGGGGAACGAGATTCCGCGCGCGCCGACGGCGCTCGCCGCCTCCGCCAGCCCTGCTCCGGCGGCGAGGTTGGCGAGGAGCTGGTCGCGCAGCTCCGGTCAGCTTCGGCGGTCGCCCTCGCCCGCGATTTTCTGCCGCTTGCATGGGGCGATTCTGGCGATCTTTCTCCCGACGGCTGTCCCCGCCGGGGTAGCCGTCGCCGGGCGAGAGGGACCCCGCCCCTGGCCCCTGCGACGCTGTGCCAGTGTCCGGCGTCTACTTCAACGAGTTAATGCTGAACCGGCAGCGGCTGCTGTGGGCGCTGGCCACGCGCCGTCAGCTCGAGCGCTGGGAGCCGCTCGTCGCCGCCGCCGTGCTCGATGGCTTCGCCGGCCGCCAGTCCGCCGACACGGACGTGTGGTCGGCGGAGATCGAGCGACACCTCGTGCTCGTCGCCGCACGCAACTTGCTCCGGGCACTCGAGCTCCCTCCGGTGTCGGGACGTCGCGGTCGACGCGATGCTGCGCGCCGAGCTCATCGAGGCTCGGAACCTGCTCGAGCACTGGGACAAGAACATGCCCCTGTTCAACGTGAGTCCGCGCGTCGAGGAGCCCGAGCGTCGCTCGGGGAGAGACTTCGCCAAACGCAACCCGGGGCGTCGGCCATACGGCCAGCACGAGTGGAGCAACAAGACCGGCGCTCGCCTCCTGCCGAACGTCACCGCTCCTGCGCTGCATCGGCTGCTCGACGACGTCGAGGCCGAGATCCTCGCCAGCGATCCCGAACTCGGCCGCTTCGTGCCGCCGCGCGCGCCGTCGCCATGGCTTCATGAGGACGGCGAGTGGTGGCCGAAGGCCGACGGCGGTTTGACCGCACCGCAGCAGGACTCGGAGGAGGCGATCCGCGCCCGGCTGGAGACGCGCGGTGCTGCCGACGCGCAGCGGCAGAGGGGTCAGTGAGCCGCCCGCGCCTCGTCCCGCGCGGGTAGCGTCCCGACATGGCGACGCGGCGCGCGTCCTGCTCGTGCGGACAGCTCACGGTCGAGGTCGAGGGCGACCCTGTCAGGGTCTCGATCTGCCACTGCCTCGCCTGCCAGCGGCGCACAGGGAGCGTGTTCTCGGTGCAGGCGCGCTGGCCCCGCGAGCAGGTGCGGATTGAAGGCGACGCGACCGAGTATGTGTTCGGACTTCCAACGAGCCCGAGGAGCGCTCGCTTCTTCTTCTGCCCGCGCTGCGGCGCGACCGTCTACTGGGCCGGCCCGGAGCACATCGTGGTGCCGGTTGGCGCGTTCGCCGACCCGAACTTCCCCGCACCGCGTGTCTCGGTGTGGGAGGACCGCATGCACCCGTGGGTCGGGCTGCCCGACGGGATCGAGCACATCGGCTGACCCCACTCGGGAGCGCTGCTCCGTGCGCCTGCGTTTAGGCGTCGTGTAGCTGTCGGCACCCGTCGGCGGTCAGGATGGCACAAAGGAAAAGGTGCCGCTGTGCAGGAGTTCGAGAGACGGGAGCGACGGGACTCGAACCCGCGACCTCCGGCGTGACAGGCCGGTCTTGCTAGTGCCGGACTGGGCGGGGATTTGCGGCGAGAGAGGACTTCTCGTCGGCTGTCTAGCGGGATGGGCCGGCGCAGCGGGAGCTTCCGGGGACCTCCTGCGGGATGGATGCGGATGCGCCGTTGTCTCACCAGAGAACAAGCGGGATCTCGGCGGGATGACGTCCTTGCGTCGCGACCGGCTTAGGGTTGGTCGGCGTGCCCAGGGCCGGCGACGGTGTAGCCAGGATCTCTACATGACCGTGTCGGCTGGTCGGTTTCGTCGCCGGTTCGAACACTGAGGTTGATCTGCTCGTTCGGTGGTACTTCGGCGGCGACACGCAGATCGCGCTCAGGCTGGGGGTCGGCCGCCCGACGATCGAGCCTCGAAGACCGTGACTGGTTCGACGCGTGGTTCAATCCTCAAGCATCGACAAGGAGGACGGCGGGATCCAGTCATGACCACCGAACGCTTCTTGAACACGTACCACAACGCCAGCACGCCGCCGAGCCCGGACGTTCCTGCGGACCTCGCGGGCTTCATGTTGGCCGCCGACCCGGTCCTCGCGGAGGCAGCGGAACTCGCCCGAGTACTAGCTCGGGCTCATCAGGGAGCGGCCGCGCAGCTGATCGGCGAGGGGTGGGCTCACGCCCGCAAGTACTTCTCCCTCTCGGAGAAGTACGCGCAATGGGCGGATTACCGAGCACCGGCCAAGGGATTCGGGATCCACG
>JBKOYZ010000103.1:0-4827 GCA_046725655.1 Actinomycetota bacterium | reverse complement strand
GAGACCGAGATCGCCGAGCCGGATCGCGAGGGCGGCGCGCTCCGCTACCGCGGCATCGACATCGAGGATCTCGTCGGCCGCTATCCGTACGAGAACGTCTGGGGCCTCCTCGTCGACGACGACCTCGACTCGAAGATGCCGGATCCCGAGCCGGTCGTGCTGGGGCCGCTGACCGGCAATGCGCCGGCCGATCTCCAGGCCGAGACCGCGCGCCTCGCCGGCCAATGGAGGCTCGGCAAGCTCAATGAGATCAGCGACGACCAGGCGCGCGAGGACCTCGGGCGACTGTCCTCGCAGATGATGGGGATCGTCGCTCGTTCCGCCGCAGTCGCGGACGGCAGGGAACCCGCCTCCGACGAGGTCGTCGAGCGGGGCGAGACGGCGGCCGAGAAGTTCCTGCTCCGTTGGCGCGGCGAGGCCGACCCTCGCCACGTGAAGGCGATCGACACCTATTGGATCTGCACCGCCGAGCATGGGCTGAACGCATCGACGTTCACCGCCCGTGTGACGGCGTCGACGGGAGCGGATTGCGGCGCCTCGCTCTCCTCTGCCGTCGGTGCGCTCTCGGGGCCGTTGCACGGCGGGGCGCCCGCCTACGTGAAGCCGATGCTCGAAGAGGTTCAGGCAATGGGCGATCCCGAGCGGTGGGTCGGGGAGACGCTCGCCGCGGGGAAGAAGATCATGGGCTTCGGCCACCGGATCTACCGCGCCGAGGACCCGCGGTCGCGAATCCTGAAGCGGACGGCGAAGGAACTCGGCTCGCCGCAGGTCGAGGTCGCCGAGGAGCTCGAGGGCGTGGCTCTGAAGGCGCTTCAGGAGCGGCATCCCGAGCGCGTGCTCGCGACGAACGTCGAGTACTACTCCGCCATCGTGCTCGACGTCGCCGAGATCCCACCCCCGCTCGCGCCGGCGATGTTCGCCTGCTCTCGCGTCGCCGGCTGGTCGGCGCACATCCTCGAGCAGAAGCGCACCGGCAAGCTCTTCCGTCCCAACGCGCGCTACGTCGGCCCCGCCGAACGGTCGCTCCAGTCGGTCTCGTGAGCCTGGCCGAGGCCGCAGCCACCGCTGACGGCCTCGCACAGGAGGGATCGGAGCGCGAGCTCGCTCAGCTCCGTTCGCAGTGGGCGGAGGAGGTCGAGTCGGCGGTGCGGAGTTCCGACTACCGCGAGCGCGTTGTCGCGTTCCGGGCGATCGGCCAGTTCCGCTTCCGCCAGAAGCAGGAGCTGCTGCGAAGGGGGCTGGAGGACGAGAGCCCGGCTTGCCGCGGGTCGGCTCTCCTGTCCCTGGAGCTGCTCTCGCGCGACCATCCAAGCGCCGTCAATGCAGACAGGCCGCTCCTGCATTCGATCGTCTCCGATCGCGAGGAGAATCCGGCGGTGCGTCGGCTCGCCGTCGCCTGCCTCCGGAACGGCTCGCCCCAACGCGACACGATCGTGATCCTCGACGGGCTCGCGGGGCGCGAGGACGAGGACCGGGAGCTGCGGGCGGCTGCACGGAGGGTGGCGGACGCGCTGAGGAAGCGAGCCCGTTAGACGGCGGCCTGGCTCAGGTTCCGAGCCGCCTTCTGCGTGCAGCGCGGTCCTGGGCTCGTCGAGCCCGGATCGTGCTCGGTGCGCGCCTATCCGGCTGTCAGCGACAGGCGCAGCGGCTGCGGAGGTCGCGCCCGCACCGAGGCGTCGCTTGCGATGCCGTCTTAGAGCGTGAGCGGGCTTTGCCCGTTCACGCGTTTGCCCACGTTTGTCAGCGACAGGCGCAGCGGCTGCGGAGGTCGCGCCCGCAGGATGGACAGATTTGACGCCGCTGCCTCCATTCGAGGGCACTCTTCTTGATGCCGGTGAGCGCCATCAGGATCCCGACGCCGAGGGTCCCGTATGCCAGCCCGAACAGGTGCGGGTCGAGAGCCACGTCCTCTTGATTCTCGACTATCAGCGCCGCTTTGAAACCTGGCGGCGGCGCGCGTGCGGGTGCGCCTGGAAGTAGAGCTCGCGCCGGCGGCGGTCGCTGACGTGCGTGTAGAGCTCCGTCGTCGCGAGGTCCGCGTGCCCGAGCATCTCCTGCACGCTCCGCAGGTCTGCGCCGCCCTCGAGCAGGTGGGTCGCGAACGAGTGCCGCAAGAGGTGCGGGTGCACGCGCTCTGGGTCGAGGCCGGCCTTTTCCGCGAGCCGCCGGAGCACGAGGAAGACGCCGGCTCGCGTGAGCCCCCCGCCCTGGGCGTTGAGGAAGAGCCCCGGCCTGTGCCGGCGGTCGAGATGAGGCCGTCCGCGCGAGAGGTACCGGCGGAGAGCTTCGGCGGCAGGCCGACCGAGCGGGACGACGCGTTCCTTCGAGCCCTTGCCGGTGGCGCGCACGAGCCGCGCTTCCAGGTCGATGTCGGTCTTACCGAGGCCGACCACCTCACCGACTCTGAGCCCCGCGCCGTAGAGGAGCTCGACGAGCGCCCGGTCGCGCAGCGAGCGCGGCGTCGTACCGGCGGCCGCCTCGATCAGCCGCTCCGCTTCGGCCGGCGACAGCGTGCGGGGGAGACGGCGCTGCTTGCGCGGCAGCGCGATTGCCGCCGCGGGATTGTCCTCTCGCTGTCCGAGGAGGACAAGGTGACGGAAGAACGAGCGGACAGCCGCAGCGCGTCGCGCGATGGTCGCCGCCGAGAGTCCTTCGGCACGAAGCTCGGCGAGACACTGCTCCAGGTCCTCCGTCGTCGCTGACCGTAGCGGCTTCCCGAGCCGGGAACGGACGTCGGTCAGATCGCGACGGTACGCGTCGACCGTGCGTGCTGCGCGGTTTGCAGCGAGGAGCGCGAGGAAGCCTTCGACGTCGGAGTCTCGGCGCGGTGTGGGCATCGCCCGGCTCAGTTCGCGGCGCCGGCACGCTTGCCTGCGTCGCGGCAAGTGCGGTTAGGCCGGATAAGCCCGGTGCCCGAACCGGACCAAGACCGCTGTTTGTCGCAGTTCCGGCACGTTCCTGCCACAGACACGCGCGCTCGCGAGCGTTAGCGTCATCCACGTGGGAGGCGGGAAGGCCCCACCCAAGGGTGGGGGTGTCGCGCGCGCGTCAACAACAAGCCGCACGAGGCGTGGCGAGACAAGCTCCACCGGCGTCGCGAAGGGCTCGGCGCCCGCCACGGGCTGACGAGGCGCGGCTTGAAGCTGCGGACCGCGGCGCTCGCGGCGCTATGAGCGCGGATGCGCGCGATCGTAGACGCGCCGGAGCCGCCGCCCGTCGACATGCGAGTAGATCTGCGTCGTCGACAGGGAGCTGTGGCCGAGCAGCTCCTGAATCGTGCGCAGGTCGGCGCCGCCCTCGAGCAGGTGCGTCGCGAAGGCGTGACGGAGCCGATGGGGATGAGGCACGAGCCGTCGCAACGTGCTCGTGTCGAGGCGCCGGCCGCGCACCGAGATGAAGAGCGCGTTCTCGGCGCCCCGGGCGAGCTCCGGCCGCGCCTCGCTCAGGTAACGCGCGAGCCAGTGGCCGGCCTCCTCTCCAAGCGGAACGGCCCTCTCCTTGCCACCCTTGCCGCGCACGTGGACGAGCTCCTGCTCGAAGTCGACGTCGCCGAGGTCGAGGTCGATCGCCTCGCGGCTGCGGAGCCCGGCGGAGTAGACGAGCTCGACCAGCGCGCGGTTGCGTAGCCCCAGCGCGCCGTTGCCGTCCAGCCCGTCCAGCTCGGCGTCGACCTCGTCCACCCGCAGGGTCTCGGGCAACCGGCGCGGCCGGCGCGGCGCAAACGACGCTTCGGGGACGCGGTCCGGGCCGAGCGCGAAGCGGATCAGCGCCCGCACGGCGGCGAGCTTGCGCGCGATCGTCGCCGGCGCGAGCTTCGGGCGGCCGCGGGCAAGTTCGGCGGTGTAGTCGGCGATTACACGAACGTCGACGTCGTCGAGCTCCAAGCCGTGAGTCTCGAGCCAGCGGCTGAACTGGCGCACGTCGACCGCGTACGCGCGTCGCGTCGAGTCCGCGAGAGCCGGGCTGTCGAGGAAGCGTGCGGCGCGCGGGTCCACGAAACGCGATTCGCGCTCGGGACGCTCAAGCCTGCGCGACGCTACGCGATCTCGCCCGGCAGCAACGAGTAGACGGCGTAGTCGACGGACCGACCCTCCCTGGGGTTATATCCGCTCGCACGGAGAACGCCTTCGTGGACGAAGCCCGCCTTTTCGGCCACGCGCCGCGAAGGCAGATTGAGGACGTCCGCCCGTAGTTGGACCCGTCGCGCGCCGACCGTGTCGAGCAGCCAGACCGAGATGAGCCTCAGCGCCCGCGTCGTCAAGCCGCGGCCGCGTGCGGATGCCGCTGCCCAGTAGCCGACCTCGACGATCGCATGCTCGCGTTCGACCACGCGCATTCCGATCGAGCCCACGGGCTCGCTACCGTCGTCGAGAATCGCGAACGTCGCGCCGGTTCCGTCTCGCCACGCCATCGCGCTCGCCTCGACGTATTCGAGCGCCTCGGCCGTGGTGTACGGCTGGGGGATGATCGGCATCCAGCGGGCGATCTCGTCGTCGGCGCATGCAGCGACGATCGCGGGGGCGTCGTCCCTCGTCCAGGGGCGCAGCGTGACGAGCCCGTCCGAGAGCGGTGGAACCGGCCGGCGCAGCTCCATCGCGCCACCGTAGCGCGCGCTGGAATCCGCTCACCAATACGATATGGCGCCGACCCGCATCAGCGCGGGTCTCGCTTGTCTGGCGAAGGGAAGGAGGAGGATGGCGACGACGATCGGGACCGACCGGCGCATCGATCTCGCCGTGCACGGGATCGAGAGCGGCGGTCGCGTCTACGCGAATCCGTCGACATCCGTTCTCTACACCCACGCCCTCCTTCGAGATGAGGGTCGGC
>JBKOYZ010000205.1:0-17446 GCA_046725655.1 Actinomycetota bacterium | reverse complement strand
TCGACGACGGGCTCGAGCGGCTCGTACGCGACCCGGATCCGTTCCACGGCGCGGCGCGCCTGCTCGGGATGCTCGGCGGCGACAATCGCGACCGGCTCGCCGAAGTAGCGCACGCGGTCGATCGCGAGCACGGGCTGGTCGGCGAACTCGAGCCCGTACGTCTTTACGCCCGGGACGTCGGCGTGGGTGAGGACGGCGTGAACGCCGGGCATCGCCACTGCCTCCGCGATGTCGATCTCGTCGATCCGCGCGTGCGCGTGTGGGCTTCGAAGGGTGTGCCCCCAGAGCATCCCGGCCGCGAAGAGATCGCTCGAGTACGCGAACTCGCCCGTCACCTTCGGAATCGCGTCCGTGCGCTTGACGCTCTCGCCGACGCGACCGAGCTCGAGCGTGCGTGCTGCCGTGCTCATTCGGGGCGTGTCCTCGGGTCTGGCACCAGGAACCGCCACGGATGGACAGGTCGTCGGGGCGAAAAGCCTGGCCGCTCCGCGCTCGCGCCTGGCCCCGGGACACGCCCAGTTCGGACGACTGCTGGCATCACGAGCCGGCGGCCAGCCTGACGGCGTCGAAGATCTTCGCGTAGCCGGTGCAGCGGCAGAGGTTCCCCGACAACGCCTCGCGGATCTCGTCCTCGCTCGGGCTCGGGTTGCGCGCGAGCAGATCCGCAGTGGCGACGACGAGGCCGGGCGTGCAGAAGCCGCACTGGACGGCACCCGTTTCGGCGAACGCCTCCTGGACGCGATGGAGCTCGCCGTCCTCCGCCAGTCCTTCGACGGTGACGATCTCGTGCCCGTCCGCCTGCGCCGCCAGAACGAGGCAGGCGCACACGAGTGCGCCATCGAGCAGCACCGAGCACGAGCCGCATTCGCCCTGCTCGCAGGCGTTCTTGGAGCCCGGCAGTCCGAGCCGCTCCCGCAACACGTAGAGCAGGCTCTCGCCCTCCCAGACGTCGGTCTCGTGCGTCGCGCCGTTGACCGCGAGCTCGATCCTCATGCGAGGCAGCGGTCGAGCGCGCGGCCCGTGAGAACCCGGAGTGCGTGTCGCCGGTAGGCAACGGAGCCGCGCACGTCGTCGATCGGGCTCGCCGTCGAGGCGACGCGCTCCGGAAAGCCCGCCCGTTCGGCGAGAGGCGCCGTCACCAACCCGGGCACCGGCCCGGCGGAGCCGAAGGAAGCGCGCACCTCACCACGCTCGCGGTCGACCGTCAGCGCGAGCGAGACGACCGAGATCACCATCGCGTTCCGCGGCCCGACCTTCATGAACGTCTGCGGCCCGAGTGCGCCGGGAACGCGAACGGCGACGATCAGCTCGTCGTCGGCGAGCGCGTTCCGCTTCGGCCCGGTCAGAAACTCCGTCAGCGGCATCGTTCGCTCGCCGCGCTCGCTCGCCAGCTCAATCTCGGCGCCGCCGATCAGCAGCGGGGGCAGCGCGTCGCCGGCGGGAGAGGCCGTGCCGAGGTTTCCGCCGATGGTGCCGCGGTTTCGGATCTGGGGACCGCCGATCGTGCGCGACGCTTCCGCAAGCGCCGGCAGCCGATCCGCGAGCGGCGCCACCATCGCCTCGGTGTAGGTGAGACCGGCGCGGAGACGGATCATCCCGTTCTCGCGGCCCCAGCCGCGTAGCTCGCCGACCTCGTTCAGGTTCAGCAGCGTTTCGGGCCGCGCCCGGTCGAAGTTGAGCTCGACCATCACGTCGGTACCGCCCTGGATCGGCAGGCTGTCCGGCCGCTCGGCCTTCAGCCGCAGCGCTTCGTCAAGGGAGCGGGGCGCCAGCACCTCCACGCCCTCAAGCGTATTCGGTCGAATCGGCCATCCGAAACGGAAGGGGACGTTGAGCAGCGGATTCGGGACGCGTAGACTCGGCTCCAGTCTGTCCGTCGCGCCACATGCACCGGTCCGCACCTTCCTGATCGCGGACATCCGCGGTTACAGCCGTTTCACGCAGGAATACGGCGACGAGGCCTCCGCCAGGCTGGCGTCGAAGTTCGCCGAGATCAGCCACGAGGGCATCCAGCTGCGTGGCGGCAGGCTCGTCGAGATCCGAGGCGACGAGGCGCTGGCCGTCTTCGACTCGGCCCGACAGGCAATCCGCGCCGCCATGGATCTCCAGCACAAGTTCTCCGAGGAGTGCGACGCCGACACCGACCTACCGCTTCGCGTCGGAATCGGGATCGACTCCGGCGAGGCGATCGCGCTGGAGGACGGTTCCTTCCGCGGCGCCGCCCTCAACATCGCGGCGCGGCTGTGCGCCCTGGCCCACGGCGGCGAGGTCATCGTCAGCGAGGGCACCAGCCACCTCGCCGGGCGCCTCCCCGGCGTCCGCTACGTCGACCGTGGGCGTGCGCATCTGAAAGGGATCTCGGATCCCGTCCGCGTCATCCGCGCCGCTCCGGAGGAAGAGCCTACTCAGCCCTGGATCCTGATGGTGTTCGGGTACCCGCGGCGCCTCGGCTGGCGGGTGGGGCTCGGCGTCGCGCTGATCGCGGCCGCGACGGCCGGCGTCGTCGTCTATCTCACGGGCGGGAACAGCGGGGAGCGCAGCTCCGCCGCGACCGAGACTCAGACCGCTGTCGGCGGCGATGCTCGGCTTACCGACGTGATGGCCGTGATCCCGTCGAGCCTGCGGAAGAACTGCGTCGAGCAGCCGGTCGCGGACATCGGCGCCGTCCAGACGGCCGTCTGCGTGCAGCCTGCGAGCGAAACGGGGTTCATGCCCGATCGCTGGCAGGTATCGACTTTCCCAAACGGCGCCGCCGTTCGCGCCGCGTATCGGGCAGAGATGCGCCGTCACTCGACCAAGCCGGACCAGGGCAAGTGCAACTCCCTCAGCTGGGGAGGAGAGGGCCCATGGGCTCACGGGCCGGGGAAACCCGGCGGGCGGCGACTGTGCTACTTCGACGGTGACGACGCAGTGATCACCTGGACGCACGAGCGCCTCGGGCAGTCGAACCACCGGGACATCCTCGCCAGCGCCCGTGAAGGCGGCAGCGACCACGCGCGTCTCTTCGGATGGTGGACGTACGCCCACCATCTTGTCGGCAAGCTCGTCCACTAGCCGGCGATCGCTTGTACGGCCGTGCGGTCGGCGGCGGGTAAGGTCGCGCGAATGGCCGACCTCGCACGACGGCTGGCGGTGGCGCGAGGCGACGAGCCGGCGGATCTCGTCGTCCGCGGCGGTCGCGTCCTCTCGGCGTTCACGCGCGAATGGCTGGACGCAGATGTGGCGATCGCGGACGGCCACGTCGCCGGCCTCGGGGACTACGAGGCGCGGGAGGAGCTCGACGCCGACGGCCGCTTCGTCGTCCCCGGCTTCGTCGACGCTCACATGCACCTCGAGTCGCCGAAGCTCCTGCCCGACGAGCTGGCGCGGCTGATCCTCCCTCTCGGGACGACAACCGTCGTCGCGGACCCGCACGAGCTCGCGAATGTGCTTGGCACCGACGGGGTGCACTGGCTGCTCGACTTCTGCGCCGGTATCCCGCTCGACGTCTACTTCATGGCGTCTTCGTGCGTGCCCGCCTCGCGCTTCGAGTCGCCGCGGCGGGCGCTGACGGCCGGCGATCTCGAAGGTCTGCTCCGGCGGCGGCGCGTTCTCGGCGTCGCCGAGATGATGAACTTTCCCGGCGTGATCGGCGGGGACGAGAGCGAGTTGACGAAGCTCGGGCTCGCCGGCGCGACGCACGTGGACGGGCACGCGCCGGGCGTGCTGGGCAAGCAGCTGAACGCGTACGCGGCAGCGGGCATCCGCTCCGACCACGAAGCGCTCACGGTCGAGGAGGGCAGAGAGCGACTGCGCGCGGGAATGTGGCTCCTGATCCGCGAGGCGTCGATGGCGCGGAACCTGCAGGCGCTCCTGCCACTCGTTCGCGAGTTCGGGACGTCGCGAATCGCCTTCTGCACCGATGACAAGGACCCCGACGACATCGCCGAGCGCGGCCACGTCAACGGGATGGTCCGGGACGCGATCGCCGCAGGGATCGACCCCGCCGACGCGCTCGTGCTCGCCTCCCTGAACGGCACCCTGTGGCACGGGCTCTCGCACCTGGGCGCGATCGCGCCCGGCTACCAGGCCGACCTGCTGCTCCTGCCCGACCTCGAGCGGATCGAGCCGGAGCTCGTGCTGAAGGCCGGGCAGCCGGTCGGCGAGATCTCCCGCTCCGAGGTGCCCGAGTGGGTGAAGCACACGGTTCGCGTCGCGGAGGTCGAGCCGGGGCGCTTCCGAATCCCCTGGAGCGACGGGGCCAACGCGCGCGTGATCGGGCTCGTTCCCGACCAGGTCGTGACGGAGTCGCTCCGCGAGGAGCCGGCCGTCGAGGACGGGACCGCAGTTGCGGACCCCGAGCTCGACCTCGCCAAGATCGCCGTCGTCGAGCGGCATCTCGGCACCGGCAGGATCGGCCTCGGCTTCGTGCGCGGGTTCGGACTCCAGCGCGGCGCCCTTGGATCCACGGTTGCGCACGACGCCCACAACATCGTGGTCGTCGGCATGAACGACGCCGACATGGCGCGTGCCGTCGAGCGGCTGGCCGAGCTCGGCGGCGGGATCGTGGCGGTCGACGACGGGGACGTGCTCGCCGAGCTGGCGCTGCCGGTCGGCGGCCTGCTGTCGGACGCACCGCTGGCCGAGGTCGTCGAGCGAAGCCGGGCCTGCACCGAGGCGGCCGAGCGGCTCGGCTGCACCGGCTCGACGCCGTTCCTGACGATGTCCTTCTTGGCCTTATCTGTGATCCCGAGCCTGAAGATCACCGACCAGGGGCTCGTCGACGTCGACCGCTTCGAGCTCGTTCCGCTCGAGGCTGGATGAGCCGAGTCCTCACGAACGCCCACGTCGTCACGATGGACGACGGCGGGACCGAGTTCGCCGGCGGGTGGATCAGGATCGAGGACGGATTCGTGGCGGCGGTCGGGGCCGCCGAGCCGCCCGAGAGCGGCGACAACCTCGACGGCGCGCTCGTCACGCCTGCGCTCGTCAACACGCACCACCACCTTTTCCAGACACTGACCCGCGCGAGGGCGCAGCAGGCAGATCTCTTCGGCTGGCTGAGGGAGCTCTACCCCGTCTGGGCGCGGCTCGACGAGGAGACCGAATACGCCGCCGCGCGGACCGGTTTGGCCGAGCTCGCGCTCTCCGGCTGCGGCACGGTCTTCGACCACCACTACGTCTTTCCGCGCGGTCGCGACGGGCTGATCGAGGCAGAGCTGCGGGCGGCGCGCGAGCTCGGCGTCCGCCTCGTCGCCTCGCGCGGGTCGATGGACCTCGGCGAGTCCGACGGCGGGCTGCCGCCGGACGAGCTCGTCGAACAGCTCGACGACGTCCTCGCCGACACGGAGCGACTCGCCGCGCTGCACGAGCCCGCCCCCGGCGCGCGTGTCCAGGTCGCCGTCGCACCGTGCTCGCCGTTCTCGGTCACGAGTCGCCTGATGACCGAGTCCGCGGAGCTGGCGCGCCGGCTCCAGCTGCCCCTCCACACGCACCTGGCCGAAACCGCGGAGGAAGAGGATTATTGCCGCGAGCTCTACGGCTGTCGTCCGGTCGAGTACCTCGACCAGCTCGGCTGGCTCGCACGGGACGTCTGGTGTGCGCACTGCGTCCATCTAAACGACGGCGACGTGTCGCGATTCGCCGCCACGGGGACCGGTGTCGCGCACTGCCCGACGTCGAATCTCAGGCTCGGGGCCGGCGTCGCCCCGCTGCGGCCGTTGCTCGATGCCGGCGTGCGCGTCGGCCTCGGCGTCGACGGCTCGGCGTCGAACGAGCGGGGCGACCTGCTCTTCGACGTCAAGCAGGCGCTGCTCGTCGCCCGCGGCCGCGATGGGCCGGACGCCCTCACCGCCAGGGAGGCGCTGCGGCTGGCGACGCGCGGCGGCGCAGCGGTGCTCGGGCGCAACGACGTCGGCGCGATCGAGCCGGGCCGCTGCGCCGACCTGGCGGTCTGGCGGACCGACGGGCTCGAGTTCGGCGGCGCCGATGACCCGGTCGCCGCACTCGTTCTCTCGGCGCCGCACCGCGTCGACCGGCTGCTCGTCGGAGGCGAGGACGTCGTCCGCGACGGCCGCCTCGTTCGCGCCCACGAGGAGGAGATCGCGCAGGCACAGCGCGCGCAGGCGAGAAGATTCTCCGCATGATCTCCACCCACGTGCTCGACACCGAGCGCGGCGAGCCGCGTTCCGGCCTGACAGTCGGTCTCTACCGCGGCGACGAGCTCGTCGGCGAGCAGAAGACGGATGCGGACGGTCGGATCGCCGAGCTCGCCTCCGGAGAGCTCGAGCCCGGTGAGTACCGGCTCCTCTTCGACGTCGGCGGCGAGTTCTTCCGCCGGATCGAGCTGACGCTCTCGATCACCGACCCGACGCGCCACTACCACGTCCCCTTGCTGGTCGCGCCGTACTCGTGCACGACGTATCGCGGCAGTTGAGCGAAGAGGAGCTCGTCGAGCTCTTCGAAGGCAGGACGTCGCTCGTCGAGCGGCTTGCCGCCCGCGACGATCCGCTTGGGTCGGCCGAAGAGGTGATCGCCGAGCTTTCCGACGAAGAGAAGGTCGCGGCGCTGAATGCGCATCCTGCCGTCGGGGAGCGCAACCTCTCGGAACGATCGGCGGCGGAGCAAGGCCGCGGCGGAGACCCGGTCGTCCTGACCGAGCTCGCGTATCTGAACCAGGTCTACGAGGAGAAGTTCGGGTTCCGCTTCGTCGTCTTCGTCAACCGGCGGCCGAAGTCGGAGATCCTCGAGGTTCTACGCGAACGGCTCGAGCGCACCCGCGAGGAGGAGCTCGAGACAGGGCTCCGCGAGCTCGTCGCGATCGCACGCGACCGCTCGCAGCACGGCTGATGGATCCGTACGCGAACGAGTGGCTCGACCTGCTCATCCGCTGGCTCCACGTGATTGCGGCGATTGCCTGGATCGGGTCGTCGTTCTACTTCATCGCGCTCGACAACCACCTGCGGCCGCCGAAGGACGAAGTCGATGCCGAGGAAGGCGTCGGCGGCGAGTCGTGGGAGATCCACGGCGGCGGTTTCTACCGGGTGCAGAAGTACCGGGTCGCACCGCCGACGCTGCCCGAGCCGCTGCACTGGTTCAAGTGGGAGGCGTACACCACGTGGCTCTCCGGCTTCGCCCTGCTCGTCGTCCTCTACTACTTCAACGCGGACACGTACCTGATCGACAAGCAGGTCGCCGACCTGACCACGTGGGAAGCGATCACGATCAGCGTCGGTCTGCTCGTCGCCGCGTGGATCGTCTACGACGGCCTCTGCCGCGTGCTGCGGGACGAGCTCGTGCTGGCCGGCGTCTTGCTCGGCCTGATCACACTTGCCGCCTGGGGGATCAGCCACCTCTTCTCCGGCCGCGCCGAGTACATCCAGATCGGGGCAATGCTCGGGACGATGATGGCCGGCAACGTCCTCTTCGTGATCATCCCGGCGCACTGGGAGCTCGTGCGGGCGAAGCAGGCGGGCCGCGAGCCGGAGGCTGCGCCGGGTCTGCGGGCGAAGCAGCGGTCGGTGCACAACAACTACCTCACGCTGCCGGTCGTCTTCACGATGATCAGCAACCACTTTCCGATCACCTACGGGCACTCGTACTCGTGGCTGATCCTCGTCGCGTTGCTGGTGATCGGCGCCTGGGTGCGGCACTTCTTCAACCTGCGCCAAGTCGGCCGCGGCCGGACGGCGTGGTGGATCCCGATCACGGGAGCGCTCGCCATCGCCGGGGTCGCGGTGGCGATCCGGCCGCAGGGCTCGTCCGGCACGGCCGCGGGTACGCCGGTTCCGTTCACCCGCGCGCAGGCGATCGTCGACCGCCGCTGCGTCGCCTGTCATTCCACGCACCCGACGAAGGTCAGCTCGCCGCCGAAGGGGATCACCTTCGACTCGGCGTCCGAGATCGCGAGCCAAGCCGCCGCGATCAAGCGCGTCGCCGTCGAGAGCAAGGTCATGCCGCTCGGGAACGTCACCGGGATGACGCAGGCGGAGCGAGACGCGCTCGGCGCCTGGATCGAGCAGGGCGCGAAGATCAAGTAGTTTCCGCCGATGTTGGAGATCGCGGTCGGCGATGTCCGCTTCGGCGCGCGACTCGAGGAAGAGGCGGCGCCGAAGACGGTCGCCGCGTTCCGTCGGCTGCTGCCACTCGAGAGCAAGCTGATCCACGCCCGGTGGAGCGGTGAGTCCTGCTGGATCCCGTTCGGCGAGCTCGACGTCGGGATCGGGCCCGAGAACGCGACGAGCCACCCGGCTATGGGCGAAATCCTGCTCTACCCGGGTGGCGTGAGCGAGACCGAGATCCTGCTTCCGTACGGGCCGACGCAGTTCGCGAGCAAGGCCGGCGTCCTCGCCGGTAATCACTTCGCGACGATCGTCGAGGGCGGCGAGCAGCTGGCCGATCTCGGCCCGCGCGTGCTCTGGGAAGGCGCCCAACCGATCAGGTTCGAGGAGCGCTAGGCCCGAAGCGCCACGTCGGGGGACAGTCCCCCGACGTGGCCGACCGAGGCGTGTCCTCCGCCGCCACGACCGGGGGACAGTCCCCGGACGGGCCTCAAGAGGACAGCCGCTGCAACGTCTCCGCCAGCGCGTCCACCGCCAGAGCGATGTCGTCTTCGCTGGAGCGTTCCTCCGGGCAATGGCTGACGCCGCCGTCGAGGGAACGGACGAAGAGCATCGCCGTCGGCACCCCGGCGGCGGCGAGCACCATCGCGTCGTGCCCGGCGCCGGAGACGAGCTCTGGGACGTCCGGCAGCACGGCGCGCAAAGCCTCGAGCGACGGGCCGCTCATCGGCACCGGGTCCTGCCGCCACGCCGGCTCGAAGCCGATCGCTTCGACGAGTGCCTCGAGCTGCGCGACGGTCGGCGCCCGCGCGTCAACGGAGAGGGTTACGCGTGCGGGCACCACGTTCACGGCGCCCGGTTCGACCTCCAGCGCGCCGACCGTCGCCACGGCGCCGTCCCGCGCGGAGTCTCGGACGCGGAGGACGAACTCCGCCGCCTCGACGAGGGCGTCCGCCCGCTCGTCCATCGGCATCGTCCCGGCATGCCCTGCGCGTCCCTCGAAGGTGACGGAGCCGCGCGCCTGACCGGCGATCGTCGTGACAATCCCGAGCGGCTCGTCGAGCCGCTCCAGCGTCGGCCCCTGCTCGATGTGCACCTCGAGGAACGCGTCCGGAAGCTCCGTCAGCCGGCGGCTGCCCATCGGACCGGACTCCTCGGCTCGAAACGCCACGACGGCAAGAGGCGCGTCCGTCAACCGTTCGGCGGCCTCGATCGCAGCGACGACGCCAAGCGCACCGTCGTACTTGCCGCCGTTCGGAACCGTGTCAAGGTGCGACCCACTCCAGACGCGCGCCTCTCCGCGCCGGCCGAAGAGGTTCCCGGCCTCGTCGCTGGAGACGTCCAAGCCGGCATCCCGCATCCACTGCGCTGCGAGCGCATGCGCCATGTCCTCCTCGGCCGAGTAGGCGAGACGCGTGCCGCCGCCGATCGCGTACAGGTGGTCGAGCCGCTCGAGAACGCGCGACGTCTCTAGAGCCCGAACGGGTTGAACGGCTTTGGGCTCGTCGAGACGAGCACGCTCTTCGGCTCCAGGTAGAGGTCGAGCGTCTCCAAGCCTAGTTCGCGGCCGAACCCGGACTGCTTGTACCCGCCGAACGGAATCCCGGGAAACGCCGTGTACGGCATGTTGATCCCGACAGTCCCGGCCTTGATCCTCCGCGCAAGCCGGTGGCCGCGGGCCGGGTCTCCTGTCCAGACGGTCGCCATCAGCCCGTAACGGACGTCGTTGGCAATCCGGACTGCATCCTTCTCGTCCTCGAACGGGATCACCGTCACGACCGGGCCGAAGATCTCCTCCTGGGCGACGGTCATCCGGTTGTCGACCTTCGCGAGAACGGTCGGCGGATAGAACGCCCCCTTGCCGTCCAACGACGCGCCGCCCGTGACGACCTCGGCTCCTTCCTCGCGTCCCTGCTCGACGAAGCCGTGCACCTTGTCGCGGTGCTCGCCGGAGATGAGCGACCCGACCTGCGTCTCCGGCTCGAGCGGATCGCCCACCGTCAGCCGCTTCGCTGCCTCGCTGAAGCGATCGACGAAGTCGTCGTACAGCCGGGCCTCGACGAGCACACGCGACCGTGCCTCGCAGCTCTGCCCTGCCGAGTAGTAGATCGACCAAACCGAGCTTGGAATCGCGTCGTCGAGATTCGCGTCCGCGAAGACGATGTTGGGGCTCTTCCCGCCAAGCTCGAGCGTCAGCCGCTTGATCGAGTCCGAAGCGAGGCGCATGATCTCCGCGCCGGTCGCCGTCGAGCCGGTGAACGCGATCTTGTCGACCCCGGGATGCCGGACGAGGTGGGCGCCGACGGTTGGTCCGGGGCCCGGGACGACGTTGATCGCGCCCGGCGGGAAACCGACCTCCGCCGCGAGCTCGGCCATCCGCAGGGCCGTGAGGGGCGTCGCCGAGTCGGGCTTGAGGACGACCGTGCACCCCGCTGCAAGCGCCGGCGCGAGCTTCCACGTCGTCATCATCAGCGGGTAGTTCCAGGGCACGATCTGCCCGGCGACACCGACCGGCTCCTTCAGCGAATAGAAGAGCAGTGAGCCGCCGATCGGATTCGACCGGCCCGCAATGGACCCGATCGCCGACCCGTAGAAGCGGAAGTTCTCGACCGCCTGAGCAAGCTCGGCCTTGACCGACGAGATCGCTTTCCCGACGTTGCGCGCTTCGAGCTCGGCGAGCTCCTTTCGGTTCGACTGAATCGCATCCGCAAGCGCATGGAGGAGACGCGACCGCTCCGTCGGCGGCGTCTTGCCCCAGTCGCCTGCGAGTGCGCTCTGGGCCGCAGTGACCGCGCGATCGACGTCTGCCTCGCCCGCGACCGCAACCCGCGCGAGCGGCTCGCCCGTCGCCGGCTCGATCAGCTCGCGCGTCTCTCCGGACGCGGGCGCTGCGCGTTCCCCGTTGATGAACAGGCCGTACTCGGTCTGCGCCGCCACCGCCACGCGCGTGAGCCTAGCGCGTGGGCGTCTGGCGCTGTCGGCCTACTTCTTCGCCCGCCTCGGGCAGGTCAGCGTTCCGGCCCGTGCGGCCTGCGCGGCCTGTCGGACGAGCGCAAGGCCGGACTTCGGCGTGTTGTCGGCATAGAAGAGCCCCGACTGCCAGCGGTCGAGGTTCGACTCGTCGCTGACGTGGAAGAAGAGCAGCCCTGCGACGGTCGGCTGGCAGTAGGCGAGCCGAATCGCCTGGCGGTAGTAATCGGCTTGCCGTCGTTCGGAGACGGCGTCGGCAGCGGTCGCGACGGCGAGGTTCGTGTATGCGCGCCGCTTCGCGGCCGGAATCTTCGTCTGGACGCCGTACTCGGAGTAGAGGATCGGCAGCGAGGCGCTGCGCTGCGCCGTACCGTGGAACGCGCTGCGGACGAGCTTGACGAGCTTCGAGTAGTCGGCGAGGGCAATGGTCGTGGATCGCGGATGCGAGGCCGTCGGCGGCGTCTGCGAGCTCTCCCCGTACGGGTGGATCGCCAGGACGTCCATCAGCGGCCTGCGACGGTGGCTCTTTCGGTACGCGGCACCGAGGTCACGCAGGAACGTGGTTGGTGAGTGGGTCTGGCGGCTAGCACCCGGACGGTCGGCCCCCCTTGCCGCGAGGGCGCCGCCGATCACTCTGATCTGCGGGGAGACCGCCTTGAGGGCGTCGTAGGTACGCGCGAGGAGCGCCGCGTAGGCGGGAGCGGCGAGATCGTGCCCGCGGCGGTCGAACTGGGGCATCCAGAAGCGGTTCAGGTTCGGCTCGTTGCCGACGATGAATTCGCGTACATACGGCAGGGCCCGGGCCAGAGAGGCGGCGTAGGAGGCGAAGGCGGCTCGGTCCGCGTTCGTGCGCGGCGTCTGGCGACTGCCGCCGGTGTCGATAGCGACGACGAGCTTGATCGCGTCGAGCTGCGCGGCCGCCGCGCTCGCCTGAAGTCCGGCAAGCTCCGCGGCCGTCGCCGCGGTTCGCCCGCGCGTCCACGATGCACGCACCTCGATCTCGTTGAAGCCTGCCAGGACGGCGAGATCCATCCGCGCTTTGGCCTGCACCGAATCCGGGATCAGGCTTGCCGACTCCGAAGCACCGACGTTGAGGCTTCGCGTCGCCGCCTCGGAGCCGCTCGCGGCTGCGAGCGCCACAAGGGCGGCCAAGAGCACGAAAATGGGGCGGCGACGGACGGACGGCATCTGGGAGAAGAATCGGCCGAGCCGGGACGCGAGTACATCCCCTGCTTGGGCTATTTCGCCATGGGTTCGCGTGCGCAGGCGGTCGCGCGCCCGGCGCGTGATCATGAGCATCGGGGCGCCGTTCGTGCCGATGAAGCACGAGAGGACGATCTACATCCGGCCGCCGCTCAGCTAGCGGCTTCGAGCTCCACGGGTACGAGCTGCTCCGTCAGGAGCCGCTTGAAGCGCCCTGGCTCGCCTCGAACGAATGCGTCGCAGAGGCGGAGTCCCTCCGGATAGCAGATCGAGTAGCCAGGAAACGGACGCTGGTGAACCGATCCGACCATTCGGTCGATTCGCGCTTCCGACTGCAGGGACCACCTGCGCGCGTAGTCGCGCGCCTCGTCGACGCTCGCGCCGCGTTCGTACAGCAGCAGGGCCAGATTCGGCGGGACCTTCCTGAGCAGCTTTCGCGCCGCGAAGACCTTGGCGCCGACCTCTGCGTCGTGCTCGAGTCCCAGCGGCCGAAGGTGCCGGGCCACGAGGTCCTCGCCGCCGTCGTCATCCAGGATGAGCTCGGCTCCGAGCTCGGCAACGCCCTCGGCGAGCACCGCCTCGGGCGCCGCATACACCGTCATCGTCTCCTCGAGCTGTCCCCGCTCGCGGACGAGCACCTGCTCCTTCCACGCCCCGTCGACGTGATGGCCGGGATAGACCTCATGGGCGAGGAAGTAGGCGAGGCCTCCGGCCGAAATGGGCAGGTCAGTATTGATCGAGATCCGGCTGCGGAGACCGCCGAGATTTCGATTGAAACCCGACCACCACTTTCGCGAGACGAGCTCGAGCTCGACGCTTTCGCCCTCCGGTAGGCCGACGAGGTCGTGCGTACGCGCGCGAAGCTCAGCGGTGATCGATTCAACCGCAGGCAGGAGCTTGTCGGCCGGCAGCGCCGTCCGCTCGAACCAGCGGGCGAAGCGGGCGGGCACATCGCCAGGCCCCGGCAATGCCTCGTCGAGCAGGTCGCGAGCCTGCTCGAAGCCGGCCTCGTGGTACCAACGGGGGCGGACCCCGAAGGTGCCCTCGACCTCGTCGGCGTAGCTGAAGCTCTCTCCCGCGAGGCGCCGCGCGATCGTCAGCAACGCGCGCGTCTGACCCTCCAACCACGTTCGTCTCTGGGTTTCGAGCTCGCCGCGCTCGAGCTCTTCGAGGAGCGACCGGGCCTCTCCCGCGAGCCGCGCGGGCTCGAGTGGGTTTTCGGCCTCGATCGGCGCGGCGACCTCGGCTGGGCCGTAGTAGTTCTCAACCAGCTCGGGCTCGTGCTTGCCGAGGCGAAAGGCAAGCTCAACGTAGCGACGGGCTACGTCAGCGCTCAAAGAGGGCGGCCTGGCCTTGACCCACTCCGACGCATAGCGTCGCCAATCCGTACCTCCCGCCGCGGCGGCGCAGCTCGTGGAGAAGGGTCACGACGAGGCGCGCGCCGCTCATCCCGAGCGGGTGCCCGAGAGCAATCGCGCCGCCGTTCACGTTCACTTTCTCGGGATCGAGCCCGAGCTCGCGGATCACGACCAGGCTCTGGGAGGCGAACGCCTCGTTCAGCTCGACGAGGTCGAGGTCGGCGGCCCCGATTCCTGCGCGCGCAAGGAGCTTCCGAACCGCCGGAACCGGGCCGATGCCCATCACCCGCGGGTCGACCCCCGCGACGGCAGCACGGACGAACGTGCCGAGCGCCTCCGCACCGAGCTCACGCGCCTTCTCCTCCGAGGCGATCACGACCGCGGCCGCGCCGTCGTTGATGCCGCTCGAGTTGCCGGCAGTCACCGTTCCGTGGTTGCGAAAGGCGGGCTTCAGCGAGGCGAGCTTCACCTCGCCGGTGTCCGACCGTGGATGCTCGTCCCGCTCGGCGCCGTTCACGCTCACGAGCTCGTCCACGAACTTGCCCGACTCGGCCGCGGCGGCCCAGCGCTCCTGGGACTGCAGCGCGAACGCGTCCTGCTCCTCACGGGAGACGTTCCATCGTTCGGCGACGTTCTCGCCGGTCTCGCCCATCGACTCCAGCGGAAACATCTCCTCCATCCGCGGGTTCGGGAAGCGCCAACCGAGCGTCGTGTCGTAGACGGTCTGGTTGCCACGCGGGAACGCGTGCTCGGGCTTGCCGAAGACGAACGGCGCCCGACTCATCGACTCGACGCCGCCGGCGACGAAGAGGTCGCCCTCGCCCGCAGCGATCGAGTGGCACGCGGCCACGATCGCCGACAGGCCCGAGGCGCAGAGCCGGTTGACGGTCATACCCGCGACGGTGTCCGGCAAGCCGGCGAGCAGTGCGGCCATCCGCGCCACGTTTCGGTTGTCCTCCCCGGCCTGGTTGGCGCAGCCGAGGTAGACCTCTTCGACCTCGCCCGCGTCGACGCCGGCGCGAGACACAGCCTCGCGGATCACGAGCGCCACGAGATCGTCCGGCCGCACGTCTGAAAGAACCCCGCCGTAGCGCCCGACGGGCGTCCTCAGCGCAGAAATGACCACGGCGCGTGGCACGTCGCCAGCCTAGTGAACGATGGTCAGCTCAGGCCGGAAGCCGCAGCAGCAGGCCGGAGACCGAGTCGAGCAGCCAAAGGCGGCCGCTCTCGGCGGCCAGACCGTCGACGAACAACCGTCTCGTCGGAGCGACCCGTGTCGCAATGCCGCCGTCCGAGTCGATGCGCGCGACGGCGCTCGCAATCGGATCCCCGCGAGGCTCAGCCGCAGGCGTGTATGCCGCGATCCAGAGGTTCGACCCGTCGGAAGCGACGCCGATCCCGGCCGGCCCGACGTCGGTTCGACCGAGGACCTCACCCGTCGACGGCGAGAGACGCAGGAGATCGACTCCGCGACCGGTCACCCAGAGGCTGTGCGCGAACAGCGCGATCCGCTCCACGGCCGCCGTGTTCGCCGGCGCCAGCCCGTTCGCCAGCCGGGTAACTCCGTTCGTGGCCGGGTTGATCTCGTCGAGCGAGTTCTCTCGGTGGTTCAGCACCCAGGCGGATGTTCCGTCGGTGGCGAAGCCGGCCGGGCCGTCGCCCGTCGGCACATGCGTGACGACCCGGTTCGTCGAGGGGTCGATCCGAATGAGCGCATGGCCGGCGTCGTCGACTGCCCACACGGCACCGGCGCCGGCCCAGAGGTACGGGACGGCGGCATCGACCGAGATCCGCGCGCTGACTCGGTTCGTCGCCGGGTCGATCCGGTAGACGACGTTGCCCCCCAGGGCAACCGTCCAGACCGCTCCCGCTCCGGCCGTGATCGACCACGCCGGCACGCCGGAGAGATCGACCGTCGCAGTGAGCTTGCCCGACTGCAGGTCGTATCGTCGAACCTCTCCCTGGCTCCCGCACGCAATCCACGCGGAGCCGAAACCGAGCGCGAGGGCGTACTGTGGATACGGCGCTCGCCCCCCGCCGCAAACGTGAAACGCGGTCGCACCGGGTAGCGGCGCCACCGCCGGCGGTTGCGGGCGTACCGTCACCGTGCGGAGCCGGACCGTCGACGTGCCCACACGCGCCGTCAGCCGCCACTTCCCGGCGCGCGGGAAGATCATCCGCACCCGATAGCGTCCGGCGCGGACGCGGCGGGCCGCAAAGTCGAGCGGGCCGATGGAGCCGGACCGCGCGAGGACGACGGGCCGCGTCTTCGGCGCCGGGCGTACGATCAGCGAAGCCGTCCACGAGCGCGCAACGAACAGCGACGCCGGCGGGGCCGACAGCGTCGCGTGAGGTTGTGCCGCGGGCGAGAGAGCGGCGAGGATGGCGAAGAGGGCAAGCATCGACCGCTTCCGTCAGCTCACGAACTCGAGCTGGACGGGTGCCGGAAATGCGCGCAGCTCCTCGCCGCGGCGGAGCAGCTCCGCGACGGCCTGGCGGCCTTCTTCTCCGTAGTCGCAGGTCAGGTCGTTCACGTACATGCCGACGAAGCGATCGGCGAGCTCGGTGTCGAGCCCACGGCCGAACTCGAGCGCGTAGGCCATCGCCTCGGACCGGTTCTCCAGCCCGGCCGTAATCGACTCGCGCAGGACCTCTGACAGGTCGTGGAGAACCTCCGTGCCCAGGTCACGACGCGCGACGTTGACCCCGAGCGGCAAGGGCAGACCCGTCTCGAGCAGCCACCACTCGCCCAGGTCGGCCACCTTCTCGAGGCCCTCGGCCGCGTAGGTCAGTTGGCCCTCGTGGATCAGCAGTCCTGCGTCGGCGTCGCCGGACTTGACCTCCTCGATGATCCGGTCGAACGGGACCTCGCGGAAGCGGAAGTCGCCGAGGTAGAGCCGTAGCACGAGGAAGGCCGTCGTCATGCGGCCGGGCACCGCGATCTCGGACTCCCGCAGCTGGTCGCGCGTCAGCCGGCGCCGCGAGACGACCACCGGCCCATAGCCCGAGCCCATGCTCGCCCCGTGCGGGAGCAGCTTGTAGCGGTCCTGGACAAAGGGGTACGCGTGGAGCGAGATCGCCGTCGTCTCGAGCAACCCCTCGAGCGCCCACTCGTTCAGCGTCTGGATGTCGCGCAGCACATGCTCGAAGTCGAACCCGCGCGTGTCGATCTTCTCGGCCGCGAGCGCCCAGAACATGAACGCGTCGTCGGGGTCCGGACTGTGGCCGAGCCGGATCAGCACGCGGCGAGGCTAACAGTCTCGCCCGACGCCTAGACTGGGGAACGGTGGCCAGGCCCGCGCTCACGGATGCGATCCAGGACTACCTGAAGGCGATCTACAAGCTGCAGGAGGACGACGCGCGCGTGTCCGTGACGGCCCTGGCGCGCGAGCAGAGTGTCGCCGCCGGCTCTGCGAGCGAGATGGTGAAGAAGCTCGGCGCGCTAGATCTGGTCGACCACGAACCGTACAAGGGTGTCAAGCTGACGCAGGCGGGGGAGCGCGTGGCCGTCGAGGTGATCCGCCATCACCGGCTCCTCGAGCTCTACCTGGCCGAGACCCTCGGCCTCCACGTCGACGAGGTGCATGACGAGGCCGACCGGCTCGAGCACGTCCTCTCGGAGGAGCTGGAGGCGCGCATCGACAAGGCGCTCGGCTTCCCCACCCACGACCCCCATGGGGATCCGATTCCGAACGCAAAGCTCGAGTGGCCCGCGTCGGAGAAGCGGCGCGAAGCGACTAGTTGACCTGCCTACACACGTTGTGAACGGCTGAGGGTTCTCTATCCGGCCCTCCTTTGAGGCTGTGGGTCTTCCCGGACTCACGCTCAAAGGAGGGCGCGGATGTATCTGCACGCTAACGCCAAGCTCGGACTGGC
>JBKOYZ010000079.1:0-22121 GCA_046725655.1 Actinomycetota bacterium | reverse complement strand
ATTCGTGACGAAGATCTTCCCTTTCGCGACGCCGTCGTAGATCGTCACGCCGGCGCTCTTGAACGTCAGCTTCTGGACGATCTGGCCGCGCAGCTGGATCGTGCCGGTCCTGACCTCGCCGGAGAGCTGCGCGACCGCGCTGAGCCGGCGCAGGATGCCCTCCGCCTTGCTTTCGTCGTCGACCTTTTGGAGGAAGAGGACGGGTGGGATCCGACGGCCGGCGTAGATCGCGACGGCGCTTTCGCCCTTCAGGAGCGGGTAGATGTCGTCCTCGAGGCTGATCCCGAGAACGCTCTGGACCTGCTGTAGCTGCCGGTCGAAGGTCGAACTGCTCTCGCCGACCATGCGGAGGAGGATCCGCAACGGCGTGTCGAGGCTCGTCGTGGAGAAATAGAGCACTGCGCCGCTCGGCACCTCCTTCGCGAGCGTCGGGCTGAACATCGCCGGGTCGGGCGCCGGGTCGATGACGCCGTAGAAGTCGGCCGCCGCGCCGTCTTTCGCGGCCCGTGCCGAGCCCGAGATCGCGTGCAGATCACCCAGGTCGTGCGTGATTCGCGGCGCGGCGCCGCCGCTCGCCAGCTCCCGGTCGAGCGCGCTCTGGACGAGGCTGCCGCGTACCCAAGCCTGGACCGCCGAATCGCCCTCGAGCTTCCCGAAGCCGTTCTTGAAGTCCTTGTCGCCGTCGAGCTTGTCCCCCTGCGCTTCCTTCTCGAAGCGGTCGACGATGGCCTGGTTGCCGCCGATCGCAACCCAGCCTCCCGAGAGCTCGGAGTAGGCCGCTTTGTCCGGCGCGATCACCGCCTTCAGGCGCTCGATGTCGCTCGGCTTCGTGACCGCCACGACGTTGTCGCCGTTGTTCGCGAAATCGAGCCAGACCACGTCGAGCTCGGGCCCGTACGCACCCTTGTACTTGTCGAGCCGGCGGAGCTGCGACGCCGCCCCCGGGAAACGCGCCGCGAGCTCCATCGCCTGTTTCCACTGCTCCGACGACGGGTCCGTCGCCAGCGAGACGAATGCCGCCGCATCGGCGGGCGCCTTCCCCGCCCCTTCGGGGATCGATCCGCCGCCGCCGTTGCCGCCGCACCCCGCAGCGACGGCGAGCGCCGCGACCAGCGCCGGCGCCGCGAAGCGCGTCACTCGATCTCGAGGAACGCCGTCAGCCTCGTCAGGTCGCCCTTCGTGACGCTGTAGGCGACGAACGACTTCAACGGCTTCAGGTTCTCCCGGACCTTGGGTGGCATCTCCTCCCCCGAGATTCCCATGTAGCTCTCGATCAGCTGCACGCCGTCGTGCACGTTCACGTAGACGAGGCTGCCGGTCTTGTCGGGTGCTCCCGCAGCGTCGAGCGCGTCCTTGAACGCCTGATCGTCCGCGAGCTTGTCGCCCGTCGCGCGGTAATCGGAGATCCCGGTGGGCGCCGTGGTCACGAGCACCTTGCCGTCGAAGGCCGCATAGCGAATCGTGAAGCGCCCGAAGTCGACGCAGCCGACGGTCACGCCGGCCTCGCTCGGCACGTGACACGGCTGCGCCGGGGTCACCCTGTCGATCCGCGCGAAGAGCCGCTGCAGCGTCGCAAACGCCTGCTGCTCGTCCGGCTCCTCGAGCACGAGCGAGAACTCGGGCAGTCCCGGTCCGCGCCGCACGTAGAAGGCGACTTCCTGGGTGAGCAGGGAGAGCACTTCGTCGAGACGCATTCCGAGCGCCTTCTCTGCCTGCCGTAGGCCCTGGTCGAACATCGGGTTCTTCCGAAGCTCGCTGAGCTGAACAGCGAACGCGCCGCCCCGGAACGTGCCGAAAGCGAGCGCATCGGAGGGGACGCCGGTGATCAGCTTCGACGCGTAGGAGGCGCCGCCCTCGACGAGGCGGCTGCCACTCGCGCCCTTCACGTCGCCCTCGAAGTCGAGCCCGTTGTCCTTCGCCTGCAGCGAGGCCGAGATCCAGTCCAGCTTGTCGAGGCCGAACGGCGACAGGCCGTCGCCGGCGGCCGTCGGCTGCGCACCGCCGTTCAGGAGAGCGTCCGCCAAGTCCGCGAGTTGGCGGCCGTTCACGTACGCCTTCGCCAGCGCGTCGGTCGGCAGCTCGGCGAACGCGTCTTTGAACGCGGCATCGTCGGCGAGCGACGTCGTCTCGGAGCCCTTGAGGACGCGGTCGAGCATCTCGTTCGTCTTCGAGACGGCGAGCCACCCGTCCACGACGCGCGTCGCCGGCTGCCGCGGCGACTGGTCGAGCTCGCGGACGAGCGCCCTCGCCTTGTCCATCGAATCGGGCTTCGTCAGCAACGCGATCGCAGGCCGTTGCGGCGAGCCCGCTGAGACGACGGCGATGTCGACCTCCGGGCCGAGCGCGTCCTTCACGTCACGGTCGTAGTCGAGGTTCTTCTCCGCGAGGCTCCGCTTCAAGGAGGCGAGCCACTCATCCCGGCCCGGGAACTTCTTCAGCAGCGCGTCCACCTGCTGCCACTGGCTCGAGCCGAGGTCGCTGTCGATCGCCGCATAGGCGAGCGCGCCCGGGCGGATCAGCTTCGCGCCGGAGTCATCGGACACGCCGGACTTCTCGGTCCCCCCGCAGCCGGCCAGGAGGAGCGCCGCAAGTACGAGCGCGAGCGTTGCTATCCGGGCACGGAGGCGGCTCATTCCCTCGTCGGCTCTCTTCCCATCAGGCTGGCGGCCAAATCGTTAGGTCCTGGCCGTCGCGGACGCGGCACACATTCCGTGATCGGCAGCTCGATTCCGAGTCTGTCGGAAGCTCCCTCAGGACGGGGGGAGTCGTCAAGCGTTTCGATGCTCTCGAGCGCGCCTGAGCCGCAAATCGCGGCAGGTAAACCATCCGCTTGGCTCTATAGCTTTTGCCTCGAATTTCCGATGACTCCTGGGAGGCACCAATGGACATAGGCGCGCCCGAGACAGAACGTGAGATCGAGATCGCACCGCTCGAAGAGCCGGTGCCGGTACCGGCTCCCGTGGAAGAGCCGGTCGGGGAGCCCGTGCCGGCGTGAGCACCAGTAGCGTCCCGATCATCGCCTGGCGACTTTGGCATGTGCGGCGCCACGACGAGGCGTACCGGCTCGAGTCCTTCACGTGGCACCACGTGAGCTGGCCTGCCCGGGAGCGATTCGCGGCGCAGTGCTCGACCCACGGTTATGCGGCGCCTGTCCAAGGCCACGAATGTGGCATCTACGCCTTCAAGACACGAGAGCTTGCGGAGGACCTTCTTCGGCGGTACACGGGAGTTCGACACCATTACGGACGGCCCAACACGGAGCTCCCTCCCTTGCGGCACGGGTGTCCGATCGCGATCGGCCGCGTATCGTTGTGGGGGCGCGTATTGGCCCGCGAAAACGGGTTCCGCGCTCAGTACGCTTACCCCTACGAGCTGTTTCTGATCGGCGGTCAGGACGAGCTCGCGCGGGAGCTTCGGCGCCTCTACGCCGTCGACGTCTGGGCAAGCTGAAGTCGCACTGCGCGATCCGTCCGGCACTTGTCGGTCGTCGTCCCGCTTGACACGGCACATCCGAGTGCGTTAGGCACACCGCTGCACCCGTGCCGCTGAGAGGCTCGGCGCGGCCGCCGCAGACCTGGGCCAGACAGCTACGGCGATCCGGCCGCCTCCCAGCGGACCTTCTGGAAGCTGGTACTTCGAGAGAGGGAGGTGGAGGTGACGGAGACAGCAACAGAGCCACCCAGAGGAATGATGGGGGTCTGGCACGTTCGTATGGGCGCTGGTGCGGCCTGGCGGAAGACGGTCTGGGGAGAGTTTCTCTCCGAGTTTCTGGGCACGTTCGTGCTGATTGCCTTCGGCGACGGCGTGGTCGCGATGGCCGTCGCCGGGCTGAACCAGTCCGGCCGTGCTGCGACCGACCACACGATCTTCCTCGCGACGGGCGACTGGCTGCTCATCACGTGGGGATGGTGCGTGGCAGTCGTGCTCGGCATTTACGTCGCGGGGGGAATCAGCGGCGCTCACATCAACCCTGCGGTCACGCTTTCGCTGGCCGCACGCCGAGGCTTTCCCTGGAGGAAGGTGCCCCACTACATCACCGCCCAGGTCGCGGGCGCCTTCACGGCGGCCGCGCTCGTCTACCTCAACTACAAGGACGCAATCAACAGCTACGACAAAGTGACGCACGCAGTGCGCGGCGAGGCGAGTTCGACTGCCTCGTTCAGCATCTTCGCGACGTTCCCGTCGCCGGTCTTCCACAACTGGGTTGGGCCGTTCATCGACGAGTTAATCGGGACGGCCCTGCTGGTCGGGATCGTCCTCGCGGTTATCGACGAGCTGAACCTGGCGCCGAAGGCGAACCTGGGGCCGTGGATCATCGGCCTGATCGTCGCGGGGGTTGGTATGTCATACGGGGCGAACTCGGGCTACGCGATCAACCCGGCCCGCGACTTCGGCCCAAGGCTCTTCGCGTACTTCGCAGGCTGGGACGGAGTTGCGCTCCCCGGCAACTACTCGAACATGAGCAACTACTGGTGGATACCGATCGTCGCGCCAATCGTCGGAGCGTTAATAGGCGCGGTGGTGTACGACTTCTTCATCCACCACGGGTTGAGGGCACGCGGTGTGACGCCCGCCCCCGATATCGAGGTAACGGGCGAGGCGGTTGAGGAGCGGCCAGTCGCGGAGTAGCACGGACTCGACCAGAGCGGAGGAAGTGTGAAGAAGCTGATCAACAAACCAGAAGACGTGGTCACCGAGGCCCTGGAGGGCATCGCCGCGGCCCATCCCGACCTCGTGCGCGTCCAGTTCAACCCGAACGTGATCATCCGCGCCGACGCCCCCGTACAAGGCAAGGTCGGACTCGTCTCGGGCGGCGGCTCGGGGCACGAACCGATGCACGGGGGTTTCGTCGGAGCTGGGATGCTCGACGCCGCCTGCCCGGGCGAAGTGTTCACGTCCCCGACGCCGGACCAGATGCTCGATGCCACGAAGGCCGTGAACGGCGGCGCCGGGGTGCTTCACATCGTCAAGAACTACACGGGCGACGTGATGAACTTCGAGATGGCCGCCGACCTGGCGGGCGGCGAGAGCATCGAGGTCGAAGCCGTGGTGATCGACGACGACGTCGCCGTGCAGGACAGCCTCTACACCGCCGGCAGGCGCGGTGTCGGTACGACGGTGCTGGCAGAGAAGATCTGCGGAGCCGCGGCCGAAGAGGGGCGCAGCCTGGCCGAGGTGGCCGAGCTGTGCCGGAAGGTCAACACCAACGGGCGAAGCATGGGCATGGCGTTGACCTCCTGCATCGTTCCCGCAGCCGGCAACCCGACCTTCGAGCTCGGCGACGACGAGATGGAGATCGGGATCGGCATTCACGGCGAGCCCGGCCGGGAGCGGGTAAAGCTCGCGCCCTCGGCCGAGATCGTCGAGCAGCTGACAACCCCGATCGTGGAGGACCTCCCGTTCGAGCAGGGCGACCAGGTGCTGGCGTTCGTGAACGGCATGGGCGGCACCCCGCTGATCGAGCTGTACGTGGTCTACAACGACCTGAACAAGTTCCTGGGCGAGCGTGGGATCACGATCTCTCGGAACCTGATCGGGCCCTACATCACGTCACTGGAGATGGCGGGCTGCTCGATCACGCTGTTGAAGCTCGACGAGGAGCTGATCCGCCTCTGGGATGCCCCGGTCAAGACTGCGGGCCTCAGATGGGCGGCTTAGCGGGAGGATGGTCGGCATGGCCGAGACCGAGAAAGCCGGAGGGCCTGTGAGCCTCGGCTACGACGACGTCCTGCGCTGGATCCAGTCGTTTGCGGCGGAGGTCGACGCGAACAAGGAGCAGCTGACCCAGCTCGACGCCGCGATCGGAGACGGCGACCACGGGATCAACATGCAGCGCGGGATGTCGGCCGTGCTCGGCAAGGTCGACGAGACAAGCGAGGACATCGGCGCCCTGCTCAAGACGGTCGGCATGACGCTAGTGTCGACTGTCGGGGGCGCCGGTGGCCCCCTCTACGGAACGCTGTTCCTGCAGATGGGCACGGCCGTTTCCGGCAAGGCCGAGCTCGGCCCGGACGACTGGGCAGCAGCGCTCGACGCCGCGATCGCCGGCGTCCAGGCTCGCGGCAAGGCCGAGCCCGGAGACAAGACGATGATCGACGCCCTGGTCCCAGGCCGCGATGCCCTCAAGGCCGCCCTCGCCGAGGGGGCGACCTTCGAAGACGCCCTCAGGCGGTCGGCCGACGCCGCCGGTAAGGGCATGCGGGACACCGTCCCGCTCGTTGCGAGGAAGGGCCGCGCGAGCTACCTCGGCGAGCGAAGCGCGGGACACCAGGATCCAGGAGCCACCTCATCTCACCTGCTTCTCGAGGCAGCGGCCGAGACCTGGGCGCGGCCGGAACAGGCGGGGTGACCATCCGAGCAAGGAGGACGAATGGCTCAATACGCAGCAGCAGTAGACCAGGGGACTACCAGCACGCGTTTCATGGTGTTCGACCACGGCGGGCAGGTCGTCTCCGTCGATCAGAAAGAGCACGAGCAGATCTACCCGAAGCCGGGTTGGGTCGAGCACGACTCGATGGAGATCTGGCAGCGAACGCAGGAAGTGATCCAGGCCGGGCTCGGCAAGGTCGACGCGAGTGACATCGCCGGCGTCGGCGTCACGAACCAGCGCGAGACGACGGTTGTCTGGGAGCGCTCGAGCGGCCAGCCTGTCTTCAACGCGATCGTCTGGCAGGACACGCGCACGGACCAGATCTGCAACGAGCTCAGCGCCGATGGAGGCCAGGACCGGTTCCGGGACAAGACGGGCCTTCCGATCGCGACCTACTTCTCCGGCCCGAAGATCAAGTGGATCCTCGACAACGTCGACGGAGTGCGCAGTAAGGCCGAGAGCGGCGAGGTCCTGTTCGGGAACATCGACACCTGGGTGATCTGGCAGCTCACCGGCGGACCCGACGGCGGCGTGCACGTGACGGACGTGACCAACGCCAGCCGGACGATGATGATGGACCTGAAAACGCTCGACTGGGACGACGAGATTCTCGGGATCCTCGGCGTCCCCCGGGCAATGCTTCCTGCGATCAAGGCCTCGAGCGAGGTCTACGGCGAGGCGACGGGCGATCTCGCCGGCGTCCCCGTCGCCGGCGACCTCGGTGACCAGCAGGCAGCGCTGTTCGGCCAGACCTGCTTCTCGGTGGGCGAGGCGAAGAACACCTACGGCACGGGCAACTTCCTGCTGCTCAATACCGGGAACGAGATCGTGCCGTCGAAGAGCGGGCTGATCACGGGGCTCGGCTACAAGATCGGCGACCAACAGGCCGTCTACATGCTCGAAGGGTCGATAGCGATCACAGGGGCGCTCGTGCAGTGGCTCCGGGACAACATTGGCCTGATCCAGAGCGCGCCGGAGGTGGAAGACCTGGCGAAGACCGTCGACGACAACGGCGGGGTGTACTTCGTCCCGGCCTTCTCGGGCCTCTTCGCGCCGTACTGGCGGAGCGAGGCGCGCGGCGTCATCGCGGGGCTGACCCGCTACGTAAACAAGGGCCACATCGCCCGCGCCACCCTCGAGGCGACCGCGTGGCAAACCCGCGAAGTGGTCGACGCGATGAACGCCGACTCGGGCGTGGAGCTGGCGTCGCTGAAGGTGGACGGCGGGATGGTCTACAACGAGCTGCTTATGCAGTTCCAGGCCGACGTGCTCGACGTGCCGGTGATCCGCCCGACGGTCGCGGAGACGACCTCGCTTGGCGCCGCCTACGCGGCGGGCCTCGCTACCGGCTTCTGGTCGGAGGTCGAAGACCTGCGCGCCAACTGGGGCAAGGACAAGGAGTGGCAGCCCCAGATGGATCCGCAGGAACGCGAGAAGGAGTACGGGTACTGGAAGAAGGCCGTCACGCGGACCTTCGACTGGCTCGACTAGACCGAGGGGCCCGGCGTCCCGAAAAGGGGCGCCGGGCCTGATCTTCAAAGCGCCGGCCACTGCGATACTGCGGCCGGTAGGAGTGCCGAGTCTCGAAACGGAAGTCCTCGTCGTCGGCGGCGGCTCCACCGGGGCCGGCGTCGCACGCGACGCGGCGATGAGAGGCTTCTCGACCGTTCTGGTCGAGCGCGGCGACCTGGCCACAGGGACGACCGGTCGCTTCCATGGCCTCCTCCACTCGGGCGGGCGCTACGCGGTCAAGGACCCGGTCGCCGCCCGCGAGTGCGTGGTCGAGAACCCGATTCTGCGCCGCACGGCGGCCGACTGCATCGAGGACACGGGCGGCTTCTTCGTCTCGACGCGATGGGACGACCCCGCCTTCGGAGACGACTTCCTGGAAGGATGCCGGGCAACCGGCGTCCCCGTCGAGGAGGTCCCCGTTGCCGAGGCGCTCCGGCGGGAACCTAGGCTCGACCCGGGGATCACCCGGACGTTCGCCGTCCCCGACGCCAGCCTCGACCCTTGGAAGCTCGTTTCCGCATGCACCCGCTCCGCCGAGCAGTACGGGGCGCGGATCCTCCCCTATCACCGCGTGGTCGGTCTGGACCGTCACGGCGACAAGGTGGTCGGAGCCCGCGTCCACGAGGAACAGACGGGAGACGAGCTCGAGATTCGCGCGGAGGTCGTCATCAATGCGGCCGGCGCCTGGGCCGGACAGATCGCGAACGTCGCGGGCTGCGTGGTGACCGTCCTGCCGGGCAAGGGGATCATGATCGCGATGAACCACCGGCTGGTGAACACGGTGGTCAATCGCTGCAAGCCGCCGAGCGACGGGGACATCATCGTCCCGATCCGGACCGTCTCGGTGATCGGGACGACCGACATGCAGGTCGCCGATCCGGACGAGCTCGAGGTGACGCAGGCCGAGATCGACGAGATGCTCGACGAGGGCGAGAAGCTCGTACCCGGCTTCCGCATGGCTCGCGCGCTCCGGGTCTGGGCCGGAGCGCGGCCGCTGTACACACCGGACGAGGTGGCCGACACGCGCGATGTCAGCCGCACTCACACCGTGATCGACCATGCCAAGCGCGACGGGGTCGAGGGCTTCATCACCATCACCGGCGGCAAGACGACGACGTTTCGGATGATGGCCGAGCATGCCGTCGACGCGGCCTGCGAGAAGCTCGGTGTCGACAGGCCTTGCCGAACACACGAGGAGCCGCTACCGGACTCCGAGGACGAGCGCTTCTACTGGCTGGGTGCGCGCGTTCGGGCCCGAGAGCCGGTCCCAGGCTCGGAGGAGATCATCTGCGAGTGCGAGTTGATCACTCGAAAGCACCTCATCGAGGCGATCGCCCGTCGCGCGCCCACCGGCCTCGACGACGTTCGCCGGAGGGTCCGGCTGGCGATGGGCCCGTGCCAGGGCGGGTTCTGCATCTATCGAGCGACCGGCATCCTTCACGAGTACCAGCACCTCGACCACCGCGCAGCGAATGCCGCGCTGCTGGACTTTCTCCAGGAGCGGTGGAAGGGCGTGCAGCCGATTCTCCACGGTGACCAGCTCCGCCAGGCCCGCCTCGACGACTGGATCTTCCAGGGCGTGCTCGCGGTCGAGCACCTACCCGGATGACGGACGCGCGGCCGCGGCTCGCTCGTGCTGGTTCTTCGCCTGCGAGCTACGACACGGTCGTGATCGGCACCGGCCTCGCCGGGTTATCCGCTGCCCTGCGGCTGGCCGAGGACGGCCAGAGGGTGGCGGTCCTCGCCAAAGGCGTCGGGGCAACGCACCTTGCACCCGCCACGATCGACGTCCTCGGCTACGCCGACGGCCGGGTTGACCGCCCCGCGCGGGCTTTGCCGGAGTTGGCCGCTGCGAACCCCCGACATCCGTACGGCCGCCTTTCCGTCCAGCTCCTCCGCGAGAGCGTCGCCTGGTTCAAGGCGCGCCTGACCGACCACGGCTACCGCGGCGACCTCGACGAGAACTTCCTCGTTCCGACGGCGATCGGCGCCGCGAAGCCCACAGCGCTGGTGCCGGAGACGATGGCCGCCGGCGACCTGCGCCGGGGCGGCCGTTTTCTCTTCGTCGGTCTGCGCGGGCTCAAGGATTTCTTTCCCGCCTACCTCGCCGACAACATCGCCCAAACTTCCTTGCCGGGTGGTGCGTCCGTGACCACGCGCACCGTCGAGCTCAGTCCGCCCCTCGGCGACGCGCGCGACGTCAGCGGCCTGGGCTTCGCCAGACGCTTCGAGCAGGCCGAATTCCGCGAGTCGGTGTTGACCGAGCTGCGGCGGCACCTCTTGCCCGGCGAGATCGTCGGGTTCCCTGCCGTACTCGGACTCGGCGACGCGCGAGAGGTGTGGCGCGAGCTCGAAACCCGGCTGGGGCACGCGGTGTTCGAAGTGCCGACGCTCCCGCCGTCGGTTCCAGGGCTCCGCCTGTTCGAGACGATGACTTCGGCGCTGCGGCGCGCGGGCGCCCGGCTCGTCGTGGGTAGCACCGTCGCCGGCGCCGAAGCCAACGGCACGCACGTCGAAGGCGTGGTGGCGCGCACCGCGGGCCGGCCGCTCACCTACCGGGCGCCGTCGTTCGTCCTTGCGACCGGCGGCTTCGCCTCGGGCGGACTGCAACTGGATTCGTCCGGGATCGTTCGGGAGACCGTCTTCGACCTGCCGGTGACGGGCCTGCCTGGACCAGACGAACCGCGGTTCGAGCAGGGCTACTTCGACGAGCACGGTCTCTCCCGGGCAGGCGTCGCGATCGACGAGAGGATGCGTCCCGTGAACGGCGAGGGCGGGCCTGTGTACGAGAACCTTCACGCCGCAGGGGCCACCCTCGGCGGCGCAGTGCCATGGCGTGAGGGCTCCGGGAACGGCATCAGCCTGGCGTCGGGCTACGCTGCGGCTTCCGCGATTCTCGAGGCGGCTTAGTACCAGTGACCGAGCTCGTACGCGACTCCCTCGACCACTGCGTGAAGTGCACGATCTGCGAGTCGTTCTGCCCGTACTCGCAGGCGACTCCCCTCTTCCCGGGCCCGAAATACGTCGGGCCCCAGGCGGAGCGGTTCCGAGTCGTCGGCACCTCTCCGGACAGCTCGGTCGACTACTGCTCGGGGTGTGGGATCTGCACGCGGGTGTGCCCGCACGGCGTGAAGATCGCGGAGATCAACTCCGTGGCACGCGCACGGCTATGGGAGGAGCGCGGCATCCCGCTCCGCAACCAGCTGATCGCCCGTCCGACCGTGCTGGGACGACTGGGGACTCCGGTCGCTCCGCTCGCGAACTGGACGCTGCGAAACCGGGTGCTCCGGCGACTCGGCGAGCGCGTGCTCGGCGTTCACCGCAACGCCCCGCTCCCGCGCTTCGCCGGCCGGACGTTCCAGCGGTGGGCCCGGAACCACACCAGCCCCGCCGCCGAGCGGACGGTCGTCTACTTCCACAACTGCGGCACGAACTACTACGAGCCCGCGGTCGGGCAGATGACGGTCGAGGTGCTGGAGCACAACGGCTTTCACGTCGTCATCCCTCCGCAGGACTGCTGTGGCCTTCCGCTCCAGTCGAACGGGAACTTTCCGGCTGCGCGAGCTTATGTGCGGCGGCTCGCCGCGAACCTCGCCCCCTATGCACGGGACGGATGCGCGATCGTCGCCAACTCGACGAGTTGCGGGCTGATGCTGAAGCGCGAAGCGCGGGAGATACTCGAGGTCGAAGATGACGACCTGACCGTTGTGAGCGAAGCGATGTACGACCTGTGCGAGTTCCTGCTCCTCCTGCACGAGCGAGGCGAGCTCCGGACGGACTTCGGCACGCTGGACTTGACGACTCCGTACCACGCTCCTTGCCAGCAGCAGGGCCACGGAATCGGCAAGCCGGCGCTCGACCTCTTCGCCCTCGTTCCCGGCGTGCGGGCGATCGAGCTCGATGCCGATTGCTGCGGCATCGCCGGCACCTACGGGCTCAAGAAGGAGAAGTACGACATCTCGATGGCCGTCGGCGAAGACCTCTTCCGGCAGCTCCGAGAGTCGAACGGCGACGTCGCGGCCTGCGACAGCGAGACCTGCCGCTGGCAAATCGAGCACGGCGCCGGCATCCACGCCGTCCATCCGGTCGAGGTCCTTCATCGCGCCTACGGGCTCGGCGCGGCGCAGGGGCAGTAACCGTGGTCGGGATCGTGATCGTCTCGCACAGCGCAACGCTGGCGGAGGGCGTGCGCGCGCTAGCGGCGGAGATGGCCGGCCCGGACGTGCGCCTCGAGCTCGCAGGGGGGCTCGCCGAAGAAGGGGCGCTCGGCACCGACGCGGTCCGCGTCATGGAGGCGATCGGCCGGGCCGACTCCGGCGACGGCGTACTCGTGCTCATGGATCTCGGGAGTGCCGTGCTGAGCGCCGAGACCGCGCTCGACTTTCTGACCCCCGAGCAGCGCGAGTCGGTGCTTCTCTGCGAGGCCCCGCTCGTGGAGGGAGCCGTGGCGGCGGCCGTTGCCGCCCGGCTCGGGGCGCCGCTTGCGGAGGTGGCAAAGGAAGCGCGCGGCGGGCTGCAGGGGAAGAGCGCACAACTCGGCGCCGGCGAGGCCGCCGCTCCTGCTCCGGCCGAAACCTCGGTTCCTCTCGGGGAGGGCCTGACGCTCCGCCTCGACGTCAACAACCCGCTCGGCCTGCACGCTCGCCCGGCCGCCCGCTTCGTCCAGACCGCGGCTGCCTTCGACGGGAGAATCGAGGTCACAAACCTCACGACCGGGCGCGGTCCGGCCAACGGGCGCAGCCTCAACGGGCTGGCCACGCTCGGCATTCGTCAGGGCCATAAGATCCTTGTGTCGGCGCATGGGCCGCAGGCGGCGGCGGCACTGGCCGCGCTCGAAGACCTCGCCGAGCGCAATTTCGACGAGGAGGCTGTGCCGGCGGCTTCCTCGGCTCTCTCCGTTCTCGCTCCGCCGGCCGCGCCGCCGCCGAGCGCCGGGCAAACGCTCAGGGGTCTTCCCGGAGCCCCGGGGATCGTGTCCGGGCCGGCCCGTCACTTCCGCCCGCCGGATCCCCAGATTCCAACCGGCCCATCGGGCGATCCCGAGGGCGAGTGGGAAGCCCTGTCGCGGGCGCTGGAGCACGTGCGGAGCGAGATCCGTTCGGCCCGGGACTCCGTCGCGGCCCAGGCCGGGGAGTACAGCGCGGCCATCTTCGACGCCCATCTCCTCTTCCTCGACGACGAGGCGCTGCTGGGGCCCGCCCGGCGCGCGATCTTCGAAGAGGGTAAGAATGCTGCCGAGGCATGGCACGGGGCAGCCGAGGCGGTCGCAGCCGAGTACCGCGGCCTCGACGACGAGTACATGCAGGCCCGCGCCGAGGATCTGACGGGCGTGGCCCGGCAGGTCGTCGCCGCCCTAACGGGTGACGCGAGCGCCGCGTCCCTGAGCGCCCCCGGAATCGTGGTCGCCGCCGACCTCACTCCCGCCGATACCGCTTCGCTCGACCGAGAGCTCGCGCTCGGTGTCGCTACGGCCGCCGGCAGCCCCACTTCGCACAGCGCGATCCTCGCCCGCTCGCTCGGGATCCCCGCGGCGGTCGGCCTCGGCCAAGCGCTGCTGGGCGTGCCCGAGGGCACCCCGCTGCTCCTGGACGGTGATGCGGGAGTCGTCCACGTCAAGCCTGCCGAGGAGCTCGCCGCCGAGTACGAGCGGCGTGCCGCAGCTCGAGAGCAGGCAGCTCGAGCCGCTTGGGCCGCTGCCGCCGAGCCGGCGCTGACCCGCGACGGACGCCGGATCGAGGTCGTCGCCAACATCGGCTCTCCCGACGACGTGCCAGCAGCGATCGAGAACGGCGCCGAAGGCGTCGGCCTGCTGCGCACCGAGTTCCTGTTCCTCGAGCGTGAGTCGATGCCGAGCGAGGACGAGCAGTACGCCTCCTACAAGAGCGTCGTCGAGCGACTCGAGGGGCGGCCGCTCATCCTCCGCACGCTCGACGTCGGCGCCGACAAGCCACTCCCCTACCTCCCGCTCAAGGCCGAGGCGAACCCCTTCCTCGGCGTCAGGGGAATCAGGCTGGCGCTCGAGCAACCGGGGCTGCTGCAGACACAGCTGCGGGCCGTTCTGCGGACGGCCGCCGAGTACCCGCTGAAAGTGATGTTCCCGATGGTGACGAATCTCGAGGAGTTCAGGCAGGCCAAGGCCATGCTTGCCGACGCCCGTGCGGACCTCGAGCGGGCAGGCGCACCGACGCCTGACGAGCTCGAGGTGGGCGTCATGATCGAGGTGCCGGCAGCCGCGCTCGCCGCGGGGTTGTTCGCGCCCGAGGTCGACTTCTTCTCGCTCGGGACCAACGACCTCGTCCAGTACACGATGGCGGCCGAGCGAGGGAACCCGTCGGTCGCCAGCCTGGCGGACGGCCTCCACCCGTCCGTCCTGCGCCTCATCCGGATCGTCGCCGAGGCGGCCAATGAGCACGGGAAATGGGCAGGAGTCTGCGGCGAGCTCGCTTCGGATCCGGTGGCCGTGCCCGTGCTGGTCGGACTCGGCATCGCCGAGCTGAGCGCGAACGCCCCTGCGATTCCCGCGGTCAAGCAAGCCGTCCGCAGCGTCGACGCCGAAGCTGCCAGCGACCTGGCCGACCGTGCCCTGGAACTCTCCTCTGCGGCTGAGGTCCGGTCGCTCGCGCATCAGCAGGAGGAGCAGGCGGCGACCTCTCCGCGGAGCCTAGCGTCGTGATTGCTCGAACTGCGGCACCGAGATCGCTGCTCCCGGCACTCACCTGCGCGCGCATTCTTGCCGTGCCCCCGGTGATGGCCTTGATCCTGTCGGGCCCGAACAACGGATCCGCCTACACGGCGGCTGCGGTTGTGTTCGCGGTCGCGGCCTCGACCGACTTCGTCGACGGCTACCTGGCGCGGCGGTGGGCGGTGACGACGAAGCTCGGCTCCTTTCTGGATACGACCGCCGACAAGCTGCTCGTCTCGGGGGCACTGATCGCGCTGGTGAACGTCGACCGCGCGTCTCCTTGGATCGCAGCGATCATCGTCGGACGTGAGCTGCTGATCCTCGGCTTGCGCGGAGTCGTCGCCGCCGATGGATCGGCCTTCCCGCCCTCGATATGGGGCAAGCTGAAGACGAACGTTCAGTTCCTCGCCATCTTCCTCGCGATCGTCCGCTACGGGGACCCGCTCGGCCCGCTCCGCCTCGACGAGTGGGCGATGTTGGCCGCGGCCGTGATCACGGTGCTGTCGGCCGTCGAGTACCTCACCCGCTTTTCGTCCGCCTTCTCGGAGGATCTGCGGTAGCGGAGCGATGAGCGGCCCCGTTCTCGTCACCGGGGGCACGGGGTTCCTTGGCCGGGCGATCCTCGAGCGGCTGCTCGCCGACGGCGACCGCGTCAAGGCGCTGGCCCGGTCGAAGACCTCGGCGCTCGCGCTCGGCGAGTCGGGCGCGGAGCCGGTGCGGGGTGACGTGCTCGACCTCGAGGCGCTGGCCTCGGCGATGCAAGGCTGCGAAATCGTCTACCACGCCGCCGGCGCCAACGCCTTCTGCGTCCGGGATCCCTCGCCGATGTTCGAGGTCAACGTCCGGGGCTCGCGGAACGTCGTCCGGGCCGCCGCGCGAGCCGAGGTCAAACGGGTCGTGTACACCTCGTCGGCGGCGACGCTGGGAGAAAGGAAAGGGACGGTCGGAGACGAGCAATCCCCTCACCGCGGCTGGTTCCTGTCCGACTACGAGCGCTCGAAGTTCGAGGCCGAGCGCGCCGTGCTGGCGGCAGCGGACGAGACCGGGGTCGAGGTCGTTTGCCTGAATCCCGCGTCCGTCCAGGGGCCCGGGCGGTCGACGGGATCGACTCGGCTGCTGCTCGATTACCTGAACGGGCGGCTCAAGGCGGTGGTCGACTCGACCCTGAGCTTGATCGACATCGCAGACTGCACGACGGGCCACCTCTTGGCCGCATCCAGGGGGAAGCCGGGCGAGCGCTACGTCCTCAGCGGCGCGACGCTGACCGTTCGAGAGGGACTCGCACTGCTGGGCGCCCTCGCGGGCGTCGAGCAGCCGGTGCGCACCCTGCCACCCTCCCTCGCGATGGCGGTGGCAACCGGAGTCGAGGCGATCGCGTGGATCCGGCGCGACACGCCGCGCATCTGTCGGGAACTCGCGCGAACGCTTACCCACGGCCACGCCTACGACGGCTCGAAGGCGGCAAACGAGCTCGGATTGCGCTACACGTCGATCGAGGAGACGCTCCGCCGAACGATCGACTGGTGGGTCGACCAACGCCTCGTCCGCGCCTTCGAGCCACGTGAGGAGACCACTTCGTAGAATCGCAGAGGCTGGGCTCTTTGAATGAAGGACGTTCTCCTGATCCTGACCGGTTACGTGCTCGGCAGCATGCCATGGGGCTACTGGCTGCCCCGGATCCTCTCGGGCGTCAACATCCGTAAGGTCGGGAGCGGCAGCACGGGAGCGGCGAACGTCTGGCGCACGCTCGGCTTCAAGGTCGCCCTGGGCGTGGCGCTTCTCGACATCGTCAAGGGCCTCGCGGCGGCGCTCCTCGGAGTCTGGCTCGGCGGTGAGCTCATCGGTCTCTTCGCCGGAATCGCCGCGATGATCGGGCACTGGCGGCCCGTGTTCCTCGGATTCGCCCGGGGTGGCAAGATCGTCGCCACGACCGGTGGTGTCGCGCTCGCGCTGGCGCCGCTCGCGACGCTCGCAGCCGCAGCTGTTTGGGTGTGTACCTTCCTCGCGACCCGCTACACGTCGGTGGCTTCGATGACATCGGCCGCGACGCTTCCGCTCTTCGCCTTCCTGTTCGGCGCCTCATGGCCCGTCGTCGCCTTCGCAGCCGGCGCGGCGGTCGCGATCTTCGTGCTCCACCGAGCCAACATCGCCCGGCTGCTGAGCCGGAGCGAAAACCGGTTTGAGCTCAGTCGCGGGCCGTCGAAGGCGCGGGGCTAGTACTAGTTCCAGGGAAGCGCCGATCGCTCCTCCCAGTAACGAGCAGGGTCCTCCGCGAGCTGCGCCAGGTCCGGAGCGAGCTCCGCGTCCAGCTCGAGCTCCAGCGCCTCGAGGTTGCTTCTCAGCATGTCGACGGTCGAGGCCCCGCTGAGAACGACTGCTGCCCACGGCTGCGAGAGAGCTGCGGCCAGCGCGAGAGCGTCGGGGGTGGAGTGGTGGCGTTCTGCCGATTCCCGGAGCGACGCGAGGCCGCCACGCGCCGTGAGGCGTCCGTTCGCCAGCACCTCCTTGACGATCACGCCGAGGCCGGCGGCGTGCGCTGCAGCAAGCGCCTGGGAAGCAGACCGCTCGAGCAGGTTCCAGGTCGCCTGAACTGTGTCGAAGATTCTCACGTCGAGCGCGCGCTCGATTGTCTCGCGCTGGCTCGGGCCGGTAACCGTCAGCCCGATCGCGAGGCCGGTTTCGCGCAGGCTGGCGAGCTCGTCGAGCACCGACTGGTCACCGAGGACGCCGCTGTCTTCAGTGGCCGAGTGGATCTGGTAGAGGCGGAGGTGAGGGCCGAGCAAGCCTCGGCTCTCGGCGAGCTGCCGTCGCAGAGTGGCGAGCGATAGGTCCTTGACCTCGTGCACCTCGGCATCGACCCGCCAGTCGGCGGTGTAGGTGTAGCCCCACTTCGAGCCGACGGTCACCGCACCGGGCGCCAGCCCGCGGCGCTGGAGCCAGGAGGCGAGGAACTCCTCTGCCTTGCCGTAAGAGCGGGCGGCGTCCACGTACCGGATGCCGGCGGCATAAGCCGCGTCGAGGACGGTGTGCGCGTTCCGCTCGAGCGCGGCCACGTCCGTCCGCGCGCCGAAGTCGTCACCGTGACCGAGGTTGATATACGCCGGCCGGCCGAGAGCGGCAAGGCCGAGACCGAGTCGGCTGACAGGCAAGCCTGACCGGCCCAGCGGGCGGAGGCCCGGTTCGGTCGTCAACTCCGGCGTACGAAGTCGATGGCGACAGGAACGCCGGCCAGCTCGAAGCGGTCGCGGAGCTGATTCTCGACCCAATAGCCGTAGTCACGCGTCACCAGGGCGGGATCGTTGACGAAGAAGCGGAAGCGAGGCGGTCGGGCGCGTACCTGGGTGCCGTAGAGCAGGTTGAGGCGGCGGCCGTTCCGAGACGGCGCCTCGCGGGCCTCTCGGAGCTCGGCGAGGAAACGGTTGAGCTCGGCGGTCGAGATCCGGCCGGAGTGCTTCTCGAACTGCTGCTCGATCCTGTCGAGCAGGCGGCGGATTCCCCGCCCGGTCTTCGCGGAGACCGTCAGCACCGGCGGGCGCTGGCGGACGCGGTCCTGGAGCCGCGCGCGCACGTTCTCGAGGTCGGTCTCCGAGATGTCCCACTTGGACAGGACGACGATCGTCGACGACTGCGCCTTGCGCGCGACGTCGGCGACGGTCAGGTCCTGGTCGACGAGCCCTTCGCTCGCGTCGACGAGGACGAGCGCCACGTCCGCCCGCTCGGCCGCGGCAAGCGCGCGCAGCTCCGAGTAGTACTCGATCCCCTGCCGCTGCCGGCGCTTGCGGTGCAGGCCCGCGGTGTCCACGAGCACGAACTCGCGGTCGCCGCGTCGCAGGACGGTGTCGATCGCGTCGCGGGTCGTCCCGGGGACCTCGGAGACGATCACGCGCTCCTCGCCGAGCAGCGCGTTCAGGAGGCTCGACTTGCCGACGTTCGGGCGGCCGAGGATCGCGACCCTGATTGCTTCCTCGCCGACGGCGGGCCGCCCTCGCCCCGGCAGTCGCGCGACGATCGTGTCGAGCAGGTCGCCGGTCCCGTGGCCGTGCGCCGCCGAGAGCGGGATCGGGTCGCCCAGTCCCAGCCGGTGGAACTCGAACGCAAGCGCGTCCTGGTCGGGGTCGTCGATCTTGTTCGCCACCACGAGGACGGGCTTGTGCGCCTCGCGCAGGATTTGCGCGAGCTCCTCGTCTCCCGGCGTGACTCCGGCCCGGGCGTCGGTGAGGAAGACGACGAGATCGGCCTCGTCGACGGCCGCCCTCGCCTGCTCGACGATCGAGCGCGTGATCGGGTCGCGACCGGCGATGTCGACGCCGCCGGTGTCGATCAGCAGGAACCGTTTGCCGTTCCATTCGGCCAGCAGCTCCTTGCGATCGCGGGTGACGCCGGGCTGCTCGTGGACGACCGCCGTGCGCGACTCCGTGAGGCGGTTGACGAGCGTCGACTTGCCGACGTTCGGGAAGCCGACGATCGCCACCGTGCCCAAAAGAGGTTCGCTGCGATCCCTGGGGCTCGAGTCGGCCTCGACGGAGCGATTCATCCGGGTCATTTTCATTGAACGAACGCCTGCAGACCGCCGGCGGAGCCGGGCTTGGCCCGGCGGGAGCCGCAGCACGTCATGTCAGAGGTAGCGAAGAAGGAGGGGGCTCATGGGGGAACCCTGGGTTCCCCCATGCTTACGCGGGTTGACGCTCGCGGACGAGCTGCTCGAGCCGGCCGACGACGTCCTCGACGTCGAGCTGCGTCGTGTCGATCTGGATCGCGTCGGGCGCAGGCATCATCCGCTCGGCGTCGCTCTGGTCGCGGAGACGCAGGTCGGTCGCGAGCGCGTCGGCGCCGATCTCCGGCCGCTCCGCGAGGCGGCGCTCGGCGCGGACGTCACGCTCGGCGTTGAGATAGACCTTCACGTCGGCGCCGGGGCAGACGACGGTGCCGATGTCGCGGCCCTCGATCACAGCGTCACCGTCCTCGGCGAGCTCGCGCTGGCGGGCGCGCATCACCGATCGCACCTCCGGGTGTCGCGCGACGACCGGCACGACGCGGTCGATCCGTGACTTCCGGATCGCCGCCGTGACGTCTGTGTCGTCGATCCAGACACGGCCGTCCTCGTCGAGGCTGACCGGATTCGCCTCGGCGAGCTCACCCAGCGGCGCGCCGTCCCCGAGCGCAATGTCCCGCGTCATCGCCAGCCACGTCAGGGCGCGGTACATGGCGCCGGTGTCGAGGTAGCGGTAGCCGAGCCGCTCCGCGAGTCGACGGGCGACCGTGCTCTTCCCCGCTCCGGCGGGCCCGTCGATGGCAACGATCATCGCTGTGTGACCGACTCGAGCAGCTCGAAAAACCCGGGGAAGCTTACAGCGACCGCCTCCGGATCCTCGATCTCGACGCCTTCACGGGAGACGAGGCCGGCGACGGCCCCGAGCATCGCGATCCGGTGGTCGCCGGCCGAGGCCATACTCCCCCCACGGGGGCGGGTGGGGACGCCTCGAATCCGAAAGCCATCGTCCGTCGCGGTGATGCGGATGCCAAGGGCACGAAGCGCATTTGTCACGGTCTCGATGCGGTCCGTCTCCTTCACGCGCAGCTCCTGTGCGCCCTTCACGACGCTCTCGCCGCGCGCGCAGGCAGCGGCGAGCGCGAATAGCGGCAGCTCGTCGACGAGCCCGGGCACCTCGCTCGGGGCGACGGTCGTCGCGAGCAGCTGCGCCGATCGGATCTCGAGATCGGCGACCGGTTCGCCGGAGGCGCTGTGCCGGTTGAAGACCGCGACCCGCGCCCCCATCCGCTCGAGCACGTCGAGCAGCCCTGTCCGAGTCGGGTTCACGTTGACGTCGTGCACTCGTAGGTCCGATCCAGAGAGGAGGGTCGCAGCGACGATGAACGGCGCTGCGGACGAGAAGTCGCCCGGGATCTCGAGATCGAGCGGCGGGATCCGGTCTGTCGGAGCGACTCGGATCTCCGCGCCGGTGCGCGTCACTCGGAGGCCCAGCGAGCGAAGCAGCCGCTCGGTGTGGTCGCGCGAGGGCACGCGCTCGACGACCGTCGTCGGGCCGTCGTCCGCGAGCAGGCCCGCGAGCAGGACGCTCGACTTCAGCTGGGCGCTCGCAACGGGGAGCTCGTAGCGGATCGGCCTCAGGCGGGCGCCCTCGATCGTCACCGGCGGCCTCCCGTTGGTCGTCTCGACACGCGCGCCCATCTCTCGCAGCGGCTCGTCGACGCGCACCGGCCTGGAGGAGAGCGAGTCGTCGCCCACCAGCTCGAAGCGGCCGTCCTGGCCGGCGAGTATCCCGGCCAGCAGCCGCAGCACGGTGCCGGCGTTGCCACAGTCGATCGGGCTGTCGGGCGCGACGAGGCCGCGCAGCCCGCGGCCGCCGATCCGGACGACTCCCGGCTCCGGCTCGTCGACGTCGGCCCCCAGCGCGCCGACCGCCGCGAGCGCGGAGTCCGTGTCGGCGGCATGGCCGAAGTTGCGCAGCTCGCTTTCGCCCTCGGCGATCGCCGCCAGCAGCGCGCCGCGCTGGCAGATCCCTTTCACCGCCGTAACGCCGACGTCGCCGACGAGCGCGGCGGCCGGCTCGACTCTCACGGCTGGCCGAGGACCGGCGCGACCACCGCGCCGTACCCCTGCGCCTCGAGCAGGTCGGCGGCTCGATTGGCCTCTTCCTCGCCGGTGATAAGCAGCGTCAGCGTGCCGCCGCGGTCGGGCGACATGTGCTGGAGCTCGAAGTCCTCGATGTTGATCCGCTCGGCGCCGAGAGCCTGGGTGATCCCCGCGAGCACGCCGGGCCGGTCTGGCACGTGGACGCGCACCCGCTGCAACGCGCCGGGATCCGGGTACGCCTCGGCGAGCATCGCGCGCCGGTTCAGCGCCGCCTCGCCGATCCATTTCGCGAGGAAGCCCGCGTCGCGGCCGTGCAGCGCGCGCTCGACCTGCTCCAGGCGGCCGCGGTGCTCGGCGAGTGCGTCCGCGAGAACGTCGGCGTTTTCGAGGAAGATGTCGACCCAGATCCGCGGGTTTGCGCCGGCGACGCGCGTCATGTCGCGAAGCGATCCTCCGGCCGCCGCGAGCGGCTCGTGGCCGTCGATCCTGGCCGCACCGGCTTGGTTGACGAGCACGTTGGCGAGCGCGTGCGGGAGGTGGCTCGTCAGCGCCACGAGCCGGTCGTGCGCGAGCGGATCGATCGCCACCGGCGTCGCCCCGAGCGACGACACGAACCCGTGCACCAGCCGGTAGCGCTCGGCCTTCGTCTGCGCGGTCGGCGTGAGGAACCAGGTCGCGCCGTCGAACAGCTCTGCGTTCGCATGCTCCGGCCCCTGCGCCTCGGAGCCGGTGACCGGATGGCCGCCGACGAAGCGGGACGCGTTCGAGACCGTCCCGCAGACACCGGCCTTCGTCGAGCCGACGTCGGTGACCGTCCAATCCCGACCGTCCGCGAGGACGTCGGCGGTGACGCTTGGCAGGTCGATCACTGGTACCGCGACGACGACCAGGTCTGTCGGTTCGAACTCGCGTATGTCCGTCGCGACGCTGTCGATCGCCCCGCGGTCTCGTGCTGTCTGCGC
>JBKOYZ010000146.1:0-26467 GCA_046725655.1 Actinomycetota bacterium | reverse complement strand
CCTCGGCGCGGCAATACCGCTCCGTTTGGTCTCGCCAGAGGCCAAGGAGCGGCCGCACGACGCCGTCCTCGCGCCTGGGCTTGATCCCGCCGGGCGTTCCGCTCGAGACGATCCTGTAGAGCACAGTCTCGACCTGGTCGTCGGCCGTATGGCCGGTGGCGCGGAGGCGATCGGTCGCGAAGCCGTAGCGGATCTGCCGTAGCTCATCCTCAGAAGCACCACCGCCGCCGTCGACGACCTCCGCGCCGAATGCCTCGCGGCAGAACGCCGCGTCCTCGTCCGATTCGCGGCCTCTGAGGCCGTGGTTCACGTGCAGCGCGGTCACCCGGTGCCCGAGCTCGTGCAGCACGTGCCAGAGACAGGTCGAGTCTGCGCCTCCGGAGACCAGGCAAACGACCTCGCCGCCCTCCGGGATCAGGTCGTGCTCGCGGATGAAGCCCGCGACTCGCTCTCGCAGCGTCTCCGGGCTCAGGTTTTCCATGGCTGAAGTGTGCCGCCTCTCACGAGCGACCCGACCAGCCGGGCCGGTGCACGGCGTCCCGCGGCGGCGGGCCCGGCCGCAGCAGGCGGTGGCCTGCAAAAGAGGCGAGCTCCATCGCTACCCAGCGAGCGAACCAGAGCCCGACCGCAAGAGCGAGCAGCCTACGCCCGCGCATCAGAAGATCAGGCTGCGGTACGAGATCGTGTGCCGCATCCCGATCGCCTCGTAGACACGGATCGCGGGAGCGTTCTCGCGGCGGACGAACAGGCAGACCGTCGGCACGTAACGGAGCAGCAGGCGACAAAGGTCGCGCAGGCCACGCTGCGCGTATCCCCGGCCGCGGGCCTCGGGGTCGACCCAGACCTGCTGCAGCTGCACCGCGTGCGGCGTCCACGCCGACGCCTCCGCCTTGAAGAGGATCGTGCCGCCCTCGGTCCAGAGCCACGAGCGGCCCTCGTTTATCTGCGCCCGTGTCCGCCAGCGGAACCCGTCCGGGTCGCGTTCGAGCGGGTTGATCCCGATTTCGTGCTCGTGCGCGGCAGCCGAGGCGGGCAGCAGGAGCTCGAAGTCGTCGGGCGTGGCCTCCCGCAGCCCCGTTTCGCCCGGCTCCGGGGGCACCTCGATGACGTAGACGGGCTGACCCGGGCGATCCTCGCGCGGCATGGGCATCGCATTGGCAACCGCCGACCACAGCTCGGACACCGCCCGTTCCTCGCCGATGATCATGCGCGCGCTCGAGGTGGCGGCGAGCTCGCCAAACACGCCACAGTTCTCGCCCGAAGGTACGAGATTCGAGCCCGCGTGGCAGAGCGCGACGAGACGGTCACCGTCCGGAAGCGCGGTGAAGCGGCCGAGGCCGCGCCGCGCCACATCCTCGAGGAAGACCCGTTCGATCGGATCCTCGGCACAGAACGCGAGCACCTCGTCCAGCTCCGGCTCCCTCAGCATGGCCATGAGGGAATCGTGCATTACGCGTCATCAAGGCACTAGGGTTTCGCGCGTGCCGATCCACGTCCGCGCCGAGCCCGGCGACTACGCCGAGGCGTGCCTCCTGCCGGGAGACCCCCTCCGGGCGCAGTACATCGCGGAGACGTACCTCGACAATCCGGTCCAGCGCAACGCGGAGCGCGGGATGCTGGGCTACACGGGCGAGTTCGAGGGCCGTCCGGTCTCCGTGCAGGCAACGGGGATGGGCTGCCCGTCGGCTGCGATCGTGATGGAGGAGCTGTTCCAGCTCGGGGTCAAGCGCTTCCTCCGCGTCGGCACCTGTGGCGGGCTTCAACCGGACCTGGCGCTCGGCGATCTCATCGTGGCCATCTCGGCGGTGCCGGCCGACGCGACCGCCCAGCACCTCGTCGGGGACGAGCCGCACGCCCCCACGTCGGACTGGGAGCTCGTCCACGCGGCCGTGCACTTCGCGAAGGAGGCGGGGCAGCCGCTGCGCGCAGGGCCGATCGTCTCGAGCGACCTGTTCTACAACCCGGACGGGGAGCAGTACGCGCGCTGGTCGTCGCGGGGCGTGCTCGCGGTGGAGATGGAGGCGGCGGTGCTGTTCACGCTGGGCGCACTCCGCGGGGTGCGGGCTGGCTGCCTGCTGACCGTCAGCGACGTCGTCGTGGAAGGCGAGTTCAAGCGAATCACGGACGACGAGCTGCGGGCGGCCGTCGACAGGATGACCCGTATCGCGCTCGCGACCGCGACGGCCGAGCCCAAGCATTAGCGCTCAGAAGACCGTCTTCCTCGTCAACCCCGCGTCGCAGAACGGGGCCACCGGGCGACGCTGGCCCGAGCTCGCGAACCGGGCGGCCGCGGCTGGGCTCAAGGGCGAGGCACGCTTCTCACAGCGGGCGGGCGAGCTGGGCGAGCTCGCGCGCACCTCGGCCGACGACGGAGCCACGCTGCTCGTCGTCGTCGGCGGCGACGGGTCCGTCAACGAGGTTGTGAACGGCATCGCGGGCCGAAACGACGTGGAGGTGGCCGTCATCCCACGCGGCACAGGCTGGGACTTCGCACGCGGTCACGGCATCCCGCACCGGCTGGACGACGCATTTCGGGTCGCACGCGACGGCCGGCCGCGCGAGATCGACCTGGGGCTCGCTCGCTTTCGCTCCTGGGATGGCGAGGCGCGCGAGTCGTACTTCGCGAACATCGCCAGCGCCGGCATGAGCGGCGCGATCGCAAGGCGAGCGAACGAGACGACGAAGGCGCTCGGCGGCAAGGTGTCGTACTTCTGGGCGACTTTCGCCGTCTTCGCGCGCTGGCAGAACTCCGAGATCGCGGTCGCGGTAGACGGCGAGCGGCGACAGGCACACATGCACGACGTCGTCGTCGCCAACGGCCGCTACTTCGGCGGGGGGATGAAGATCTGCCCGGACGCCCGTGTGGACGACGGGCTGCTCGACGTGCTCCTGATCGGCGATCTCACGAAGCGCGACCTGCTCCTGACTCTGCCCAAGACGTACCGCGGCAAGCATCTGCCGCATCCCAAGGCCGAGTTGCTGCGCGGTGCCACCGTCGAGGTCGACGCACCCACGCAGCTGCCGCTCGAGCTGGACGGCGAGCAGCCGGGCACGACCCCGGCGCGGTTCGAGGTCGTCAGCCGGGCGCTTCGGCTTCGGGCTCCCTAGCCTCCGCTGCCCTGGCTGGTGCCGGCGCCGCCGCTGCCGCCGCCGCTGGACGACGTCGACGCCTTGCCGCCTGCCTTCGATCCGGACGAGCCGCTCGTCTTGCGCGCGCCTGTCGTCCGCTTGCCGCCCGAGAGCTCGTCCACCCGCCGCTCGAGCGCGTCGACACGCCGTGACAGCTCGTCGAGCCCGCGCATCTTCCGCTGGAGCTCGTCGACGCGCTCGCGGAGCGTGTTCAGCCCCTCGAGCAGCTTGTTGGCACCGGGAAGCTCGGTGATCCGGCCGATCAAGTCTTCGCTGACCCCGAACAGACCACTCTGCTTTCGTTCCGCCATCGGATTCCTTTCCTCGCTGACGTCGTGTCTCCCAGGCTAGCGTTCAGACCCGGATGACAACCTCCGCGATCGTTTCGATCGCGTCGAACCAAAAGAGACACCAAACCGTTTCATTTCCTTCACAACTTCTGTTCGGTTCGAGCGTCGTACTTTCCGAGAGCACAGCTACCGTGAACGATATGCGCCGCCCAGTTCCGATCCGCCCTCGACACCGCCATCAGGCGACGACGATGTACATGCTCCGCCAGCGCGAGGGCGTGCCGTACGAGGTCGAGCGCGTGCAATGCTCTCAGTGCCGCCGGGTGCTCGAGGAACGACCGCTCCGCCGCGCCGCGGCCTAGGCGGCTTTTCCGAACCGGGTTGAAACGGTCGCGGCGGCGAAGCCGCCACGACCTCCCAGTCGGCATCGCAAGCGACGCCTTGGAACGACCGCTCCGCCGGGCCGCGGCCTAGGCGGCTTGTCCGAACCGCGTTGAACGGTCGCGGCGGCGACGCCGCTGCGGCGCGGGGTCGCCGAGCCGACTAGGCGGGCACGAGGTCTTCGGCGACCGCGGCGAGGATCTCGCCGGCGTTGCCCTCCAGCTTCAGCTCGGCCCGCTCGTCGTACGGCGTCGGCCCCTTGTTGACGATTGCGAGCCGTCCGCCGGCGGCCAGCGTCTCCTCGGGCAGCGCCGCGACGGGATAGACCTCGAGCGCCGACCCGACGACGAGCAGGAGTGACGCGCCCCGCGCGAGCTCGGCCGCCCGGTCGATCGTCTCCGGCCGAAGCAGCTCGCCGAAGAAAACGACGTCGGGCTTCAGGATCGCCCCGCACGCGGTGCAGGCGGGAGCATCCGCGTGCTCGAGCATCGTGACCACCTCGCCGCGCGGATACGACGTCCCGCACCGCGGGCAGCTCGCGGTCCGGATCGAGCCGTGCACCTCGACCACGTTGCGCGACCCGGCCCGCTCGTGGAGGACGTCGATGTTCTGCGTCACGACCGCATCCACGAGCCGGGCGCGCTCCAGAGTCGCCAGCGCCCGATGCGCGTCGTTCGGTTCCGCCTCGGTCAGCATCGCGATCCGGGGCTTGTAGAACTGCCAGACCTTCTGCGGATTCGCGCGAAACGCCGGCAACGACGCGTACTCCGCTGGATCGAACTGCGCCCAAAGCCCGGTCGGCGAACGGAAGTCCGGGATCCCGCTTTCGGTGGAGACGCCCGCGCCGGTGAGGACGACGCACGGCTGGCGGTCGCGGATCAGCATCGCGAGAGCGGAAGCGCCCAAGGCGCCGATCGTAGAGAGTTCGCCCGTGGACTTCGGCTTCTCGACCGAGGTGAAGGTCCGGTTCGCCGAGACCGACGCCCAGGGAATCGCGCACCACGCGGTCTACCTCGTCTGGTTCGAGCTCGCGCGCATCGAGTACCTGGCACGCTTTCGCGGCGGTTACCCCGAGCTGCAGGCCGAGGGCATCGAGGCGCTGACGCTCGACGCGAACGTGACGTACCGAGCGCCGGCCCGCTTCGACGACCGCCTCGTCATACAGGCCCGCTGCAGCGAGGTCCGTGGCGCGCGCTTCAGGTTCGACTATCGCATCGACCGCGACGGCGAGCGGATCGCGGAGGGCTCGACCGGCCACGCGTGCGCGGACGCGAAGACTCTGCGGCCGACACGTGTGCCGGAGTGGCTGGTTCAGCAGATCGCCAGAGTCGAGCCTTGACGTTGCCGTGGCTGGCGACCTTCCGATTCCGCAGACCCCTTCCCCGGTCCGCTGGCGCGGACCGGCGGCTTTCGCCGCCGGCTAGTCGACGCGATCGCCGGGGCCGAACGGTGACGTTGCCATGCCTGGGGAACCTCCCGGTTCCCCAGACCCCTCCCCTGGTCCGCTGACGCGGACAGGCGGCTTTCGCCGCCGGCTAGCGGAGACGATTTCTAAGGCGGAGGCGGCGGCTTCGAGCTCGTCGTCGTCGTCGTGGTCGTCGTCGTGGTGGTCGTCGTCGTCGGCGGCGGCTCCTTCTTCTTCTTCGCCTTCACCGGAGGAGGCGGCGGGGCCGGCTTCGGCTTCGTGCCGACGAGCACGACCTCTGGCTCGGAGACGTACGACGAGTACCACGTGTCGTTGTAGAGCCGCCGGCCGCTCTGCGTGTAGACGAGCCGGCGCACGCTGGTCGAGCGGGACGGCTCGCCGCTCTCCGTTACCAGGGTTCGCCCTTCCCTCAGCGCCGGATCGGGCTGGTGCTGGATGCGCGGCGGCCCCGTTTCGACGAGCGGGCGCGTGTGCGTGACGACGCGGCGGTGGACCGGCGCGCCGTACAGGCCGACGAAGAGCGAGGACGAACCGACGAAGGTGCGGAGCAGCAGCCAGTGCTTCGTGTCGTTGACGAAGCGCAGGTCGACGTCCGGATAGTCCACGGTCGCGTCCCGCCCGAGCGGGTAGTGGCTGATGTAGAGGGCGTGGTTCGTCCGCGCCGTGATCTTGAGACCCGCCTCGTACGCGGCGTTGAAGACGGTCGTCGACACCTGACAGACCCCGCCGCCGAGCCCGGTCTGCAGCTCGCCGTTGATGATCACGGGCGCGTCGCGGAACCCTTTCGCCGCCGTCCGCTCGCCGGTGGTGCGGTTGAACGAGAAAGTCGCGCCGGGCGCGATCAGGTGGCGGTCGATCAGGCGCGAGACGAGCTGGACGTTGTGGATCCGGTTCGACTCGCCGCCGTAGATCGTCTCGTAGCCGCCGACGAGGCCGCGGATGCCCATTGCACGCGCTTCGCGTGTCGTGCGCTGCGGCCGCGACGTGACGACGACCGCCCGCGCGACGCGCGAATCGCGCCGCAGGATTGCCGACAGGACGTTCGCCGCCGTGTCGGCGACGTTCAGCGTTCGCCCGGAGCGAGCCGGGACGACGCTGACGGTCCCGCCCGATGCCACTGCGAACCCGGCGTCGTGGGGCGGGTGGTTCACGGCCCGCGAGAGGCCGCGGAAGTAGCGGTTCGCGCCGGGCCCGCCGATTGCGACCGTCGTCGACCCGTGGTGCGGGAGCGCGAGCATTGCGCGAAGCTGCCACGGCGACAACGCCCACCTCGCCGACCCCAACTGCATCTCCACAGGGGCCGAGAGCGCCAGCCTGACCTTCGCCGCCGCCGCCGAGAGCTCCGGTGCCGAAACGGAGGGCCGCAGCGTGCGAACCGGCAGTGCGACAGGATGCCGTGACAGGCCGGCGAGCGCCGAGACGATCACGCGGGCTGCCGCAGTGCGGTCGAGCTTCGAGCCGGTGTGCCCGCGAACACCGACGGGGTCGAGCCCACGCAGGCGCAGGCGCGCGTCCTTCGTCGGCCGGTTCAGGGCCTGCTCGAGTTGCGTCAGCTCGTACGCGAGCGCAGCGTCGTACACACGCGCCGGCGGGACGACCTGTGCGCCGAACACGCTGACGCCGATCCGGCGGAAGCCGCGTAGAGGGCCGAACCCGCCCCCCTGCCGGCGCGCCAACTCGACCGCCGCTCCCCAATCCGCCTGCACGCCGAGCTGAGCCGGACGGATGCGCCAGCGGCGGTTCCGGGCGACGAAGACGACTGGGACTCGCTCGAGCCCGCGTGCCTTCCGCTCCAGCAATCGCTTCGCCGCGGCGGGCGTCATCCCACCGACGTCGACGCCGTCGATGCTGACGCCGCCCGCGATTCGCTTCGGCGACCCGGCGTAGACGAGGCCGAGCACCGAGGCCGCGATCACGAGCAGCGCCACCACGAGCACGGTCCGCTGGACGCGAACGCGCCTCAACGCTCGCCGCCTGCGACGGGCACGCGGCGCGGACCGAGACTCGGCCACCAAGGGCGGAAGTCTACTGCTGGGGGAGGTCGAAATCCCGCTCCCGAACTGCTCTTGAACGCGCCGCGGGACTAAGGCTTCGCTTGCGAAGCCGACCAGAAGAGGCCGTGCCGACATGGCGGCACGGCCGCTAAACCCGGCCACGCCAGTGCACGCGGGTTCGCGCTATCGCCCACGCGGTACCAAGGCTTCGCTTGCGAAGCCGACCAGAAGAGGCCGTGCCGACATGGCGGCAGGGCCGCTAAACCCGGCCGCGCCAAAGCACACGGGGGTTCGCGTTACCCGCCGCGCGGTAGGAAGATCTCTCTTGCTATGACCAGGCGTTGGATCTGCGATGTCCCCTCGTAGATCTGGAACAGCTTCGCGTCCCGCATCAGCTTCTCGACCGGATACTCCTTCATGTACCCGTAGCCGCCGAAGATCTGGACGGCGTCGGTGGTCACCTTCATTGCCGTGTCCGCCGCGATGCGCTTCGCATACGACGACTGCAGCGTCGCGCGCTCGCCCTGGTCGAGCAGCCAGGCCGCCTGCCACGTCAGCAAACGCGCAGCCTCAGTCTCCGCAGCCATGTCGGCGACGAGGAAGTTGACGCCCTGGTTCATCGCGATCGGCTGGCCGAACTGGACGCGCTCCTTCGAGTACTCGACGGCATAGTCGAAGGCGGCGCGCGCGACGCCGACCGCGCCGGCCGCAGTGCCCGGGCGCGTCGCGTCGAGCGTCCGCATGGCCGTCTTGAAGCCCTCCCCTTCCTCGCCCAGCCGATTCGCGGCGGGGACGACGACGTCCTGGAAGGCGAGTGCCGAGGTATCCGTCGCGCGCTGGCCGAGCTTGTCGAGGTGCTTCTCGACGACGACGCCTTCAGTGTCGGCCGGAACGACGAACGCCGACAGCCCGCGGTGGCCGGCATCACGGTCGGTCGAGGCGAAGATGACGAACCACGCCGCGTGGCCGGCGTTGGTGATGAACATCTTCGAGCCGTTGAGGACGTACTCGTCGCCGCGGCGCACGGCGGTCGTTTGGATCGCGGATACATCCGAGCCCGCACCTGGCTCCGTCAGCGCAAACGAGCAGAGCAGCGGCTCTTCGAGAAGGGGCGACAGCCATTCGCGCTTCTGCTCGTCGCTACCGGCTAACAGCACGGGCAGCGAGCCGAGGATGTTCGCGACGATCGACGTCGCGATCCCGGAGCAGCCCCTCGCGAGCTCTTCGCCGATCAGGATCTGCTCGAACGCCGAGAGGGCTGCCCCGCCGTATTCCTCCGGAACATGCGGGTTCATGAGGCCGACCTCGTGCGCCTTCGCGATCACCTCCGCCGGGTGTTGCGACCGCTCGTCGTACTCGGCGGCGACAGTCCGGATCTCCCGCTCGGCGAACTCGCGCGCGAGCTCCCGCAGCGCCTTCTGCTCGTCGCTGAGGCCGAAGGAAATGCCGGCTGAGATCTCGGTCGCGCTCACGGTTGACTCGCGAGTCAATATAGACGCGCGATCACGACGCCTCAGCCGCGAAAGCCGGGCGCGGCGGCGTCGGGCGGCTCGAGCGGGCTCGGAGGCAGCCCGGGCGACGGCTCCGGCGCGTTGTACTCCCCGGGGGCGACGTCGTTCGGCCCGTTCGGGTGAAAGAGCGCTGCGAGATACTGGATCTGCGCGCGCCCTGGGCCGAGCTCGAACATGCCTCCGCCGTACAGCGCAATCCTTTCGCGCTCGCAGTAGTCGTAGAAGTCGAGCAGCTCGCGCAGGTAGCCGAACCTCGACGGCTTCGAGTTCAGCGTCGGCGGTGCGAACGGGAGTGCTTCGACCGCCGCGATCGACTGGATCGGCGCGTCCCATGTGATCCGCTGCCTGTGCGGCGCGAGCACGCCGTCGGTCTCGCGGGTCAGTGCTGGATCCTCGATCCAGGCCCGCGGGAAGCCGTTTACGACGCGTCGGTAGAGGTCCGCGTCGGGCGGCGGCGCGTCCTGGGCGTAGAAGGCCTTGAAGTCGACGACCTCGATCGGCGCGAGCGACGCGATCTCCGCGATCAGCTCCTCGGTCCAGCCTGCCCCGGGATCGAGCTTGAAATGCAGGTCCGGGTAGAGCTCGAGGCGGCGCCGGATCGTCTCGGCCGAGGGCGGATCGCCGAGGCCGGGCGAGACGACGAACCTGACCGGCCGCGGGTCGCGTCCGAGGGCGGCGGCGAGCGACGTGCGGCTTTGCCTGAGCGCGAGGTCGAGTGCCGCGCTCTCGTATGCCCACCGTTTGTGCGTCTCGTCGATGCCGAGCCCCTGGGAGAACGAGTCGAGCGTCCACGAGCCCGCGAGCGCCAGGACGGCACCGGCGGCCTGCTCGCGATCGTGGTGCTCGGCGTACCAGGTCACGTCCTCGCCGACGCCCTCCTCGCCGCCGCCGCGGAGCCTCACGAGCGTGGTGACGCGTGTGAAGCCGCGGGTAACTGCGGCTTCGAGACGCTCGAGCTCGTACGAGTCGATCTCGACCGGGAGCTCGGCCACGCGCGCGTACGTCCCGGCGGCAACGCGACTCACGGCCGCGACCCTACAGAAGGGAAGAGCCCCGGCGTCGCGGGGCTCTTCGGTGCCGTTGGACGCGCGGCAGGGCCGCGGCGCTCATTTCTTGTGGCCGGTGTCCTTGCTGTGGTGCTTGTGCTTCCCCTTGCCGTGGTGCTTGTGGTGCTTGTGGTGCTTGTGGTGCTTGTGCTTCGAGCTCGTCGGCGGGCACGGGTGGTTCGCGTCGACCACGAAGTCGCCGTGGCGGAGGTGGGCCTTCAGGGCGCGCTGCGAGATTCGGATCTTGACCCACGGATGCTTCTTCGAGTGCGTGCGGTGACAGACCGCCACTTTCTTCTTCGGGTACTGACTCGCGGCCGCAGGCCCGAGATCGAGCGAGCGCAGGCCGGGGAACGCCGCGGTTGCGAGCGCCGCTCCGGCCACCACCGCCGCCGTCGCTGCGACGACGAGGCGGAGGCGCCGGTGAGTCCGAGGTGTCTTCATCGTTCTGGCCCTCCCAGCGGGTTGAACGCGGTCACTGGACGGTGCAATCAACCATTCTTGCCGTTCTCTCAATCCCCTGTCGGTAAAACCTGCTCCAGCGGGTTCAGGCTCCGTGCACGCCTCGCGGCCTCGCGTCGCTCGGCGCCCTGCGTCACGAGCGTGAGGTCTGCCCACGAATCCCAATCCGACGGGTCCTTGACCAAAGCTCGGCGGAAGTCGCGCCTGGCGGCGTCGAGCTTTCCCTGCGAGAGCAACGCCTCGCCGTGGAGGCGCCACGGCTCGGGCGACCACGGAACCAGCCGCTCGGCCCACCGTGCGTCGCGCTCGGCGCGGGCAGGGTCGTCCCTGTCGAGCGCCGCGTTCGCGCCCGACACGGCCTGATTGCCGGCGAGCGCCCCGAGCGCGGCGAGAGCGAGCACGACCGTGATCGCCGCGGCGCCGACGCGGAGGCTCGGCGGAAGCTGCGGCCGGGGCCGGCGCTCGGCGAGCACGAGCAAGGCGGCCGCGCACACGAGGCCGGCCAGCGTGACTGCAGGCAGCTCCCAATCCCAGTCCTGCGCTGCGTGCATGAGGTAGGCGACGTAGCCGCCCAGCGCCGGGACTGCAACCGGGTCATCGCGTGCGAGAACGCTTGCCACGAGCGGCAGGGTGAGCGCCGCCGCGAGGAGCGCGAGGCCGACCGGCCCGAGCTCTGCCAGTGTCTCGAGGTAGAGGCTGTGCGCGTCGAGCACGGGCAGCTCTGCCGGCCGGAGCCTGAGCCAGTGGCGCTGGAAGCTGCCGGCTCCCGTGCCGAGCCACGGATGCTCCCGGTACTCGCGCCAGGCAACGTGCCAGTACTCCGCCCGGCTGCTGCCGGACAGGCTCAGGAGACGGCGATCCTGGCCAGTCTTGACGGTCGGTCCTGCCCCGGAGAACTTACGGACCGCGCCGGCGGGGCCGCCGACGCGGACGAGCGCGACCGTGAGCCCGGCGACGATGACGACTGCACCTGCGACCGCCACCGCCTTGGGCACGCGCGGACGCCCCAGGGCGATCGCGGCAACGGCGCCGGCGGCAAGTGCGAGCCATGCGCCCCGGCTGTAGGTGAAATAGAGCGTCGGCACGAGGACGAGCAGCGCCGCAGCGGCCGTGACGCTCCGGAGCCGAACCGAGAGACCACCTGCGAGCAGGACGCCGATCGCCGCGAACACGCCGAGGCCGTTCGAGTAGCCCAGCGGCGCCGCCAGACGCCGCGTCGATCCGGGCGAGACCGCGATGTCGTACGAGCCGGCGCCGCCGAAGACGCGCAGGCAGAGCGCCCAGGCGCAGACGAGGGTGATCGCCGCGAGCAGGCCCCAGAGCAAGCCCTCGACCTGCCTCCGCTCGAGCACGAGCAGGGCCGCCACGGCCGCGAGGTAGACCAGGAGGCGCTCGCCGTCGAGCACTGACTGCGACACGTCGTCCGACCAGGCGACCGAGCCGAAGGTCCACGCGGTAAGCGCCGCTAGCAGTCCGAGGAAGCCCAGAGCGAGATTGCTCGGACGCCGTGCCGCGCCCGCTGCGAGGGCGACGCCCACGACGATCAGCGGTACCAGCGTGCTCCAACCCCAGGTCGTGGCGTCGAAGCCGCCGTTGTCGAACGCGACACCGCCGACGAGCACGAGCGGCAGCAGGAACGGGCCGAGCCGGCGAGCGCGACCGTAGACTTGCCCCGTGGACTTCGAGCTCACCGACGAGCAGCGGCTCATCCAGGACACGGTAAGGACGTTCGTGGACGACCGCGTGCTGCCGAACGCGATCGAGAACGACATCGCGCACCGGCTCGACATGTCCGTGATCGAGGGGATGGCAGAGCTTGGGCTGCTCGGGATCGTGATCCCCGAGGAATACGGCGGCGCCGGGCTGGATTTCGTCGCCGAGGCACTCTCGTGCGAGGAAATCGAGCGCGGGGAGGCGGCCTTTCGGACGCTGATCTCGGTCCACGTCGGCCTCAACTCGCTCTCGATGCTGCGCTACGCGAGCGAGGAGCAGAAGCGTCGCTGGCTTGCGCCGCAGGCGCGCGGCGAGAAGATCGCGTGCTTCGGCCTCACCGAGCCCGCGGCCGGCTCCGACGTCGCCGCGATGAAGACGACGGCGCGACGCGAGGGCGACGTCTACGTCCTCAACGGATCGAAGAACTGGATCTCGTATGCGAGCGTGGCAGACCACGCGCTCGTCTTCGCGAAGACCGACCCGGCGGCGAGGCACAAGGGCATCTCCGCCTTCGTGCTCGAGAAGGGCATGCCGGGCTTCACGGCCGCCGACACCGAGCACAAGCTCGGCGTCTGGGCGGGCTCGACGGGCGAGCTCTTCTTCCAGAACGTCGAGGTGCCGGCGGAGAACCTCATCGGGGACGAGGGCCAAGGGTTCGAGATCGCGATGTACGGCCTCGACCAGGGCCGTTTCACCGTCGCTGCGGGCGCCTGCGGCGTCGTCCGCGCCTGTCTCGAGCGCTCGGTCGAGTACGCGCGGGAGCGAGAAACGTTCGGGCAGGCGATCGGGAAGTACCAGTTCGTCCAGGACATGGTCGCCGAGATGGTGCTCGGCTACGAGACGTCGAAGCTCCTCGTCATGCAGGCGGCTTGGATGAAGAACGAGGGGCGGCGGAACACCCGCGAGACCTCGCTCGCCAAGTGGCACGCGACGGAGTCGGCCTTCCGCGCGGCGCACCTCGCGATCCAGGTGCACGGCGCCTACGGCTACTCCGCGGAGTATGGGATCGAGCGGTACTTCCGTAACGCGCGCGCGCCGATCATCTACGAGGGCACGACGCAGATCCACAAGCTGATGCAGGCCGAGCACGCGCTCGGCTACCGGCACCTGAACGGGCGCGACGGCGACGTCTCGCCGCTCTGCTCCTGGGCGCCCGCACTCGCCCCGGTGCACCGCCGGCAGCCGGTCGCCACCGGCGCTTGATGCTGCGCTCAGCGACGAGGTACGCGGGCTCCTCGCAGCGCCCAACTTCGCCCACCTCGCGACGATGTTCCCGGACGGCGAGCCGCACGTCGTGCCGGTCTGGGTGCGACTCGAGGGCGACCGAATCGCCTTCTTCACGCAGCGGGGAAGCCGCAAGGCGCAGAACCTCGCCCGCGACCCGTCGCGCTCTCGCTGACCGACTTCGAGGACCCGTACGTGAGCGCGTGGATCCACGGCCGCGTGGTCGAGACGCTGGAGGACGACGCCGCGCTCGAAGTGATCGACCGGATCTCTGAGAAGTACACGGGCAAGCCGTTCCCGATGCGGAGCGGCGTGGTCTTCCTGATCGAGCCGGAGCGCTCGGCGTTGGTGCGGCTGCCGTTCGCGCACACGCCGCACGTCTAGCAGCAGGTCACGGCGGCTCCGGCGCGACGACAGATCCCGGCTGAGGCGTCAAGCGGGCGTTCGCAGGCAGCGCGGGCTCGAGCGCGAGGGCCGACACGGCGGCGGCGGCCGCAACGGCGGCGGCAGGCAGGAATGCCGCCGTCGGCGAGACGCTGAGTAGCGCCGCGCCCAACGTCGGAGCGATGGTCAAACCGATCCACCACGAAAAGCCCATCGACGCCATGTAGCGCCCGCGCAGGCCTGGCGGCGCGAGCTCGGCGACGAGCGGCATCAGCGCCGTCGTGTGGAAGCACTCCCCGATCCCAATCGCGACCGCCGCCGTCGCCAAGGCCGCGTAGGCGATGCCGGCCCCGACGTCTGCGGCGAGCACTAGCAGGCAAGAACCGGCGAAGATCGCCGCTGCCGTCGCCATCATCACGACGCGGCGGCGGCCTTCGCCGAGCTTGGCGATGGGCACCTGGGCCACGACCACGGTGACCGCGTTGGCGAGCAGCAGCAGTCCGACCAAGCGCGCGCTGATCCCGAGGTCGGTCTTCGCATAGGGAGGCACGAGCCAGGGGAGGACACCCCATCCGACCGCGATCACGGCGACGTTCGTCAAGGCGAGGTGCACGAAGGCTCGGTCGCGGACGACGAGCCGGTACCCCCCCGGGATCGGCTCGGGTCGCGCGTCATCGCGTACGACGGCGATCAGAACGCACACGTAGGCGAGGTAGGTCAGCGCGTTGATCAGGAACAGCACGACGAACCCGGTCAGCCCGTAAGCCGCCACGAGGCCGCCGACGGCGCCGCCGATTCCGATGCCGGCGTTCGCGGCGACGCGCGAAACCGCCGTTGCACGATGGCGCAAGTCTGACGCGGCGAGCGTGGCGAGCAACGTCGACTGGCTCGGGTTCAGCGCACCGTTTCCCGCGCCCGCGAACGCGGCAGCCGCGAACGCGTGAGCAGGCCTGTGAGCAAAGGCGAGGCCGACATAGCCGACGGCGAGTGCGACTCCGGCGCCGGCAGTCGTGGCGCGCGCGCCGAAGCGGTCGATCAGCGGGCCGACGAGGGGCGCGGTCACGACCGCGATTCCGTTGATCGTGCCGACGACGAGCCCGGCGACGCTCAGGCTGAACCCGCGGCCGTCTTGCAGGTAGATGATCTCGAACGGGAGCACGGCGCCGTATCCGAGGTAGTTCAAGAAGATCCCGAGCTCGACGAACCAGAGCTCCCGCGACAGACCGAAGCCAAGGCGGCGCGCAGCGTCAGAGCGCACGGAACCGCCTCGAACTTTGTTATAGTACATAAAGATGATTGATCTGCTACAGATTATCGGACGAGGCGCCGGCGCGGCGACAATCGCCGCCACCATCGAGACCGCGATCGCCGAGGGCCGACTCGAGCCGGCCGAGCGTCTGCCGGCGGTTCGCAACCTGGCGGCAGGGCTCGATGTCAGCCCGGCCACAGTCGCGGGCGCCTACCGCACGCTCAAGCAACGCGGTCTCGTCACCGCCAACCGGCGCCGCGGCACTGTCGTCGCCGTCCAGCCGCCGCTACGCGTGCGCAGCCTGCAGCCGCTGCCCGCGAACACCCGTGACCTGGCCGGCGGCAATCCGGACCCGACGCTGCTGCCGCCGCTCGAACCCGCTCTCGCCCGCGTGGATCCCGGGCACAAGCTCTACGGCGGGCCGATCAAGCTAGAGCGGCTCGTCGAGCTGGCCGAGGCCGACTTTGCCGCCGACGCGATCACCGGCGACATCGCCGTGGTCGGCGGCGCGCTCGACGGGATCGAGCGCCTTTTGCAGACGCAGCTCCGCCCCGGCGATCGCGTGGTCGTCGAGGATCCGAGCTGGCCGCGCATCGCCGACCTCGTGTATGCCCTCGGGCTCGAAGCGGAGCCGGTAGCGGTCGATCAGCGCGGGCTCGTCCCCGGGCAGCTCGAGGACGCGCTCGAACGCGGCGCCCGCGCCGTCATCGCCACTCCGCGCGGGCAGAACCCAACCGGGGCAGCCGTCGACGCCGAACGGGGGAGCATGTTGCGAGAGGTACTGCGAAGGCACCCGGAGGTGCTTCTCGTCGAGGACGACTACGTCGCCGCTGTGGCAGGTGCGCCCTACGTCTCACTGCACGACGCGAGCGCGCGCTGGGCCGTGATCCGCTCCCTCTCGAAGGTGCTCGGCCCCGATCTTCGCGTTGCCCTGATGGCAGGCGACTCCTTGACGATCAGTCGCGTCGAGGGGCGACAGCTCCTCGGCCCGGGCTGGGTGAGCCACCTGCTGCAGCAGACGGCGGCGCATCTATGGGGGAGCACCGAGACCAGGAGGCTGCTCCCGCGCACGGAGCGCACATACGCCGAGCGCCGGGCGGCGCTCGTGGACGCTCTTGCAGCGCGCGGCATCGTCGCCTATGGCGACTCCGGCCTCGGGGTCTGGGTTCCGGTCGCCGAGGAGGTGGCGACCGTGCAGCTGCTCCTCGACCGTGGTTGGGCCGTCAGCCCCGGCGAGCGCTACCGCTTCCAGACGCCGCCGGCGATCCGCATCACGACGACCGACCTCGACCCCAAGGAGGCCGAGGAGCTGGCGGCCGCGCTTGAGGAGATCGTGCACGCAGCCGTCGCGACCTACTCCGGATAGCGGCGGTCGCGAGACGCGCGGCTACGACTTCTCGACGTCCCAGTAGTCGGGCGGCTCAGACTGCTCGTCCGTGATCGCGATGTAGCCGCGCTCGGCCGTCCACACGCCCAGCTTGCCGCCGTCGGGGTAGTGGACGACGTCGAGCGGCCCCTTCGTCGAGAAAAGGACGATGCGGGCCGTCTCGTCACCGCGGTTCGCGAGCGCATGACCGCCGTCCGGTCCGCGCGGAAAGACCGCGACGTCGCCGGGCCGGAGCTCCCGCTCGCCGTCCGGAGTTCGCAACGTCGGCCGTCCCGCGGCCACGAGCAGCCACTCCTCGGAGACGGTCTCCCAGTGGTAGGGCCAGGTTCGCTCGCCGGGAGGAAGCTCGTAGACGGTGGCACCGAGGAGCTCCGCGCCGAGGCGCTTGCCGACGGCCACCGAGCGATGGCGGTATCCCTTGCGGTCGCTCTCGGCGTCCCAATCGTTGCCGAAGATGTTGAAGACGTCCCTCACGAGACAGGCGGCGCCGCCGGCGCGGTGCTGTAGGAGCCCAGCTCGTCCTCGACTTTGATCAGCCGCACCAGCAGCGGGATCGCCGCGAGAATCGGCAGGCCGCAGATCGGCCACAACACCTGGTACCCGTCGGTCGCGCCCAGGTACGGGCGGGCCAGGTCGATCGCGAGGCCGGCGGCCGGTGCCCCCACGCAGAGGCCAATCCCCTTCGTCGTCGTCGCGAGGCCCGACGCCGCGCCGCGATGGTGCTCGGGCACGAGCTTGTACATCAGCCCCCAAGCGAGCGTCATCACCGTGCCGCCGGCGACAGCGACCGGGACGATGGCGGCGAAGTACCAGTCGTGCCAGGTCTGAGCCAGGCCGCCGAGGATGTACCCCGTCCCGTAGACCCAGGAGGCGTAGAAGATCACGCGCGCGAGGCCGAAGCGGTCGCCCAGCCGCCCGGCGAAGACGGCCGCGATCACGTAGCCGGTCGCGACCGCGCCGAGAACCGCGGACGACATCACCTTCGACTGGTGCAGGCCGTCGATGACGTAGAGGACGACGAAGGTCCGCGCCGCCGCAAACGTTCCTTCCCACGCTGCGTTCGCGAGCAGGAAACGGCGCATGTCTCCCTCCTGCCAGAAGATGGACCAACTCCGCTTGACATACGCCCAGAAGCCCTCGAAGACGCGGCCGTGGCCGCCGTCCTCCTGGACGAGGTAGATCGTCAGGCCGCACGCCGCGGTCGTCAGCACCGCGGCGAGGATGAACGGCGAAGGCCGCCATGCCTTGAAGAGAAACCCGCCGCCGACGAGCGCGACACCGATGGCGATCCCGCGCAGGATGTGCTGGACGCTCTGCGAGCGCCCGAACAGGCGCGCCGGCAACACGTCGGGGTACAGGCCCCGGTACGGGGGCTCGTACATGTAGTAGGCGAAGAAGAACGCCATCACGATGACCGTCGTCGTCCAGAGGTTCGGCAGGAACGGCATCAGCAGCAGGCAGAAGCCGAGGCCCGGCAGCGCCACGAGCATGAACGGCCGCCGGCGTCCGAGCGGCGTGTGGAAGCTGTCGCTCCAGGGCCCGATCACCGGCGAGAGGCAGAGCGCGAACACGCCCTCGGCGCCGAGGATGACGCCGATGATGCCCCCGGAGTCCGTGAAGCGATTCAGCACCGGCGGCAGGTAGGCCGCCGTCGTCGTGATCGAGAACGCGAGCCCGAACGCGCCCAGGCCGAGGATCCAGAGAAGCCGCCGGCCGACCGGCGCTTCGGTCGCCGGCTCGCGCACGGCGCGGACCGCCATCAGGCGAGAGCCGCCGCGCGCTCGATCGCCAGGCCGCCGACGACGATCTCGACTACCGCCCTCTCGGCAGCGGCCACGTCGTCGTCGGAGTCGGGGAGCTGCCCGAAAGCCCAGCCTGTCAGGATCTCCTCGAGGGCTCCGTACCAGATCGTCGCCGTCACGCGAGCGTCGACGTCCGGTCGGAACGTCCCCTCCCGTTGGCCGTCCTCGACGATCCGCTCCAACGCCGTGAATGCCTGCTCGATCTCGTCTCCCTCGAGCTGGACGTGCGAGCTGCGCGTCACCTCTCGCACGAGCACCCGGACGAGGTCGGGGTCCCGCTTCCACGTCCGCAGGACGATCTCGGTCACCTTGCGGAGTCGCTCCGGCGCGGGAGCGTCGAGGCGCTCGACCGACCGCACCGTCTCGAGCATCGCGCCCCACGTCTCCTTGAAGATCGCCTCGAGCAGCGCCTCCTTCGACCCGAAATAGTGGTAGACGAGCCCGTAGGCGACGCCGGCCTCGGCCGCGATGTCGCTGACGCGACACGCGTGGTAGCCCTTGCGGGCGAAAGCGCGCACGGCCGCGTGGAGGATCTGCCGGCGCCGCTCTTCCTGGAGGATGGAGCCCTCAGCCAACGGCGATGAGTCTAGAGAGGGCGTCTGTTTGCAGGCAACGTGTCGAGAGTACGAGGCCCAGCACGCGCTAATTGTGACCCAGGCCCAGCGCGGCCGGTAAAGCACGCAGGTCGGTCAGCTTCTCCTCGACGTCGGGGTACCGGTTCTCGCGGTCGAGCAGCAGGGCGCGCATTCCGACCGATTGGGCGCCCTCGATGTCGTCGCCGATGGAATCGCCGATCATCACGGCCTCGGCTGCAGTGACGTCGAGCCGTCCCAGCGCCGCCTGGAAGATGGTCGGGTGGGGCTTCGTCTTCCCATGGACGCCGGAGCTGACCGCTGCGTCGACGTCCAGGCCGTGATGCCGTACGAAGGCCTCGAGATCGCGTCCCGTGTTGGAGACGAGTCCGATTCGCAGCCCGAGCGCTCTGAACTCGGCGAGCGTCGGCAGCACGTCCTCGTAGATGTCGAAGTTGTGCGCGTGCTCCCACGCCCGCGTCATCTCGACCGCGCAGTCGTAGGCGCGGGTGGAGTTGCCGCCCATGCCGCGGATGATCTGCTCGGTGAAGACGACCCAGACCTCCTCGTCGTGGTCGAGCTCCGGGTGCCGCTGCAGCGTCTCGACCGCGTGGCGGCGGGCCTCGCCGTAGCGTGAGGGGTCGAGCTCGAGGCCGAACCGGCGCCCGAGCCGCTGGTAGCCCTCGGGCCCGAGATCGGGCCCGGGCTTGGCGATCGTGAAGTCGACGTCGAACAGAACTGCCCGCAGCATCACCTTGCTTGTAGCAGCCAGCGCGCGACCTGGACATGGTCCGCCAGCGGCTGGTCGTCCACCCAGGCCCACGCGAGCGTCTGCGCGATCGCCCATCCACGCGCACGCTCGCGGTCGAGGCCGAGCTCGACGGTCAGGCGGTCGAGGCGGTGGCGGACGCTGCGCTCGTCGTCGCCGAGCTCGCCCCCGCGGATCACCGACGCGAGCCCGAACTCGCGCTCGCCCGCGAGCGGCTTCGGGTCGATCAGAAGCCACGGCTCCCGCTCGGCGGCCAGGACGTTCTGGGCGTGCAGATCCTGGTTCACCACGACCTGCTCCCCTTGAGTCCCGGGCAGCTCGCGCAGCGCCTCGAGCGCTGCGTCGAGCAGCCGCCGCTCGAACGGCCGACCGCCGCGCTTCCACTGCGGCTCGAGGCCGTCCAGCCACCAGGCCGCCTCCTCTGCCAGCGGGCGGAACGGCTCGCCGGCAGGCCGCCACAGGCGCGGGAGCAGGCCGGCGATCACGTCGAGAGCGACATCCGCCTCCAGCTCGTGGAGCGGCGAGCCGGGACGGCAGCGCTCGAGCAGCAGCGCGTGGCGCTCGCGGTCGCGCGCGAGCAGCCGGACGGCGCCGTCGCCGTCCCAGAGCGCGAGCGCGTCGCCCTCGTGCTCGCCTTCGCGGTCCGGGAACTGGATCTTCAGGACGACGTCGCCGGCCGGCACCGCGAGCGAGGCGAACGCGTACGGGAACGGCTCTTCGAGCTCGAGCGACCACCGCCCGCGGCACTCCTCGAGCAGGCGCGGGAGCCGCTCGAGCCACGCTCGGCCGTCGGCGGAGCCGCGGAGCCAGTCCAGGCCGGGAGGGTTTGGCGGAAAGCCGCTCGTCGGCGGCGTGCGATGCTCGTTCGCTGACAAGGACGCAGGGAGCCTGAATAGTCGGAACTATTCGGGCGACTGAGGACGCAGCTCAGCGGGCGAGCAGCGTGCGCCGCCGCCACAGACTGCTTTGCGCCAAACCCTCCCTAGGTGCACCGGCGCGAACGATAGCTTTGCGACGTGGAGGCGATCTCCGAGCCCGCCGGCCGCGGGCGGGCGTTCCACGCCCTTCGGCACCGCGACTTCCGGCTCCTCTGGAGCGGCCAGACCATCTCGCTGATCGGGGACATGGCCTTCCTGACCGCGCTGGGCTGGAAGACATTCACGATCGCCGGGTCGAACAAGCTCGGTCTCGTTCTCGCGGCGCAGGGAGCCGGGTTGCTCGCGACGCTCCTGATCGGCGGCGCGCTCGCCGACCGCTACGACCGGCGCTCGATGATGATCGTCTCCGACCTCTGGCGGTTCGCTGCGGTCGCCGCCCTGGCCGCGCTCGATTTCAGCGGCCGGCTCGACTTCTCGAGCCTGATCGTCCTCGCGACGATCGTCGGCCTCGGCGACGGGTTCTTCTATCCAGCGGTCGGCGGGATCGTGCCGCTCGTCGTCGACGCCGCGCAGCTCCCGTCGGCCAACAGCCTGATGGGCGTCGCGCGGTGGAGCAGCGTTCTCGCGGGTCCGTCGCTGGCGGCGTTCCTCTACCACGGCGCCGGCTCCGCCTGGGTGTTCGCGATCGACGCCCTCACGTTCGTGGCCTCGGCAGCCCTGATGCTGATGGCCCGGCCGCGGCCGGTGGAGAAGGCATCGGGTGAGAGCACCTTCCACGAGATCCGCGAGGGAACCCGGTACGTGGCCACGATCCCATGGCTCTGGGTGACGATCACCCTCTTTGCCGTCGTGCTGATGCTCCAGCTCGCCCCGCAGCAGGTTCTGCTCCCGAAGCTCGTCAAGGTTCACTTCGATCGGGGCGTCGGTGCCTACGGGCTGCTGACGACGCTGCTCGGCATCGGGACCGTCACCGGAACCCTGCTCTACGGCCACTTCCAGCCGCGCCGCCGGCGCGGTGTTCTCACCTACGCGGTGTTCGTCGTCAACAGCCTCGCGATCGCGGGCATGGCGCTGTCGCCGTGGTACGGGCTCGCCGGCGGCTTCGCGGTTCTCCGCGGCCTCTGCATCGGCTTCGGCGTCGCGGTCTGGGAGACGATGCTGCAGGAGCTCGTGCCGGAGCACCTCCTGGCGCGGGTCGTCAGCCTGGACTTCTTCGGGAGCTTCGGCCTGATGCCGATCGGGCTCGCGATCTGGGGCGCGATCGCGAACGTGGCGCCGCCGGGGCCGTTGATCGCCGGCGGAGCCCTCGTCTCGGCAGGAATGATTGCCGTCGTGCTGACGAGGCCGTGGCTCCGGGAGGTCGATTGAGCCGCTCGCCGGAGGAGATCCTCCGCGACGCGAAGACGATCGCCGTCGTCGGCGCGTCGCCGAAGCCATGGCGCCCGAGCCATGACGTGATGCGCTATCTGCTGGAGCAGGGCTATCGCGTGATCCCCGTCCGCCCGCGCGATTGCGACGACGTGCTCGGAATCGAGTGCGTCGAGAGCCTCGGCGAGATCGGCGAGCCCATCGACCTCGTCGACGTCTTCCGCAGGCCCGAGCATGCGCCGGGGATCGCCGCGGAGGCGGTCGCCGCGGGCGCCGGAGCCCTCTGGCTCCAGGCCGGCATCGTTTCGCCCCCGGCGCGCGCGATCGCGGAGGAGGCAGGGATCGACTACGTCGAAGACGAGTGCACGAAGGTGGTGCACCGCGGCCTGCTCGTATGAGCCCCGTCTACTGGAAGCCGAAGTACGCGACGCGCGGACAGCGGCATCGCGCCTGGGTCAGGCAGCAGGCACGCCGAGAGGACGCACTGAGGCGGGCTCCGAGATTCTCGTTGCGACGTTTCCTCGCTCGTCTCCGCGGTGATAGTTGACCGAACAACTTTCGTTCCGCACTCTGCAGTTTGAGCGCGCGAACGACGGTCCATCCCCCGGATCACGCACCAAACTTACGGACGGGTGCACCAGCGCAAGAGCGTTGGGGGCGAGGCGAACCGCCGCCGCCGCTGCGCTAACCTGTGCGTCCTCGGGGTGTGGCGCAGCCTGGTAGCGCGCTCCGTTCGGGTCGGAGAGGTCCCCAGTTCAAATCTGGGCACCCCGATCGGCACGGGGGAAACCATGGGCACAGGGGAAACCATGTTTCCCCCGTGGGCCCCCTTCTTAGGAGGTGAGGCGTCTTCGTGTGGCGCCTCCGCCGGAATGAATCCGGCTCCGGCGCTCAACCGCGGTGCCCCAAGAACGATTCAATCGCGTCGGCGCATAGCTCTGGGCGTTCGCCGATCAGGAGATGGCCGCAATCCGCGATCACGCGCAGCTCCGCGTGCAGGCGGCGGGCGAACTCGAAGGCGTCCGCGAGCGCCAGCTGGTTGTCGCTAGCGCCCCAGAGGACGAGGCAAGGGCAGCGGATCTCCCCCAGCTCGTGTCGCACATCGTCGACGACGAGCGCCCTTGCCGCGTTCGTCGAGTCGCTCGTCAGCCGGGTTCCCACGAGAAAACCGTCGACCGCGGCGCGCGACATGATCAGCGGGTCGGCGGCGCCCCAGTGGCCGAAGACGAGGTAGCGCAGCAGCGGGCTGTCCGCCACCGAATCCGACCAGGGCGCCACGAGCCGGCGCGGCCCGATGATGCCGAGGATTCGCAGGCCGTACTTCGCGCGGCGCGTGGTCGAGGAGATGCCCGCGCCCGCCGCGAGGGTGAGCGCGGTCACGTCGTCCGGCCGGCGCAGCGCGAGCCGAAGAGCCACCACCGCACCGAGCGAGTGTCCCACCACGGCGGCCGGCAGCATTCGCTCGAGCTCGGCGATCAGCGCGACGCGATCGGCGAAGACGGCGAGGTTCGGCACGACGGGGAGCGCCGTCGAGAGGCCGTGTCCCGGCAGCTCCGGGACGAGCACGCGACGCCGCTCCGCGAGCCTCGGCGCGAGGTCCACCCAGTTCGCGGCAGCGCCCCCGAGCCCATGCACGAGGACGAGCGGCGGGCCCTCCCCAGGCCCACCGACGAAGTACCGCAGCCTGCAGCCCTTCGCGTCCGCGAACCGCTCGTCGAAGCCGGGAATCACCTTTGCGTCCGTGCGGCGAGCAAACTATCCTGTGCCGAGATGGACGGTTTGGGAGGGCAGGACCTTTGATTCCTGCCGGCAAGAAAATCGGAGCGGTCGAGTGAGCCCGTCGGTGCCAGTGCACGAGGCGGGTTTTTTGTTGGCCGCAGGGAGGTCACATGGCGAATCACCTCACGCCTGAAGAGCTGTCGAAGGAGCTCGGAATCGATCGCCAGGAGGTGATCAGGGTCTGCATGCAGGAGTCGATCCCGATCTACCAAGGCAAGATCGACAAGACGCTCTTCCAGGCGCAGCTTCAGGCGCTCGGGGCGATGCCGCAGCAGCACTAGAAGCTAAACGCGGCGCGCGCTACTTGCGTGCGGCGACTTTTCGGCGAGAGCCGCCCGACGAGGCGGCTTTCGTCTTCTTGGCGGCAGTCTTCTTCGACTTGCCTGCGCCCTGCGCCTCGGCAACGCTGGCCCGGAGCGCCTCCATCAGGTCGACCACCGGCGCCTTCTCCTCGACCGGCTCCGGCGCGGTGATCTCCTGGCCGGCGAGCTTCGCCTCGAGCATCGCGCGCAGGTCGCGGCGGTAGTCGCTCGTCAGCTCATCCGGGTCGAACTTGGCGACGAGGCTCGCGATCACCTGCCGCGCCAGCTCGAGCTCGGCGTCGTTGACCTCGATCTCCTGCACCGCCTCCTCGACCTCCGCCTGCGAGCGGACGTCCTCGGCGAGGAAGAGCGTCTCGAGTGCGAGCGCCTCTCCCTTCGGCCGGATGAGGCAGAAGTGCTCGGCGCCCTGTCGGACGAACGTGCCCACCGCGGCCATGCCAGTCTCCTTCATCGCCTCGAGCAGCAGGACGTAGGGACGCCGCTGCGCGGGCGCGTCCGCGGGCGCGAGGAAGTACGTCCGGTCGAAGTAGATCGGATCGACCTCGGCGAGCTCGACGAAGCGCGTGATCGCGATCGTCCGCGAATCGTCCGCGGTCTCGAGCGCCTCGAGATCCGCGTCCTCGACGACGACGAACTGCCCCTTCGCGACCTCCCAGCCCTTGACGATCTCGTCGTTCGAGACTTCGCGGTCGTGCTCCGGGCACCAGCGCTTGTTCTTGATCGGCGTCAGGCACTCCCGATGGAGCATCCGGAAGGAGACGTCCGATTGCCGGGCAGCCGGCTTCGTGGCCAGGGCCATCCCCACCGGGATGTTGACCAAGCCGAAGCTGATGGATCCGTTCCAGACAGTGCGCATGGGGCTCGTTCCGCAGTTCGGTGCCAGACTTTAGCCTGGCGCCGACGTACTTCGTAATTGTAGAGGGACGCAGGAAGTTCGCCGAGAAGCGCGTTATCCCTTCCGTAACCTTCGCAGCCTGAGCATCTACGGGGACCGGACGATCGTGCGCCTTTGGCGCGAGGGGAGCCGCGCCGGGCGAACGACGCCTGCCTATCTCGCCGAGACCGAGCCTGGAAGCTGGCGGGCGGTCTCCTGGACCGAGGCGGCCCGGGCGGTCGACGAGGTCGCCAACGGCCTGCTCGCGCGAGGGATCCGGAAAGGCGACGCCTTCGGGATCCTCGGGCGGACCAGGCTCGAGTGGACGCTCTTCGACATGGCGCTAGCGCTCGTCGGCGGCGTCACCGCGCCGGTCTACCCGAACAGCTCGCCGCGCGAGACCGATTATGTTCTCCGCCATTCGGAGGCACTGGGCGTGCTCGTGGAGGACGACGCGCAGCTTGCGAAGGTCGAGCCGCTCGGGTTGCGTCACGTGCTGACGTTCGCCGACCTCGACACGCTACGTGCGGAGGGCGTCGCCTACGCGAGCGAGCACCCGCGAGCGCTCGACGAGGCGGCCTCGCGAATCGGTGAAGACGACCTCTACACGTACATCTACACGTCGGGGACGACCGGGCCGCCGAAGGGCTGCATGATCCGCCACCGCAACTACTACGCGATGACGGCATGCATCGAGGACATCGAGGGGCTCGCGCTCGATCGCGACGTCATGCTGCTCTACCTCCCGCTCGCGCACAACTTCGGGCGGCTGATGGCGCTCTGGGGAGCCTACTCGGGCTTCACGATCGCGTTCTGTCCCGATCCCTACGCCGTCGCGGACGTGTTGCCCCAGGTGCGGCCGACGCTGCTGCCGAGCGTGCCGCGCGTGTTCGAGAAGGCGCACACCGCAGTCACCGCCAAGCTCGACGAGGCGTCGGGGCCGCGGCGACGACTCGCCGACTGGGCGCTCGGGGTGGGCCGACGCGTGAGCGAACTGCGACAGCGCGGGGAGCGCGTACCGCGGTGGCTCGCGCTCCGCCACCGGCTCGCGGACCGGCTGGTCTACTCGAAGGTGAAGGAGCGGTTCGGCGGCCGGCTCCGCTACGGCATCTCCGGCGGCGCGCCCCTCGCGAAGGAGATCGCGGAGTTCTTTCACGCGCTCGACATCCTCATCCTCGAAGGCTGGGGCCTGACCGAGTGCACGACGGCGGCGTGCGTCAACCGGCCGCAGCGCTTCCGCTTCGGGACCGTCGGGCCGCCGATGCCGGGCGTCGAGGTGCAGACGGATGACGACGGCGAGCTGCTGATCCGCAGCGAGACGATCTTCGCGGGCTACTACAAAGACGAAGAGGCGACGCGGGCCGTCTTGGCCGAGGACGGCTGGCTTCGCTCCGGCGACGTCGGCGCGATCGACGCCGACGGCTTCGTCGCCGTCACCGATCGCAAGAAGGACATCATCGTCACCGCCGGCGGCAAGAACCTCGCGCCGCAGAACCTCGAGAACGCGCTCAAGTCGTCGCGCTGCATCTCACAGGCGCTCGTGATAGGCGATCGCCGGCCCTATGTGACGGCGCTCATCGCCGTCGACGAGACGGCGGTCGACAGCGCGGGCGACGTACCGGCACTCGTCCAGACGGCCGTCGATGCGGCGAACCGCGACCTCGCCCGCTTCGAGCAGATCAAGCGCTTCGCGATCGTCGAGCGGGAGTTTTCGATCGAGGAGGGCGAGGTGACGCCGACGATGAAGCTGAAGCGCCGCGTGATCGAGCAGCGCTACGCCGACACGATCGAACAGCTTTACCGGTGAAGGTGCCTTACCGGTGAAAGTGCTGACGCACTTTCACCGGGGTTGGTTTCTCCTAAATGCGCCGCGCGCCCACCTAAGGCATCGCTTGCGATGCCGCCC
>JBKOYZ010000123.1:0-5263 GCA_046725655.1 Actinomycetota bacterium | reverse complement strand
CCACGACCGGCGGTTAGGGCAAAAAGCGAACACTTGTTCGATCCGATCCGCCCGGCTAGACTGGTTGGTTATGCCTGCTGCAGACGAGCTCGTCGTCCACGGCGCGCGTGAGCACAACCTCAAGGACATCACCGTCCGCCTACCGCGGAACGCTCTGGTTTGCATCACGGGGCTCTCGGGCTCGGGCAAGTCGAGCCTAGCCTTCGACACGATCTACGCCGAGGGCCAGCGGCGCTACGTCGAGTCGCTGAGCGCCTACGCGCGCCAGTTCCTGCAGATGATGGAAAAGCCGGACGTCGACTCGATCGACGGCCTCAGTCCGGCGATCTCGATCGACCAGAAGACGACCTCGCGGAACCCCCGCTCGACGGTCGGGACGGTCACCGAGATCTACGACTACCTGCGTCTGCTCTACGCGCGGATCGGCAAGCCGCACTGTCCGATCTGCGGCCGCCCGATCGCCGGCCAGAGCCTCGACTCGATCGTCGACCAGATCCTGCAGCTGCCCGCGGGAACCCGCTTCACCGTCAACGGCCCCGTCATTCGCGACCGCAAGGGGGAGTACAAGGACGTCTTCGAGCACCTGCAGGCGGAGGGATTCAGCCGCGTCAAGGTCGACGGCGAGCAGTACCTACTCGAGGAGGGCGTGCCGGAGCTCGACAAGAAGTTCAAGCACACGATCGAGGTCGTCGTCGATCGGCTCGTCATGAAGCCCGACCTGCGGACGCGGCTGGCGCAGTCGGTCGAGACCGCCGCCCAGCTCGCGGACGCGCTGGTCGTGATCGACGTGGTCGACGGCCCGGAGATGACGTTCAGCGAGAAGTTCGCGTGCCCCGAGCACGGCGTGTCGCTGCCGGAGCTGCAGCCGCGCATCTTCTCGTTCAACTCGCCGCACGGCGCCTGCCCGCGCTGCACCGGCCTGGGCGCGCAGCAGGAGATCGATCCCGACCTGCTGGTGCCGGATCCGACGCTCTCGATCGGCGAGGGCGCGCTGGTGCCGTGGTCGCTGGGGAGCTCCGGCTTCTACGAGTCCGTGATCCAGGCGATCGCCGACCGCTACGAGATCGACCTGGAGGAGCCGTGGCAGGACCTGACCGAGGAGCAGCAGAACCGCTTCCTCTACGGCACCGACGGCGAACGGATCTACGTCTCCTACCGGAACCGGATGGGTCGCCGTCGCGCGTACACGATGGCCTTCGAGGGTCTCGTGCCGAGCCTCGAGCGCCGGTATCGCGACACGGACTCGAGCCAGCAGCGCGAGCGGATCGAGGAGTACATGAGCTTCCGGCCGTGCCCGGTCTGCAAGGGCGCCCGGCTGAAGCCGGAGGTGCTGGCGGTGACGGTTGGAGACAACAACATCCACGAGTTCACTCGCATGTCGGTGACGCGGGCGATCGAGTTCCTCGACGGGCTGGCGCTGAGCGAGACCGAGCAGCTGATCGGGGCGCGCGTGATCAAGGAGATCCGCGAGCGGCTGATGTTCCTCGACAACGTCGGCGTCGGCTACCTGAATCTCGACCGAGCGGCTGCGACGCTTTCGGGCGGCGAGGCGCAAAGGCTGCGGCTGGCCACCCAGATCGGCTCCCAGCTCGTCGGCGTCCTCTACATCCTCGACGAGCCCTCGATCGGGCTGCACCAGCGCGACAACGGCAAGCTGATCGCGACCCTCGACCGGTTGCGCGATCTCGGCAACACCGTGCTCGTGGTCGAGCACGACGAGCAGATGATGCGCGCGGCCGACCACCTCGTGGACATGGGCCCCGGCGCCGGCGAGCACGGCGGCCACGTGGTCGCGGAGGGGCCCGCGGGGAGGATCGAGCGGAACAAGAAGTCGATCACCGGCCAGTTCCTCTCCGGCGCGCGCACGATCGCCGTGCCCGAACGTCGGGACGAGGATTTGGGAACGTTCTGGGTGCGGGGTGCCTCGATGCACAACCTGAAGGACATCGATGTCGAGTTTCCGGTCGGGAAGTTCGTCTGCGTCACCGGCGTCTCCGGCTCCGGGAAGTCGACGCTCGTGAACGAGATCGTCTACAAGGCGCTCGCCAACCGGCTGCACAAGCTGCGCGTCAAGCCGGGCGAGCACGTGGGCTGCGAGGGGATCGAGTGCTTCGACAAGGTGATCGACATCGATCAGTCGCCGATCGGCCGCACGCCGCGCTCGAACCCGGCCACCTACACCGACCTGTTCACTCCGATCCGCGAGCTGTACTCGCTGACGCCCGAGGCGAAGGTTCGCGGGTACAAGCCGGGCCGCTTCTCGTTCAACGTCCGCGGCGGCCGTTGCGAGACCTGCAAGGGCGACGGGCAGATCAAGATCGAGATGCACTTCCTGCCCGACGTCTACGTCCCCTGCGAGACGTGCAAGGGCGCGCGCTACAACCGCGAGACGCTCGAGGTCCGCTTCAAAGGCAAGTCGATCGCCGACGTGCTCGGCATGTCGGTCGAGGAGGCGCTCGCGTTCTTCGCCAAGATTCCGAAGCTGCGCCGCAAGCTGCAGACGCTCCACGACGTGGGTCTCGACTACATCAAGCTCGGGCAGCCGGCGACGACGCTTTCGGGCGGCGAGGCACAGCGCGTCAAGCTGGCGAAGGAGCTCTCGAAGGTCGCGACCGGCCGGACGCTCTACATCCTCGACGAGCCCACCACCGGCCTCCACTTCGCAGACATCGAGAAGCTGCTCGACGTGCTGCAGCGGCTGGTCGACGCCGGCAACACCGTGCTCGTGATCGAGCACAACCTCGACGTGATCAAGCAGGCGGACTGGCTGGTGGATCTCGGGCCGGAGGGCGGCGAGGCGGGCGGCGAGATCGTCGCGACCGGCACGCCGGAGCAGGTGGCGGACGTCGAGGAATCATTCACGGGCCAGTTCCTGCGCCAGGTGCTGCCCGCGGCCGCCCCGGCTGCCGCCTGACGGCAGCCCGCGCGAGCCGCGGAGTAGGCTGACCCCGTGAGCGCTCGTGCTGCGACCGGACGGCCCGACGAGCAACGGGCCTGGTGGCTGCGGACGCTGCTCGTCGCACAGGCGCCGCGGCCGGTCTTCGCGGCGCTCCGCGACGACTCTCGTGCGGCTGCGGAGGACCGTCAGGAGCCGATAGCCGCGGTCGCGTTCTTCGTCGGCGTGGCCCTGACGCTGCTGTCGGCGGCGGCCGGGAGCTTCGCCGACGACCCGCTGCGCCGGGGGATCGTGATCCCCGTCTACCTCTTCATCGCCGGCGTCTTCGTCGGGATCCTCAACTACTGGGTCGGCGGCGGCGTCCTCTTCCTCGCGCTGAACGTGCTCGGCGGCCAGGGGAGCTACCGCCGCGCGCGTCACCTGCTCGCGCTGGCGGCGGTCCCGATCGCGCTCTCGCTCGTGCTGCTCCCCGTCCGGCTCGCGATCTACGGAGACGACATCTTCCGCAGCGGCGGTTCCGACTCCGGCGCGGGCGCGCACGTGTTCACGGCGCTCGAGGCTGGTTTCGCGCTTTGGGCGCTCGTCCTGCTCGTGATCGGCATCCGCGTCGTCGAGGGCTGGAGCTGGCTGCGAACGGCGGCCGCCGTCGGGGTCTTCGCCGCGTTAGCGGCGCTCGCCGACGTGGCGCTGAAACTCTTCGGCTAGCTCGGCCTCGAAGCCCGCCAGCTCTTCATCCGGGATCGAGTACGTGTGCTGCTCGTCCGGGAAGCGGCTCTCGCGGACTTCGGTGGCGTACGTCTCGAGCGCGCCGCGGATCTCGGTCGCGAGGTCGGCATAGCGCTTGACGAACCTGGGCGCGCGGCCGGCGTACAGGCCGAGCAGGTCGTGATAGACGAGCACCTGCCCGTCGCAGTCCGCACCGGCACCGATGCCGATCGTCGGCACCTCGAGCGCCTCCGTGATCCGCGCTGCGACCGGCGCCGGCACGGCTTCGAGCACGATCGCGAAGCAGCCGGCGGCCTCGAGCGTCAGCGCGTCCTCGTACACCTGCCGCGCCTGGGCGGCAGTCCGGCCCTGAGCCTTGAACCCGCCGAGCACCGTCGCCGACTGAGGCGTCAGCCCGACATGGCCCATGACGCCGATCCCGGCGCCGACGATTGCGCGCACGCGCGACAGCGACGGGCCCGCGCCCTCGAGCTTGACGACGTCGGCGCCGCCGTCCTTGACGAACCTGATCGCGTTGTGGACGGCGTCGTCGTCGGACGCCTCGTACGTCCCGAAGGGCATGTCGCCGATGATCAGCGGCCGCTTCGCGGCACGCGCGACGGCGCGCGTCAGAAACAGCATCTCGTCCATCGTCACGGGGACGGTCGAGTCGTGGCCGAGGACGACCATCGCGGCTGTGTCGCCGACGAGGATCAGGTCGATGCCGGCGGCGTCCGCGAGTCGCGCTCCGGGCGCGTCGTAGGCGGTGACCATCACGATCTTGTCGCCGCGCCGCTTCATCTCGAGCAGCTCCGGCAGCGGCAGTTTGCCGGGCGCGGGCGTGGCAGGACCTGGGCTGCGCGGACGCGTGCTCATCGGGGCTCCTCCTCGTCGAGGACGACGTTGTCGATCAGGCGCGTGTCGCCGAAGCGAACGGCGGCGGCGAGCACGCGCGGCTCGAAGTCGGCGATCTCGACGTAGTCGACGTCGAGATCGCTCAGCTCAGTGCGGGCCGCAGCGAGATCCTTCGTCTGCAGCGCGTGCGGCAGCGCGAGGGCCCGCTGCCGTTCCGCCGGCGACAGGTACGCGTTCCGCGACGAGAGCGCAAGCCCGTCGGCGTCGCGGACCGTCGGGAGCACGCGGAGCTCGAGCTCCACGTTCAGGTCGCGCACCATCCGCCTGACGACGGCGACCTGCTGGGCGTCCTTCTGGCCGAAGTAGGCCCGGTCCGGGCGGACGATGTTGAAGAGCTTCAGGCAGATCGTCGCGACGCCGCGGAAGTGATCGGCGCGAAACTCGCCCTCGAGGTAGCTGCCGAGCGCCATCACGTCGACCCACGTCTGGTACCCGTTCGGGTAGAGCTCCTCGGCGCTCGGGACGAAGAGGATGTCGACCCCGGCCTCCTCGGCGAGCGCCGCGTCACGCCCCTCGTCGCGGGGGTAGCTCTCGAGATCCTCGTTCGGGCCGAACTGCGCTGGGTTCACGAACAGGCTCGCGACAACCTCGTCGTTCTCGGCCGCCGCGGCGCGAAGGAGCGAGAGGTGGCCCTCGTGAAAGGCCCCCATCGTCGGCACGAGGCCGACCGAGCCGTGCCGCGGCTCGGCGCGCAGCTCTTCGATCGTGCGAACGATCTTCACGCCCGCGTCGCCTCCGCGAGCACGT
>JBKOYZ010000057.1:0-5665 GCA_046725655.1 Actinomycetota bacterium | reverse complement strand
CGTGCTCCAGAGCGAGGGCGACGCCTTTTTCGTCGCGTTCGAGTCGGTCGCCGAGGCCGTGGCGGCGGCTGAGCAGGCGCAGCGCGCCCTCGCCGGCCACGAGTGGCCGGCGGGAAACGAGATCCGCGTGCGCATCGGCCTGCACACCGGCGAGCCGCGGTCGGTCGACGGCAACTACGTCGGCCTCGACGTCCACACGGCCGCGCGCGTGATGGCCGCCGCCCACGGCGGCCAGGTGGTCCTCACGGAGCGCACGCGCGCGCTGCTCGGCCCGGACGTCCGACTCCGAGGCCTCGGCGAGCACCTGCTCAAGGACCTGTCCGGCACGCAGCGGCTCTACCAGCTCGAGGTCGACGGCCTCCCGGCCGACTTCCCGCCGCTGAACACGCAGGCGAACCGGTCGGCGAACCTCCCCGCGCAGCCGAACGCGTTCATCGGGCGCGAACGGGAGCTCGCGGAGGCCGGCGCCCTGCTCGCGCGCGACGAGGTCCGGCTGCTGACGCTGATCGGCACGGGCGGCACCGGCAAGACGCGGCTCGCGCTGCAGCTGGCAGGAGGCGTGATCGAGCGGTTCCCGGGCGGCGTCTTCTTCGTCTCACTCGCGCCGGTTCGCGCCTGGGAGCTCGTCGTGCCGACGATCGCGCGGACGCTCGGCCTGCGCGAGCAGTCAGGCGAGACCGCGCTCGAGACACTCACCGAGCACCTGCGCGAGAGGGAGCTCCTGCTCGTGCTCGACAACTTCGAGCAGGTCGTCGGCGCGGCGCCGGCGCTCTCGGGCTTGCTGGACGAGGCGCCCGGGCTGAAGCTGCTCGTTACGAGCCGCACGCCGCTCCGCCTGCGGGGGGAACGCGCATATCGCGTGCCCCAGCTGTCGCTGCCTGATCTCCGTGAACCGGTCTCGGCGGTCGAAGCGGCCCGCATCGAGTCGGTCAGGCTCTTCGTCGAGCGGGCACAAGCTGCGGCCGAGGACTTCGAGGTCGACGAGGAGAACGCCGCCGCCGTGGCGGAGATCTGTATCCGGCTCGACGGCCTGCCGCTCGCGATCGAGCTCGCGGCGCCGTGGGTGCGCACGCTCACGCCTCAAGCGCTTCTGCGCCGCCTCGATCAGCGCTTGCCGCTGCTGACCGGCGGGGTGCAGGACGTGGACGAGCGCCAGCGCACGCTGCGCGGCGCGATCGACTGGAGCTACGACCTTCTGTCCGAGCGGGAGCAGGCGCTGTTCACGTCACTGGCCGTCTTCGTCGGCGGCTGCCGCTTCGAGGCCGCCGAGGCCGTCAGTGCGGCGGGCGCGGACGTCCTGGAGGGGCTCGACTCGCTCGTCGAGAAGAGCCTCCTGCGCCGACGGGCGGACTCCGACGGCGAGCCGCGCTTCTTGATGCTGGAGACGATCCGCGAGTACGCGCACGAGCAGCTCGAGTCGTCCGGCGAGCTCGAAGCCTGCCGCCGGCTCCACGCCGGCTGGTTCGCGGAGCTCGCCGAATTCTTCGACGCGGAGTCGCGGACCGGCGACCAGTCGGCTTCGGTCGCCCGGCTCGACGAGGACTACGCGAATCTGCGGGCGGCGATCCATTGGGTCCGTGAACGCCGCGACGGCGCGCTGCTGCTGCGGCTCGCAACCGCGCTGTGGCCCTTCTGGTCGATCCGCGGCTACGTGGGGGAGGGGCGCAGGGCGCTCGAGGACGCCCTGGAGCTCAGCGGCCGCCGCCCCGCTCGCGCGCTGCTTGGGCTGTGCTCGCTCCGCGTCCTGAGCGGGGGCAGCGACGGGCTTCTGGACGACGTCCACGAGGTCCTGCAGGCAGCTGAGGAGCTCGGCGACCCGCTCACCCTCGCGCAGGCCTGGAATCTGCTCGGTCGAGTCGAAGGCACGCTGATAGGGACCTTGGCGCGCGCCGAGGAGGCCTGGAGGCAGGCGCTGGAGTACGCCGAGAGCGGCAATCTCCGGGCCGAGCGCGCCGAGAGCATCGGTTGGCTGATGATGAGCGCGAACTTTGGTCCGCTGCCGGTCGACGAAGCGATCGCGCGCTGCAAGCGGTTCGACGACGAGGCGGCCGACGAGCCTTTCATCCAGGGCAACTCGCGCATCGAGCGCGGCGCCCTCGAGGCGATGCGCGGCAACTTTCCGCTGGCCCGCGAGCTCCTTGCCGATGGCGTGCAGACGATCGTCGACCTCGGCTTCTCGCTCCAGGCGGCGATGATCGCACAGGAGGCCTTCTACATCGAGATGCTGGCGGGCAACACAGCGGAGGCGCTGCGCATCATGCGCGAGAGCTACGCCGCCCTCGAGCCGATGGGCGAGCGCGGCTACCTCTCGACGGCCGCCGCGTTGCTGGCGCACGCGCTGTGCGCGCTGGGCGAGCTCGACGAGGCCGAGCGTTTCAGCCACACGAGCGAGGACGCCGCGGCTCCGGAGGATGCGTTCACCCACGTGCTGTGGCGGAGTGCCCGGGCCAAGATCCGCGCCCGCCGCGGCGATCTCGCCGAGGCAGAGGCGCTCGGCCGTGAGGCGGTCGCGCTCGTGGAGAAGACAGACCTCCTGAACACGCAGGGCGACACGCTCGCCGACCTGGCAGAGGTGCTTGCGCTTGCCGGGCGACCCGCCGAAGCGGCCGCGGTGCTCGAGCAGGCAGTCGAGGCCTTCGAGCGGAAGGGAAACCTCACCTCGATCGAACAGGCGCGGCGCACCGCTCGCGAGCTCGCCGCATCCGCATGACCGTCGACGACACCGGGGACGAACTTCGGTGCATGCGCGAAGCCATCAAAGGAGCGAGCTGGGGCGGCCAGGATGAGCAAGGCGGCTGCTTGCGAGCAGCGGTCACGTCACACTGACGATCGCATGGCGGATCCGGTCTCTTGGCTGATGATCGAGACGGGCTGGAAGGTCCTCGCGAGTGAGGGCACTGAGGTAGGCGAGGTCGACGAGGTCGTCGGCGACAGCAGCGAGGACATCTTCGACGGGCTCGCGATCGCGACCAGCGCGTTCGGGAAGCCGCGATACGTTCCGTCGGAGCAGGTCGCGGAGATCACCGAGGGGGTCGTCCGCCTGTCGCTCTCACTGGAGCAGGTCAGGGAGCTCCGCGAGTACCTCGAGCCGGCGACGAGCGCGGAGATCGAGCCCGACAGCAAGGGCGGCGTCGGCGAGAGGCTCGCCGCGGACGCGCGCGAGCTCGAGGGCCGCGCGCTTGCTCCCACCCAGCGCCACGAGCATTCGATGAACCTCTGGCGCCGGATCGCGTTCTTCTTCCGCCGGCTCGTGCGCTAGAACCGTCGACCGGGCAGGCACGCCGGCGCCGTATGCGTTAGAACTCAGATGTTCACCGGGCCCGCAGCGGCCGCGGGAGAGAGGAGAGGCAGGCATGTCTTTCGTTCGTCGTCTCGCGGTATTGCTGACGTTCGCGATCCTTGCCGTCGGCCCGACGGCCGCCCTCGGTGGGGCAGCGCCATGGTCCGGCGTCGGCGGCGGGCCCGATCCCGCCGGCCACGATCGCGGTAGGTGGCACTTCGATCCCGCGGCGCATCACAGCCTGCGCCAGCCGGTCACCGACCAGAACTTCTACTTCGTCATGGCCGATCGCTTCGAGAACCGCGACACCGCCAACGACAACGGCGGCCTGCCGGAGGGCACCGGCGCCGGGCAGTCGGGGTTCGACCCGACAGGGAAGGGCTGGTACCACGGCGGCGACCTGAAGGGCCTTACCGCGAAGCTCGACTACATCAAGCGTCTGGGGACGACGGCGCTCTGGCTGACGCCGAGCTTCAAGAACAAAGCGGTGCAGCCTCAGGACCGCTCCGCCGGCTACCACGGCTACTGGATCACCGACTTCACACGGATCGACCCGCACCTCGGCACGAACGACGAGCTTCGCGCGCTGGTCGACGCGGCCCACGCGCGCGGGATCAAGGTCTACTTCGACATCATCACGAACCATACGGCCGACGTCATCGAGTACACCGAGGGCGGCGGCCCCGACGGCGGCCGGATGCCCTACGTGTCCAAGGATCAGTCGCCGTACCGCACGGCGGCCGGGACGCCCTTCGACGACCGCGACTTCGCCGGCGGCACGTTCTTCCCAGCACTCGCGCCGACCGGGCAGCCGTCGTGCTCCGCCCCGCCGGCCTTCAGCAGCTTCCCGTACCACCCGTGCGTGCCGGACGCGGAGCGGGACGTCAAGGTGCCCGCCTGGCTGAACGACGTCAGCCTCTACCACAACCGCGGCGACACGACCTTCACCGGCGAGAACTCCCAGTACGGCGACTTCTTCGGGCTCGACGACCTCTTCACCGAGAACCCGCGCGTCCTCAACGGGATGATCGACATCTACAAGACCTGGATCCACGACTTCCGGATCGACGGCTTCCGGATGGACACGATGAAGCACGTCGACGACGCGTTCTGGCAGAGGTTCGCGCCCGAGATCGAGGCCTACGCGAAGTCGCAGGGGATCCCCGACTTCTACATGTTCGGCGAGGTGGCCGAGGACTTCAGCCGCCCGATCACCTCCCACTACATGACCCACGACGACGTGCAAGGCGTCCTCGACTTCCCGTTCCAGACCGCCGCGACGCGCTTCGCCGCCAACTCGGCGCCCACCAATGACCTCCGCGACTTCTTCGTCGACGACGACTGGTACACGGACGGCGACTCGAACGTCTACAACCTCCCGACCTTCCTGGGCAACCACGACCGCGGGCGCATCGGCATGTTCGTCCGCAACGCGAACCCGGGGGCCGGCGAGGCGGAGCTCCTGCAGCGCGACGAGCTGGCGCACGCCCTGATGTACTTCTCGCGAGGAAACCCGGTCGTCTACTACGGCGACGAGCAGGGCTTCACCGGCGCCGGCGGCGACCAGGACGCCCGGCAGGACATGTTTCCGTCGAAGGACCTGCAGTACAACAACCTCAGCGATCCGATCCCCGGTGACGACGGCGCCGGCAACAACGACGACATCGGCTCCGACGCGACGCCGATGGACGACAACTTCGACACCTCGCATCCGCTCTATCGGGAGCTCGCGCGGCTGGCCGCGATCACCCGTCGCAACCCCGCACTCCGCGACGGAGCCGAGCAGAGCCGCTACTCGTCGTCGTCCGCGGGGATCTACGCCTTCTCGCGCATCGACCGCTTCCACCGGTACGAGTACGTCGTCGGGTTGAACAACGCGGAGGCGGCGGCCTCCGCGTCCATCCCGACGTTCGTACCCCGCAGTGCGTGGGAGAAGGTGTACGGCGAGGGCCCGAACTGGCTGCGCAGCGGGAGGGACAGGCGACTCGACGTCACGGTCGGGCCGCTCTCGACCGTCGTCTACCGGGCCAAGAAGCCCATTCCGCGGAGCCACGCGGCACCGCCGATCTCGCTCGACGTGCCGGCCAATGGGCGCGACCGCCTGGAGGTCCGCGCAGACGTCGCGGGTGATTCCTTCTACGAGGTGACGTTCCTCGCCAAGGTCGGCAACGGCCGCTGGCAGGACATCGGCACCGACGACAACGCGCCGTACCGCGTGTTCCACGACGTCTCCGACGTCGCGCCGGGCACGACGATCCAGTACTGCGCCGTCGTGCTCGACAACGCGCACCACACGCGCTCGAGCGCGGTGCGAAGCTCCACGGTCGCGCCGCCGGCGATCACGCTCGAGGCGCCGAACGAGGGACAGCGGGTGCGCGGCATCGT
>JBKOYZ010000047.1:0-4631 GCA_046725655.1 Actinomycetota bacterium | reverse complement strand
AGGAACGACCGCTCCGCGCGCGGCTCGCCTTCGGTTTCCGTTCCTCCCGCTACGGAATCCTCTAGCGAGGCGATCTCTTCGTCGAGCCAGTCATCGACGAAGAGCGACGTCTCTCGATGCATGGCGACCCCCGGCATGCAGTGGCTTTGTCCTGACGTATCGATGTTGCCATACCGGAGCACGACTTCGCTCCCCCGCTCGCCATCTCGCTTGACGGTGGCCCGCACATCTGTAAGAGTCGCCCGGTCAAGTCCTGCGGGCCTTCGGGTCCTCAGGACTTGACGTTTGTTGGGGGCACCTCAGGGATGGAATCGCAGTCGGTCGACGACCTTGTCGACCGTCTTTCGCTCCGCCCGGAACGCGATGCCGACCAGGTCGAGCTCCTCGGCGGGCACGCGGGCGACGGCGGCACGGTTTGCTTCGTCGTGGTCGGTCGCGAACAGCTCCGCGGTGTAGATCGCCGGCGTCACTCCCCGGTCCATCGCCCGCTCGTACGCCCGGCGCAACCCGGCTGTGTCCGCCTCGTACACGAGCACCGGCTGGACGAACATCGGCAGGTACTCGTTCCCGGAGGCGTCACGGTACGGATCGCCGACGACATCCGGCACTGTCCCGGCGATCCCGCTGACGAGAAACGCCGTAATGTTCGTCTTCTGCCACACGGCGAGGTCGTCGCGGAGGACGAGGGCGATCTTGGTATCGAACTCCATCTGTCTCAGGCTGCCCGAAGGTGTGCCGGCACGTCTAGCATCGACATTGATGGCCAGCCAGGATCGCGAGCGCGCGCCGGCGAACGGGCAACCTGCCGATACTCCCAGGGACGCCCGGCCGCCTCCGGCGCCGCGCGGGTCGTCTCCGACTGGACAGCAGCCGCCGCGCTTCCGCTTCAGCCGCGGCTGGATTCTGTTCGCCATCGCGCTGCTGGCCTTCAACTTCTACCTGGGCTCGCGCGCGATGCAGCCGGCCTCGCGCACCCGCATTCCGTACAGCCCGGTCTTCCTGAAGCAGGTGAGAGCCGGCCACGTGAAGCAGATCACGTCGAAGGGGACGACGATCCAGGGCACGTTCACGAAGAAGCTTTCGGTCTCCGGATCGAAGCCGACGACGCGCTTCCGGACCGAGATCCCGACCTTCGCCGACAACGATGCCCTGTCTCACCTGCTGGAGCAGAAGGGCGTCATCGTGAACGCGAAGCCGCTCGATACGGGGGCGCCCTGGTGGCAGAACCTGTTGCTCGGCTTCGGGCCAACGATCCTCTTCATCTTCCTGCTGTTCTGGCTGATGCGCCGCGCAGGCAACGTTCAGAACGTTCTCGGCGCGTTCGGCCGGTCGCGCGCACGCCGCTACCAACCGTCCGGGGATCGCGTCACCTTCGCGGACGTCGCAGGTATCGACGAGGCGAAGGCGGAGCTGTCCGAGGTGGTCGACTTCCTGCGCCATCCGGAGAATTACCGGCGCCTCGGCGGTCGGATCCCGCACGGGGTGTTGCTCGCCGGACCGCCGGGCACCGGGAAGACCTTGCTCGCGCGGGCCGTAGCGGGCGAGGCCGACGTTCCCTTCTACTCGCAGGCAGCCTCCGAGTTCGTGGAGGCGATCGTCGGCGTCGGCGCCTCTCGTGTCCGCGATCTGTTCGAGCAGGCGAAGCAGAACGCACCTGCGATCGTGTTCGTCGACGAGCTCGACGCCATCGGGCGGTCACGTACGTCGGGGGTCGCGGGCTTCAGCGGCGGCAACGACGAGCGCGAGCAGACGCTGAACCAGATCCTGACCGAGATGGACGGCTTCGACTCCTCCACCTCGGTGATCGTCATCGGCGCGACCAACAGGCCGGACGTCCTCGACCAGGCGCTGCTTCGACCCGGCCGCTTCGACCGCAGGGTCGCGGTGCAGCCGCCCGACCGCGCCGGCCGCGAGGCGATCCTGAAGGTGCACACGCGCGACGTGCCGCTCGCCCCGGACGTCGACCTCGGCCGGATCGCGGCCACGACGCCCGGGATGGTGGGCGCAGATCTCGCGAATCTCGTCAACGAGGCGGCCCTACTGGCGGCGCGGCGGAAGCACGATGTCGTGACCGAGTCCGACTTCACCGACGCGCTGGAGCGGATCGTGCTCGGAGCGGAGCGGCAGGTGATGCTGAGCCCTGAGGACCGGCGTCGCACCGCCTACCACGAGGGCGGCCACGCACTCGTCGGGATGCTCACCGAGGGCGCCGATCCGGTGCGGAAGGTGTCGATCATCCCCCGAGGTCTCGCACTCGGCGTCACGTTCGCGGCCCCCGAGAGCGACCGCTTCAACTACCGGGAGCCCGAGCTCGAGGCGAAGATCAAGGTCGCGCTCGGCGGGCGCGCCTCGGAGGAAGTGGTGTTCGGCGACACGAGCACGGGCGCGGAGTCCGACATCCAGCAGCTGACGGAGATCGCCCGCCAGATGGTCGGCCGCTGGGGCATGAGCTCTGCGATCGGACCTGTCGCCGTGATCCCTCGCGACGGCACTGGGCCGCTGCTGCCGGGTGTCGCCGAGACCTCGCCGGATACGCAGAAGCTGGTCGACGACGAGGTGCGCCGCATCGTCGACCGGTCGCACGAGGAGGTCGTCGAGCTGCTGCAGCAGAACCGCAACAAGCTCGATTCGCTCGCGGATGCGCTGCTCGAGCACGAGACACTCGACGAAGACGATGCGTACGCGGCGGCCGGGGTCCCGCACTCCGCGACGGCTCGCGGCGAGTCGTACCCGGCGGCAGCACGAACGCGGATCGACGGCTGACGCAGGCCGCCTCGGAGGGCGCATGACATCGTCTGACGTCACGGCGACCCAGCCGCAGACGTCCCCCTTCTCAGGACGGACCGCGTGGGCGCGGAGCCTGGAGACGCCGCTGCGGGAGTTCCTGCGGCGGGAGACGGGCGGCGCGGCCGTCCTGCTGGCAGCGGCTGTTGCGGCGCTGGTCTGGGTCAACGTCGACGAGTCGTCCTACAACTCGCTCTGGAGCACGACGCTCTCGATCCGCGTCGCAGACGCCGGCGTGACGCTCGATCTCCGTGGGTGGGTGAACAGCGGCCTGATGACGTTCTTCTTCTTCGTCGTGGGGCTCGAGGCTCGTCGGGAGTTCGACCTCGGCGAGCTGCGAGAGCGGCGGCGGTTCGCCTTGCCCCTGCTCGCCGGCATCTGCGGCATGGCCGCGACCGCCGCCATCTACCTCGCCTTCAACGCCGGACAATCGTCGGCACACGGCTGGGGCGCGGCTATGTCGACCGACACGGCGTTCGCGCTCGGGCTGCTCGCGCTCGTGGGCACGCACTTTCCGGACCGGTTGCGGGCATTCATGCTCACCGTGCTCGTGGTCGACGACGTTGTCGCGCTCGTCGTGATCGCGACCGTCTACACCGGAACGCTCCACGTCGCGCCGCTCCTCGTGGCCTTCGGCGTATACGCCGTCGTCCTCGCGCTGCGGCGCATTCCCGTCCGCACCGGGCCCGTCTACTTCGTGCTCGGGGCCGCCGCCTGGGTCGCTCTGCTCAAGGCCGGGGTGGAGCCGATTGTGATCGGTCTTGCGATGGGGCTCCTGGCTTTCGCCTCTTCGCCGCCCCGCGCGACGCTCGAGGGAGCGACGCAGCGGTTCCGCGAGTTCCGTGAGCAACCGAGTGCCGAACTGGCGCGCACGGTTCGCGCCGAGCTGCGGGCGGCGACGCCACCGAACGAGCGGCTGCAGCAGCTGTACCACCCGTGGACGAGCTACGTGATCGTGCCGCTCTTCGCGCTTGCGAACGCGGGCATCGCGATCGACGGCAGCTTCCTCACGCACGCCTTCGGCTCGTCCATCACGCTCGGGATCCTGTTCGGTTACGTCCTCGGCAAGCCGCTGGGCATCCTCGGAGGCTCGTGGCTGCTCACGCGGCTGAGCGGCGGAAGGCTCCGTCCCCCGGTCGGTTGGGCGGCAGTCGCCGGCGGCGGCACGATCGCCGGCGTCGGCTTCACGGTCGCGCTGCTGGTGGCGACGCTCGCATTCCACGGCCAGCGGCTCGAAGAGGCGAAGGTCGGCATCCTCAGCGCCGCGCTCGCGGCCTCGATCATCACCTGGCTGGTCTTCCGTGCGACCCGGTTTCTGCCTCGGCGCCTGCGTATCCGGGCACTACACGGCGGCGCCGAGCCGATCGTCGACCTCTACATCGACGTCGATCCCGAGCGCGACCACATCCGCGGTCCGCTCGATGCGCCGGTCACCCTGGTCGAGTACGGAGACTTCGAGTGCCCGTACTGCGGTCGGGCCGAGCCCGTCGTCCGCGAGCTGCTCCGAGAAGTCGGCGACGTCCGCTACGTCTGGCGGCACCTCCCGCTCAACGACGTCCATCCCCACGCGCAGATGGCGGCCGAAGCGGCAGAGGCCGCGGCCAACCAGGGCGCCTTTTGGGAAATGCACGACCTGCTCTTCGAGCACCAGGATGCGTTCGAGCCCGACGACCTGATCTCGTACGCCGACCAGCTCGGCCTCGACGTCGAGCGGTTCGCGGACGATCTAGGCAACCGCGTCGGCGCCGCCCGCCTCGCGGACGACGTCGACAGCGCGGATCTCAGCGGCGTCTCGGGGACGCCGACGTTCTTCGTCAACGGGCAACGCCACTACGGCGCCTACGACA
>JBKOYZ010000173.1:0-18734 GCA_046725655.1 Actinomycetota bacterium | reverse complement strand
TTGTTCATCTCCGGCGTTGCGACGGCCGTCGCCGTCATGCGGGGATCCCGCGCGCTCACCGTCTGCGCGTCGATCACGGGCACGCTTCTGCTGTGCGACGCATGGTTCGACGTCTTGACGTCGAGCCCCGGCTCGGACCGCGCCTGGGCCGTCGTCGAGGCGGCGCTCGGCGAGCTGCCGCTCGCGCTCTTCTCGTTCTGGGTTGCCCACGACGCCGAGAAGATGTGCGAGGCAGCGCAGCGCTACGTCGCGAAGCGGCGCGGGCGGCGGCGCGAGCAGCGGCGTCCCGAGCGGCTCGAGGAGCCGCAGCGGCAACGACTCTGAGTCAGCGCTTCTTCCCGAGCGCCTTGACGACGCGGCGCTCGGCCAGGAGCGCCACCAGGCTCATCATCGAGCCGAGAATGAAACGCTCGAGCCGGCGCGGGATCCGCACGGGCTCAGCGTATGCGAAGGACGATCGGCGCCCTAGCGAAGAGATGAGAGGGCGGCTCTGCGGCGGCCGCCCTCTCGGGGGAGGAGTTATTCGTACTGCAGCGCCTCGAGCACGTTGAGCCGCGACGCCCGCCGCGCAGGTGCGATCGCCGCCAAGACGCCGGCGATGATCGCGGCCACCGTGAAGACGACGAGAGAGGCGACCGGCAGCGAGAAGGTGACGCCGTACTTGCCGAGCGCGTGCGTCAGCGACGCGGCGAGCATGATCCCGAGCGGCAGGCCGAGCGCGGCGCCGATCAGCGCGGTGATCACGCTCTCGTGGCGGACCATCCGCCGCGCCTGCCGGCGCGTCATCCCGATCGCGCGCAGCATTCCAAGCTCACGCGTACGCTCGAAGACGGAGAGCACGAGCGTGTTCACCATCCCGAACAGGCTCACGACCACGCTCAGTGCGAGCAGGACGTAGAGCAGGTTCAGCATCGTGTTGATGAAGGACGACTGGCTCTTGACGTAGTCGTCGCGGGTCTGCGCCTTCGCGTCCGGGAACGCCGCCAGCGCCTTGTCGAGCCCTGCCTGCGTCGGAGCGCCCTCGATCAGCGCGAGCGAATCGGACAGCCGGCCGCCGAGCAGCTCCATCACCCGCGGCGGCTGGTAGACCCCGACGACCGTCAGGCGCACGGGGTGGCCGTTGGGCGCCCGCAGCGTGAAGCGGTTGCCGACCGCGAGGTCGTGCTTGCGTGCGAACGCCTGCTTGACGACGGCGCCGTCGCCGGCCAGCCTTGCCAGCGTCGCGTCGGAGCCCTGCTTCCAGTCGAAGTGATAGAGGCCGCCTATCGTCGCCGGATCGACGCCGTTCACGCCGACGTTGGCCGTGCCGATCTTGCCGCGGTCGGAGCGGATCGCCGAGACGCTCTCGACGCCGGGCGCCTTGGCGGCGGCCACTCCGGCCCCGGCCGGGAACGCCGACCAGCCGTTCTGCGAGGTGACGACCCAGTCGGAGGTGACCTGCTGCTTCGTCGCGTGATCGATCGAGCCGTGGATGCCCTGGCCGAGCACGGCGACGAACGTGACCAGCGCGAGGCCGATCATCAACGCCGCCGCCGTCGCCGCGGTGCGGGCCGGATTGCGGGTTGCGTTGTCGAAAGCGAGCTGGCCGGCGGCGCCGCCGAGCCGCCGAGCCGGCATCCCGACGACCGACGACAAGCCGGTCACGAGCACCGGCGCGAAGCCGGCGACGCCGAGCAGCCCGAGCAGCGCCCCGCCCGCGAGCGCGAGCAGCGACTTGCCCGAGCCGAGGTGGCTGCCGAGCGTGGCGTAGGCGATCAGCGCCGCGGCGATTCCGAACAGGAAGACACCCGCGATCGGACCGAGCCGCCGCTTTCGCTGGATCACCGCGCCTTCGCGGACGGCGGCGATCGGAGGCACGCGCGTGGCGCGCAGCGCGGGCACGAGGCCGGCGGCAACCGTCACGACCACACCGAGCACGAGCGAGACGACGAACGTCCTCGTCGCGTAGACGGACGACGCTTCTGGCAGCGACAGCCCGAGCGCGCCGAACAGGGAGCTGAGCCCGCGCGCGAGCCCAAAGCCCAGGAAAAGCCCGATCACGGAGGCGAGAAGTCCGATAGCGAACGACTCGATCACCACCGAGCGGAGCACCTGCCGGCGCGAGGCGCCGAGCGTCCGCAGCGTCGCCAGCTCACGCGTCCGCTGAGCGACGGTGATCGAGAGGGTGTTGAAGATCACGAAGGCGCCGACGAACAGCGCGATCCCGCCGAAGCCGAGGAGGAAGCCGCGGATGAAGCTGATGAAGGTGGAGACGCCCTTCTTGTCCTCCTTCGCCTGCTCAGCGCCCGTGCGCACCTGCGCCGACGCGGGAACCACCTGCTCGAGGCCGCGGACCAGCCTGCCGGCCGACACGCCGGGCTTGGCCGCCACGGAGATCACGGAGTAGCCGTGCAAATCGAGTAGCCGCTCTGCCGTCGGGATCGAGAAGACGGCGAAGGTCGCGCCGCCGAGCGATTTGACGTCGCCGTACGTGGCGGTGCCGACGATGCGGAACCGTTCCTTCGGCCCGTTCGCGGCGACGCCGATCGTGTCGCCGACCGCGAAGTGGTGCTTCTTCGCCGCGTCGGTGTCGATGACGACCTGGTGCGGGCCGGTCGCCCACGAGCCGGACTTCAGCTTCAGCGGGTTGAAGCGCGACTGCGCGGGATCGATCCCGAAGCCGAAGGTTGGGTTGCCGTTCGACTGGATCGCCTTCCCGTCACGGTCGATCAGGTTCGCGTGGGTCGAGTCGCCGTTCAGGTCGATCAGCGAGCCGGCGGCCGCCTCGACCTCCGGCATCCGCTTGATCCGATTCAGCAGCGCCGGCGAGACGGTCGCGTTGCCGCTGTTCGAGTAGTCGACGAGCTTCTTGCCGCTGACGACGGCGTCGGTGTGGCTGTACGAGCTGGTGAAGATCGTGTCGAAGGCCCTCGAGATGGTGTCGGTGAGGACGAAGCTGCCGCTCACCATTGCGACGCCGAGCACGATCGCCAGCGCCGTCAGGACGGCGCGGAGGCGGCGTGCGGCGAGCCCCTTGAGCGCGACGGCAGTCATCGTCGCGTTACCTGCTGCATCGCGGCGATGACCTCCGCGCCCTGCGCCTCGGTCTGATCCTTGACGATGCGGCCGTCGGCGATGAACAGGATCCGGTCGGCCCGAGCGGCCGCCTTCGCATCGTGCGTGACCATGACGATCGTCTGGTCGAGCTCGTCGGCGGACCGGCGAAGGAGGTCGAGGACACCGTTGCTGGACGCCGAGTCGAGGTTCCCCGTTGGCTCGTCCGCGAACACCACGGCCGGCCGTGACACGAGCGCGCGGGCGATGGCGACGCGCTGCTGCTGGCCGCCGGACAGCTCCGACGGCTTGTGCTTGCGCCGGCCGTCGATCCCGACTGCGTGCATGAGCTCGTCGACCCATTCCTTCTCCGGCTTCCGCCCGGCGAGGGTCAGCGGCAGAAGCACGTTCTCCTCCGCGGTCAGCATCGGGAGCAGGTTGAAGAACTGGAAGACGAAGCCGATCTTCTCGCGGCGGAGGAGTGTCAGCTTCTTGTCGTTCAGGTTCGTGATGTCGATGCCGTCGACGCGGACGCTGCCCTTCGTGGGCCGGTCGAGGCCGGCCAGGATGTTCATCAGCGTCGATTTGCCGGAGCCCGAGGGCCCCATGATCGCCGTGATCCTGGCGCGTGAGACGTCGAGCGAGACGCCGCGAAGCGCCTCGACTGCGGTTTCTCCCTCGCCGTAGACGCGGCTGATATTCGTGGCCGAGACGACCGGCTCCGAGCTCTCGAGGGCGGCCTCGGCCGGGATCTCGACGGCGGCAGTTGCTGCAGACATGGCTTTCTCCTTCGCTTCGCGGGGGCGGTTTCGGTCTGTCTGCAGTCTCCGGCAGGTCGGGCCGCGTTCGCATCGGGGCCGCCCCTAAACCCGCCCCTAAGGTTTTGGAGCTCCGTTGGGCCTAGAATTCGAGGGCGGCGCGACCAGCTTCGAGCGGACCAAAAGGGGTCGAAACCTGAGCGAAACTACCCCACAAGAGCAGCTTCCGACCGGCACCGTCACCTTCGTGTTCACGGACATCGAAGGCTCGACACGGCTGCTGAAGGCGCTCGGTCGCGACCGGTACGGCGAGGTCCTCGCCACGCACAACCGCTTAGTCGGAGAGGCGTTCACCGCCGCAGGCGGGATCGAGATCGACCGCAAGGGCGACTCCTTCTTCGCCGTCTTCCGGGGCGCGGCCGCCGCTGTTGCCGCCGCCGCCTCGGCCCAGGCCGCGATCGGCGCCGAGGAGTGGCCAGAGGACAATCCCGTGCGCGTCCGCATGGGCCTGCACACCGGCGAGGCAGTTGTCGGCCAGGAGGGCTACGTTGGCTTCGCCGTCCACCAGGCGGCGCGGATCGGCGACATCGGTCACGGCGGCCAGGTGCTGCTCTCGAGCACGACCGCGCGGTTGGTCGAGCACGACCTTCCTCCGGAGCTCGGGCTCCGCGATCTCGGCGACACGAAGGTGCCCGACTTCGAGCGGCCGGAGCGGCTCTACCAGCTCGTCATTCCCGGGCTGCCGGACGCGTTCGCGCCGCTGACGCACCGGGCCGCGAGGCCCGGACCGGCGGCTGCCCGTCGTGGAGGCGGCTCGCCGCTGCTCGAGCGCGACGCTGAGCTCGCAGCGATTCGGGCAGTGATCGAGTACGCGCGCGACGGCGCCGGCCGGCTCGTCACGATCGAGGCCCGCGCCGGCATGGGGAAGACGCAGCTCGTCGCCGAGGCCCGTGCCGCCGCCGAGGAGGCCGGCTTCGAGCTCCTCTTTGCTCGCAGCTCCGAGCTCGAGCAGGATTTCGCCTACTGCGTCATGCGGCAGCTGTTCGAGCCGCTGCTTGCGATGGTCGAGCCGGACGAGCGCGCCGAGCTCTTCGCCGGCGCTGCGGCCCTCGTCGAGCGGCTCTTCGACGACACGCAACTCGTGGCCGACGGCGGCGACGTCTCCTTCGGGATGCTGCACGGCCTCTACTGGTTGACGGCGAACGTCGCTCAGCGCCGGCCGACGCTGATGGCGATCGACGACCTGCATTGGACAGACGGGCCGTCGCTCCGCTGGCTGATGTATCTCGCCCACCGGCTCGAGGGCCTTCCGCTGGCGCTGGTCGTCGCGCTGCGCCCGCCCGAGCAGAGCCAGCAGACGGAGCTGCTGACGGAACTCGTGGCGGATCCGGCCGCGATCCTGATCCGACCGTCGGCGCTCGGCCTCGACTCGGTCATGCAGCTGGCGACCGAGCGCTTCGGCCGCGAGCCCGACCGCGCGTTCGCGGAGGCCTGCCTCGGCGCGACGGGCGGCAACCCGTTGTTCGTCCGTGCGCTGCTGACGACGACCGCCAGCGAAGGCCTGGAGCCTGTTGCCGCCAATGCCGATCGCGTGCTCGAGATCGGCCCGGAGTCGGTGAGCCGGGCCGTCTCGCTGCGGCTCGCTCGGATGCCGGCGGAGGCCAAGGCCCTGGCGACGGCGGTCGCGATCCTCGGCGACGGGACGCAGTCGCGCCAGGCCGCGGCGCTCGCGGATCTCGACCCCGAGGTCGCCGCGCACGCGTCGACGGCGCTCGTACGCGCCGACCTTCTCCGTCTGCGTACGCCTGAGGTCGAGTTTCCGCACCCGGTCGTCCGCTCCGCGGTCTACGAGACGATCGATCCCGCGGAACGCGTCGCGCTGCACCGCCGCGCGGCGGAGCAGATCGTGGTCTCGGGGGGCGCGCCGGAGCGCGCGGCCGGCCACCTCGAGCTCGTGCCTCCCCGCGGCGATCCATTCGTCGTGCAGACCCTTCGCGAGGCCGCGCGCCGCTCGCTCGGCCGCGGCGCGCCCGACGGCGCGGTCACCTATCTCCGCCGCGCGCTCGAGGAGCCGCCGGATCCGTCCGAACGCGTCGAGACCCTCTGCGAGCTGGGGCTCGCCGAGCGGCGAGTCGACGTCGTCGCGGGCGCTGCGCACCTGGAGGAAGCGCTACAAAGCGTGCAGGACCCGGAGACGCGCGCCCGGATCGGGCTCGAGCTCGGACGCTCGCTCTTCCGGCTCAACCGCGGCCCCGAGGCCGTCCGTGTGTTCGACGACGCGATCGCGCGCCTGGGCGAGGGGGGAACGGCCGGCCTGCGGAACATGCTCGAGGCCGAGCTGATCAACGCCGCCGGGTTCGACCGCGAGGTGATCGACGTCGCCGACGAGCGAATCGCACGCGTGCGCGAGGAGGAGCTCGAGGGAGAAGTGGGGCGCGCGGTGATGGTGGCGACGCTTCGGTACTTCGACGCGCGTCGCGGCACGAATCGCGAGGCCGTCCGCTCCCTCGGCGACCCGGCGCTGATCCAGGCCCTGATCAGAAGCACGCCGTCGGTTGCGATCTCGTGCGCGGCGTCCGCGCTCATGTGCGCCGAGGTGGACGAGGAGACCGACCGTTTCTTCGAGCTGATGCTGAGAGCGTCGAAGGAGGGCGGCGAGCTCGTGACGCTCTCGAACATGCTCTGCTTTCGCGGCCTGACGCTGGCGCAGCGCGGCGACCTCGAATCCGCGGTCGAGGACCTGCGCGAGTCGGATGAACTGGTCTCGTACCTGCCGACCCAGCAGGGCGCGATCTACTACCACTCGTACCTCGCCGACGTGCTCACGAACCGGGGCGAGGTCGACGAGGCCGAGGCGACGCTGGCCGAGCTCGGCATTCCGGAGGAGGTGCCGCCGAGCGGGCACATGATCTTCTTCCTCGGGGCGCGCGGCTGGACGCGGCTTGCGCGAAGGAACTACGAGGCGGCGCGGGCCGACTTCGAGCTGCTGGGGCGATACATGGACTCGTTCGGCATGCACAACCCGGCCGTGCTCGCGTGGCGCTCGCACCTCGCTCTGGCCTTCCTCGGCCTCGAGCGGCGGGACGAGGCTCTGGAGCTCGCGCGCGAGGAGGTCGTGCTCGCGAAGGCGTGGGGGGCGCCGCGCTCGATCGGCGTCGCGCTCCGCACCCAGGGCCTGGCCGAAGGGGGCGAGGCAGGTCTCGCGACGCTGCGCGAGTCGCTCGCAGTCCTCGAGGGCTCGTCCGCGAAGCTCGAGAGGGCGCGGACGGTGGTCGAGCTGGGCGCGGCTCTGCGCCGCGCGAACGAGCGCGCGGAGGCGCGCGAGTTGCTCCGGCGGGGTCTCGACCGCGCTGTTCGCGGCGGCTCGCAGCCGCTGATCGACCAGGCTCAGGCGGAGCTCGCCGCGACGGGCGCGCGCCCGCGAAAGCTCGTGCTCACCGGCGCCGAGTCGCTGACGCCGAGCGAGCGGCGCGTGGCCGAGATGGCTGCGGAGAACATGACGAACAAGGACATTGCGCAGGCCCTCTTCGTGACCACGAAGACGGTCGAGGTGCACCTGAGCAACGTCTACCGCAAGCTGGGAATCGGCTCCCGCGCCCAGCTCGGCGATGCGCTCGGGCTGACGGCCGACGCGTACGCCGCGGGCTAGAATCGGTCGGATGGCCGAGATCGGGACGATGCGCGTCAAGAGCGGCCTCGCCGAAATGCTCAAGGGCGGGGTAATCATGGACGTGACGACGGCGGAGCAGGCGCGGATCGCCGAGGACGCCGGCGCCGTCGCGGTGATGGCGCTCGAACGCGTCCCGGCGGACATCCGCTCCGAGGGAGGCGTCGCCCGCATGGCCGATCCCGACAAGATCCGCGAGATCCAGGAGGCGGTGACCATCCCGGTCATGGCCAAGGCCCGCATCGGTCACTTCGTCGAAGCGCAGATCCTGGAGGCGCTCGAGGTCGACTACATCGACGAGAGCGAGGTGCTGACGCCCGCCGACACACAGAACCACATCGACAAGTGGAGCTTCACCGTCCCGTTCGTGTGCGGCTGCACGAACCTGGGCGAGGCGCTGCGCCGGATCTCGGAGGGCGCGGCGATGATCCGGACGAAGGGCGAAGCCGGAACCGGCGACATCGTCAACGCCGTCACCCACATGCGCGCGGTGTTCGGAGCCATCCGTCGCCTCGGCGCGTTGCGCGAAGACGAGCTGTACGGTGAGGCAAAGGACCTCCAGGCGCCGCTCGAGCTCGTTCGCTGGGTCGCGGAGCACGGGCGGCTGCCGGTCGTGACCTTCACCGCTGGCGGGATCGCAACCCCAGCTGATGCGGCGCTCTGCATGCAGCTGGGCGCCGACGGCGTCTTCGTCGGCTCAGGGATCTTCAAGTCCGGCAACCCGTCGGAGCGCGGGAAGTCGATCGTCGAGGCTACGACGCACTACAACGACCCCGAGATCCTCGCACGCGTCTCGCAGGGGCTCGGCGACGCGATGAGCGGCCTCTCGGCCGCCGCGCTCGCACCGGAAGAGCTACTGGAGACCCGCGGCTGGTAACGGCATGAGGGAACCCATGGTTCCCTCATGGGCTCCCTCCTTTTCGCGCGCTTCTGAGTTCTCGCGCTTGGGCTCCCGCCGGGCAAAGCCCGGCTCCGCCCGCGCACGTTTGTGGGATCGCTCCTCCTAGCGGAGGAGTGGGCGCAGAAGCGCTTCCAGCTCGGCGCGCTGCTCGGGGCCGTCGAACTGCCGCAGCGGATGGGCCGAGAGGATGTGTTGGTCGGCGCGGCCGTTTCGGACTACGTAGACGACCGGCACGATCGTGCCGTTCGCGTCGAGCTCGACCGCCGCTGCGACCGCGGGCGGGCCGGCGGCGTCGACGACGTGGGTGAGCGGAAGGATCCCCCTGTCGCGGGCTCCCGGCCGCTCGTCGAAGCTCACCGCGCGCGCGAGGTAGCCCTTCTGGATCCAGAGCTCGGGAGCGTGCGCGAGCTCGTCGAGCAGGAACGGGACGACGTCGTCACGCTCGAGCGGCCTCCCGGGCGACCCGAGACCGAAGTGTTTCTCGGCGATGTGCCGGACGAGTACACGGGCGTTGTAGCGGAAGCCGTTGACGGAGGTGGAACTCGCCGCCGCCGACTGCCGCGACATTCCGGCAGATCCCTGGGTCGCGTTGCCGGCGAAATAGATGCCCGGCACCGAGACGCTCTCCCAGAACGGTGTCTGTGCCGGAACACGTCCGTCCGCGACGGTCGCGACGTCGAGGTCGCCGAGGGCCTCGAGCGGCGTCCGAAAGCCGGTCGCGACGATGACCTCGTCGGCCTCCAGCTCCATCCGGCCGGGCCACGTGGTCCCGGCGGCGCGAACGACGAAGCCGTCGCCCCGGCGCTCGATCCTCTCGATCGCCGCGTCGACGACGTACGTGCCCGAGCCGCCGCGGACGTACTCCTCGTACGGGTGGAGGTAGCGGATGCGGAGGGGTGAGAAGGCGAGGACGGAGGTCTGCACCGGGCGCGGCGAGACGAGCGTGACGCTGCTCGCCCAGGGCAGCAGCCCGTGTGCGAGCTCGAAGCCGGAGTTCCGCTTGCCGACGATGATGACGCGCTTGCCGTCGTAGTGCCACGGCCTGCCCGTGTCGACGTAGTGGCGCGCTTCCTCGGCGCCCGGTAGCGGCGGACGCCAGGGCTGGGTCATCCCGAGTGCGAAGACGGCGACACGGCAGCGGTACTCGCCGTCCGAGGTCGTGAGCACGAACGCGTCGCCTTCGCGGCTCGCGGTCTCCAATGTGCAGCGGTAGCGCACCTCGATCCCGGTCCGCTCGACGAACGCCCGCAGCCCGGCCTCCATCTCCTCGCGCGCCGGCAGGTCGAACGACCGGTCCATGAACTCGGGCACGAGCCCGCGGTGCTCCGGCTCGTCCGCGAGCAGGGAGTTGTGGTCGTACTGCTCGTACTCCCGCGTGCCTCGCTCGACCGGCGCGTGCGGCTTCGTCCAGCTGATCAGGCGCTGGAAGACGGGGAAGCGGCGGAACATGCCGCCGGGCTCGTCGTCGCGCGAGAGGACGGCGAAGCGACCGATGCCGACGCGGGCAAGGCAGTACGCCGTCTGCAGCCCGCCGGGCCCGCTCCCGACGACGACGACGTCGTACGACCCCGGAGGAAAGGGCCGCTCTACCGCTGCCACAGGTTGGCCGAGTGCACGCGCCGTGCCTCTGCCTGCAGCATCCGATACATCACGCGCGGATGGTCGAGCAGGAACGACTCGAGCTCCGCGCCCGGCACGGTCAGGCAGCGGAGCAGGGTCGCAGCGACGACGTCAGCGCCGGGAGGATTGCCGGTCAGGGCCGCCATCTCACCGAAGAACTCGCCGCGGCCGAGGCGCGCACGCTCCTCGCCGTCGATCAGGACGCGCGCTTCTCCTTCGACGATGATGAAGAAGCCGCCGCCGCTCATACCCTGTCGGAGAACGCGCTGGCCCTCCGCGAACATCTCCTCGCCGACCGCGTGCGCGACCTCCTCGAGCTGCGGGTGCGTCAAGTCGGCGAAGAGGCTCAGCTGCGCGAGCGAGTCGACGAGCGTCTTCGTCTCGGCCGGCATGGCGGACAGCGTAATGAGAGTGGGGTTGACGAGCGCCCCTTAGGATGCCGGCGTGACTTATGCGCTCCTGGCACTCGGGGCCGATCGACCCGGAATCGTCGCTGGGATCGCCGGCGTCCTCATGCAGCATGGGATCAACGTCGAGGACTCGCAGATGTCGATCCTCCGCGGTCACTTCGCGATGGTCTTGATCCTCGCGGCGCCCGACGCGGTCGAGTTGACGTCGCTGCGGAGAGACCTCGAGGACGCAGGCCGGCGGCTGGGACTCGAGGCGGTCGTCGTCAACGAGGTCGCCCACGCGGTGGCCGAGCGATCGGAGCCGACGCACGCGATCACCGTCTACGGCGCCGATCACCCGGGCATCGTGTACGCGGTCTCGAGCGGCCTCGCGGACGCCGATGTAAACGTCACCGGGATGACAACGCGCGTCGTCGGTGAGGACGACCCCGTCTACGTGATGGTGCTGGAGATCTCGGCACCGAACGACGTCGACCCGGAAACCGTTCTCACCCCGGTGGCGGAAGAGCAGTCGGTGGAGGTCAGCGTCCGCCCCCTCGAGGCCGCGACGCTCTAGCGCGTCTTGGCGGTCCGCGAGGTTCTCCGGCTGCCGCATCCGATGTTGAAGCAGACGGCGCGGTCGCTCGGCTCGGGCGAGGCCGAGACGGTTCTGCGGGTGGCCGGGGACCTCGTGGACACGATGTTCGCGTACGAGCGCTGCGTCGGACTGGCGGCCCCGCAGATCGGCGAACTCGTCCGCCTCATCGTCGTCGACGTGAGTCGTCACCCGAAGGGCGAGAGCGAGAACGGGCTCATCGAGCTGGCGAACCCGGTGCTCGTCCGCGCGGACGGCGACGAGCTCGGCCGCGAGGGGTGCCTCAGCGTCCCCCAGCTAACGGCGAATGTTCGCCGAGCTACGCACGTCGTCGTTCGGGGGGTCGTCCCGACGGGCGCGGAGCGCGTCATCGAGGCGAGTGGCTTCGAGGCCCGCTGCCTCCAGCACGAGCTCGACCATCTGGACGGGATCCTCTTCCTCGACCGCGTCGAGTCGCTTGCCACCGACGTCTTCGCCCGCAAGCGCTACGCGTGAAGCAAGTGGGGCGCCCGGAGGCGCCCCACTCAACCCCGTGCTACAGGATCCCGCGGGCATGGAACGCGGCCGTGACCGCGTTCGCCGCCGAGCTTCCGTAGAGCTGCTGCGCCGCGGTGACCGTCCGCTGGGCGAGCACCGTCATCGTCGTGCCGGGGAAGTCGAACTGTCCGGCGATGATGATCGTGTCGGCGACCTGGTTGCCGAGCGCGACGCGGATGTCCCAGAGCGCGCGTGACCAGATCTGCCCGTCGTGGTGGACCTCGCCGTTCAGATCCTTCGGGTAGTGCAGGTCCGTGTCGACGCGCCGCAGGCAGTGCGGGACGGTCGACGTGTACGAGGTGGAGTCCCAGTCGGCAACGCACGGCAAGTCGCTCGTGACCTGGACTCCGTCGAGCTGCGAGACGACGTCGGAGACCGTCACCGCGAGGTAGTCGGCAAAGCCCTCGCTGATCGCCCCCGCCTCCTCAGAGGCGAACGAGAAGTTCTGCGCGAAGTGCACGGCGTGGCCGTACTCGTGCAGGATCACCTCGGCGTCCTCGGCGTCGTCGACGCCGCCCTTGCCGAAGCGAAGCTCGGTCTTCGGGTGGTCGGTCGCGAACGAGTTGTCCTGGCCCCACTGGTTGATCCGCACGTTCTGCGGCCGGTTGTTCGCGCCGCGGAACTTCGAGCCGAAGCCGAGGCTCTGGATGTACTTCTGGGCCTCGGTGATCCAGTAGTACGCCATCACCTGCTCGAACTCGTCCTGGTGGCGGTTGTAGATGAACGCGTTGGTCGGCGAGTAGGCCGGATTCCCCGTCTCGCTGACGATGTTCGCCCAGTCGCCGCGCAGGAAGCCGCTTCCGTTCAGGTTCGTCAGCTGCTCGTCGTGGTATGCCGGCTGCAGCGCGGCATAGTCGGCGTCCTTCTGGTCGGTGAGGCTCTCGCGGAACGCGAACGTCCCGACTCCGAGGTCGGCGACGGGGTTCGGAACGAACACGCGTCCGGTGCCCGTCTTCGAGCCTGGACCGGGCTTCGCCGCCAGCGCCGAGCCGGCGCCTATCGCCAACAGCGCGGCCAGGGTCAGGCCGATCAAGATGCGCTTCAAAAGTCTCCCCTCCTGGTCGATGAGCCGCAACAGGGTAGCGGCGAAATCGCGGTTCGTCTATCAACGCTTCCTACAATGGCTCCGTGGCCGAGCGTCTGACAATCGGCGTCCTTGCGGTGCAAGGAAACTTCCGCGAGCACGCGGCGATGCTGCGTCGGCTCGGCGCCCGACCCGTGGAGGTGCGCAAGCCGGACGAGCTCGCGGGGCTCGACGGGCTGGTGATCCCCGGCGGCGAGTCGACGACGTTCATGCGCTTGATGCGGCTCTACGGCCTCGACGAAGCGGTCCAGGCCTTCCAGCGGCCTATCCTCGGAACCTGCGCCGGAATGATCGTGCTCGACCGGAACCACCTCGGCGCGGTCGACCTCGAGGTCGACCGCAACGCGTTCGGGCGGCAGGTGGCGAGCTTCGAGGCCGACCTCGACCTGGCCGACGACGAGGCGCCGCTGCGCGGCGTCTTCATCCGCGCCCCGCGTGTCGCCGAGGCCGGCGACGACGTCGAGGTTCTCGCGGAGCTTGACGGCGAGCCCGTTCTGCTGCGGCAGGGCCGAGTCATCGTCGCGTCGTTCCATCCCGAGCTGACCGACGACACGCGGGTGCACGAGCGGTTCCTCCAGCTCGTCGGCGAGGAGGCGAATGTCGGGGCATAGCAAGTGGTCCTCGATCAAGCACAAGAAGGGCGCCGCCGACGCGAGACGCGGCAAGCTCTTCTCCAAGCTTGCGCGGGCGATCATCGTCGCCGCGCGCGAGGGAGGCCCGGATCCGGCCGCGAATCTGGCGCTCCAGAACGCGATCGAGAAGGCGCGCTCCTACTCGATGCCGAAGGACAACATCGAGCGCGCGATCGCCCGTGGCTCGGGGACCGGCGGCGACACCGAGGCGTTCGAGCACATCACCTACGAGGGCTACGGCCCGAACGGCGTCGCGATCATCGTCGAGGCGCTGACGGACAACCGGAACCGCACCGCCTCCGAGGTCCGGCACGTGTTCGGCAAGAATGACGGCAACCTTGGTACCTCCGGCGCTGTCGCCTGGCTCTTCGAGCGGCGCGGCATCATCCTGGTCGACGCCGACCGGTTCGAGGAGGACGACGTGATGCTGGCCGCGGCGGAAGGCGGGGCCGACGATGTCGTCCAGGAAGGCTCGACCTTCCAGGTGACGACCTCGCCGGAGACCCTGAGCGCGGTGCGGGAGGCGCTCGAGCAGGCCGGGATCGACATCGACTCGGCCGAGACGACGATGGTGCCGAAGACGACGGTCGAGCTCGCAGACGAGGCCCCGGCGCGGAAGACGCTGCGGCTGATCGACGCGCTCGAGGAGCTCGACGACGTCAACGAGGTCTACGCCAACTTCGACATCCCCGAGCGCGTGCTCGAGGCGGTCGCGTCCTAGCGCCGTCGGCCGCGGCTGACGACGAGGTCGACTCGCGCGCCCACCGGCCGGCGCACCCCGGTGCGCGGGCGCTGAGAGAGCACGCGGCCCCGCACCTTGTGGCTGAACCTGCGCGAGATCTTCCCGGTCCGACAGTGCGCTCGGACGAGCATTCGCCGCGCGCGCGCGAGGGGCCGGCCGACGACGCGTGGGACCACGCACCGAGGCGCCTTCCTCGGCGGCGGGGCCGCGGTGGTCGTCGGGGCGCTCGTAGTCGGGGGTACGGTGGTCGTCGTCTGGGTCGTGGTGCCAGTCGACGCCGTCGACGTGCCGGTGGTGGCCGTGCTCGTCGTCCCGAAGGGGGCGACGGTGAACGTCGCGCGCATGCCAAGATCGGCGTGCGGATCGCACTGATACGTGTACGTCCCTGCCACGAGCGTGACCGTCCAGGTCACCTGGCCTGTGCCCGCGACGTCGGTGCTCTCGTCGACGCTCGCGGGGCCGAAGAGGTGGAAGTTGTGGATCGCCGCGTTGTCGTGCACCTCGATGTCGTACGTTCCTGCAGGAAGGGACGTGACGCAGTTCCCGTCGGCGTCGGTCAGCGTGATCGTGTAGCCGGGGCCGACCGTCCCGATCCGCTTCGGATTCGAGGCGCCTCCCGGGTGCGGCAACGCAAACGCGGTCAGCGCTCCCAGGAGTGCAAGCACGAGGAGGGCGACGGCGGCTCTCACCTCACCTGTCGCTACGTCAAAGCGGCGGAAGCGGTTTGGCGGTCGGCAGGAACGTCCGATGCGGTCCGTAATCTCGCTCCGTGAGGGTCCTCGGAGTGGATCCGGGCACTGCTGCGTGCGGATGGGGAATCGTCCACGAAAAAGGCGGCCGCCTCCGGGCGGTGGAGTGGGCCTGCTGGCGCACGCCGGCGGGAGACCGCCCAGAGTTGCGCCTGAAGACGATCTTCGACGGCGTCCAGGAGCTCATGGCAGAGTTTGCGCTGGACGCCGTCGTGCTCGAGGAATCGTTCGTCGGCGCCGACGCCCGCACCGCGCTCTCCGTCGGGCAGGCGCGCGGCGCTGTCATGGTCGCCGCCGCCTGCGCAGGCGTCGAGTGCGCTGAGTATGCGCCCGCGCGCGTGAAGCAGGCCGTCTGCGGCTACGGCCGCGCGGAGAAAGCGCAGGTACAGCGGATGGTGACGGCGATCCTCGGCCTGAAGCAGCCGCCGACGCCGCACCACGCCGCGGACGCGCTGGCGGTTGCGATCTGTCACGCGCTCGCGCCACCGCTGCTCAAGATCGCGTAGGGCGGATGCAGGATCGTCCGATGTCGCCCCTAACCTGACTCCATGATCGCGCGGCTCCGCGGGGAGGTCGTCGTGCGCTCGCCGAGCGGCGTCGTCGTCGACGTCGCGGGCGTCGGCTACCTCGTCAACCCGACCGCGAGCGCGCGGCGGAAGGCGGAGCCCGGGAGAGAGGTGGTGCTGGAGACGTACCTACACGTGCGCGAGGACGCGTTGCAGCTCTTCGCCTTCGCCGAGGCGGCCGAGCGCGAGCTGTTCGAGCTACTGCTGTCGGTCCAGGGAGTCGGGCCGAAGGTCGCGCTGGCGATCGTCTCCGGCTCGTCGCCGAGTGAGTTACGTCGCGCGATCGCACTAGAGGACACGGCCCGGTTCCAGGCGATCCCGGGCATCGGCAAGAAGACCGCGCAGCGGGTGGTGCTCGAGCTGAAGGAGAAACTCGGCGCGGTCGCCGGCGACGTCGACCCGACGCCGTTCGCGCCGAAGCCGCATCTCGTCGCCCGCGACGCGCTCGTGGAGCTCGGGTACTCGCTTGCAGAAGCCGAGGAGGCCCTCGCAGGCACCGATCCCGAGGCGCCGCCGGAGGAGCGCATACGCGAGGCGTTGAAGAAGGCCGCATGAGCGCGGTGAGGCGTCGCTCGCGATGCCGACTGAAGGCCGCAGCGGCTGGGCCGGTGCGGCCGGCTAATCCCGATTGTTGGTGCAGATTCGCCTGCGGCGTGGGGCGCACGGTATGAGTACGGGCGCGGCAGCCGAAGAGACGCAGTTCCTCGCGCCGGCGATCCGGTCCGACGAGGACGAGCTCGAGCGCTCGCTGCGCCCGCGGAAGCTCGAAGAGTTCGTGGGGCAAGAGCGCGTGAAGGAGCAGCTCGCTATCGCGCTCGAGGCCGCGAAAGGGCGGACGGAGGCGCTCGACCACCTGCTCCTGATCGGGCCGCCCGGGCTCGGGAAGACGAGCCTCGCGTACATCGTGCGCGAGGAGCTGGGCGTTGGCCTGCGGACGGTCGCAGGGCCGGCCCTGGAGCGGAAGGGCGACGTCGCCGCGATCCTGACCGGGCTCGAGGAGCGCGACGTCCTCTTCGTAGACGAGATCCACCGCCTCGCGCGGGCGGTGGAGGAGATCCTCTATCCCGCGCTCGAGGACTTCAGGCTGGACATCGTCGTCGGCCAGGGGCCTGCCGCGCGGACGCTGACCCTCGATTTGCCGCCGTTCACGCTGATCGGCGCAACGACCCGGACCGGGCTGCTGACGACGCCGCTGCGCGACCGTTTCGGGATGACGTTCCGGCTCGAGCACTACGAGCCCGAGGAGCTGGCGCTGATAGTCCGCCGCTCCGCACGCATCCTCGGCGTGGAGATCACGGGCGAGGCCGCGACGGAGATCGCGGCGCGTGCGCGCGGGACGCCGCGGATCGCGAACCGGATCCTGCGCCGGGTGAGAGACGTGGCGGAGGTGCGGCACGAGGGGAAGATCACGCTCGAGATCGCGCGCGAGGCGTTGGACCTGATGGAGGTCGACGCCGACGGCCTGGAGCGCGCCGACCGCGCACTGCTGCGGGCGATCGTGGACAAGTTCGAGGGCGGCCCCGTCGGGCTGTCGACGCTCGCCGTCGCCCTCGGCGAGGAGGTGGACACGATCGAGGACGTGTACGAGCCGTACCTGCTCCAGCTCGGGTTCATCCAGCGAACCCCGCGCGGCCGAATCGTCACCAAGCGCGGCCGCGCGCACCTCGGCGCACCGTCCGGATCAGACACCGCCCGGCTGTTCTAGCCGGGCCACGGCTCTCTTCCGGACACGGCCAACCTGTGACGAAAGTGTGACTTTTCGTCCACACCTGTCGCGCCGTGCCAGTTCGTGGGGACAGTCCCCGCGGATTGCCTCGCGAGGCCGCGTCGCCGAGTACGCTGGCCGGCGTGTCCGACCTATGGCTACCCGGCGCGCCGTCCGTCGACGAGTTCGTCACGCGCGTGCACCAGCAGATCGGCCACTTCACCGAGACCCACGGCCTGCAGAAGGCCCTGGTGGAGGTGCAGCTCCGTGACGGCTCCAGTTACCTGCTCGACACGATCTCTGCGGAGCCCGGCCATGGCTTCGTGACGCTGCGCCCGCACCCCGAGGACGAGGGCGAGCGGGAGGAGCTGATCGTCCCGCTCGCCTCCGTGACGCAAATCAGGATCGCGCCAACTGCGGCGGCGGAGCCGCAATTCGGCTTCGCACTGCCCGAGAGCTAGCCGTTCGCCGCTTCCACGTACGGCCGCAGGACCGTGTCCCAGCCGCCGTTGTAGCTGTCGAACGCCTCCGCGGCTTCCCGCCCGTAACGCTCCCAGCCGCCGTGAGTCAACTCGACCCGCGTCCCGTCTCTCTCCGGCAGGAACCGCACCTCGAGCTGCGTCTCCGGCTTCCCGGACGTGACGTGCCATTTGACGGCGAAAAGCGACGGAGGCTCCCACGCCGTGACCGTCGCCCAGTCGCTCTCCTTGCCGTCGGCGAGCCGTTCGTACACCCGACCGCCCTCGTGCGCCTCGATGACCACCGCCTCGGGCCGCTCGTCGCTCGTCGAGTGCGTCTCGAACGGCCACCAGCTCGCCATTCCGGCCGTGAAGACCTCGAATGCCCGCTCCGGCGAACAATTCACCGTCAGCGTCTTGCGGACCGTGAGATCCGTCTGAGTACTCATTGCTCACTCCTCTCCGCGGCCGCCTTGAAGTCGGCGAGTGCCGCCGTCCAGAACCGATCGAAGTAGCCGCGGACCTCGGCCAGCCCGTCCGGATCGAGCTGGTAGAGACGCCGCGTTCCTTCGCGCCGCTCCGTCACGAGACCAGCGTCTTTCAGGACGCGCAGATGCTGCGACACCGCCGGGCGACTGACGGGCAGCTCGCTCGCGATCTCCCCGACGGCGCGGGGGCCGCTGCGAAGCTGCTCGAAGATCGCCCGCCGTGTCGGATCACCAAGCGCGCCTATGGCTCCGCCGTAAGCCATCACTTACGGTAAGTGTAGGCTTACAGAAAGGCAGATGTCAAGTCACTCGACGTGAACCCTGTAGACGTCGGTTCCGCCCGAGCTGGGGACCCAGATATCGCCGAACGCGGACGCGGCCGGAAACGGGCGCGGCCCGACCTCGGTCGTGTTGATCACACGATTCGTGGCTGGATCGATTCGCGACAGCGTCACTCGGGCGCGAGCTTCCGGACGCGCGTGTTCACGGCATAGCCGCAGGGCTACACGTGCTGGTCGCCCTCCCGGACTCGGTCGACGAGACACGCATGGCCGAGGCGGCCCGTGCCCGGCAGGTCGGGCTCTGCGCCCTCGGCGAGCATCGCATCCGCACACGTGGCCGACCGGCTCTCCTGCTCGGTTATGCCGCGACGAGCGAGCCTGGGCTGCAGGCAGGCGTCTGCGAGCTCGCCGCGGCCGTGCGCGCCGTCAGCGCCTGAACTGCAGCTCGTGCCAGGATGGCACCGGCGCCACCTCGAGCAGCGCGCGATCACCGCGCGGGTCGACGTAGGCGAACTCGCCGGTGTCGTCT
>JBKOYZ010000058.1:0-33420 GCA_046725655.1 Actinomycetota bacterium | reverse complement strand
CCCGCATACAATCCGCAGGCCGTGACGGAGAATGGGCAGGGCCGAAACGAGATCACGTGCTTGATCGTGGACGACCACGAGGTCGTGCGCGAAGGCCTACGGCTGTCGCTCTCCCGAGCGCCGCACATCCGCGTCATCGGCGAGGCGTCCGACGGCGCCACGGCCGTCTCCCTCGCCGAGCGCCGCAAGCCGGACGTCGTGATCATGGACGTGCGGATGCCCGGGATGGACGGGCTCGAGGCGACGAAGATCCTCACGGAGAAGATTCCGGAGACGGCGGTGCTGATCTTTACCGCCTACAGCGAACGCAGCCTGCTCGGCCGCGGGCTCGAGTCAGGGGCGAAGGGGTACATCCTCAAGGAGGCCCCGCACCAGACGCTGCTGAAGGCCATCGACAGGGTCGTCGCCGGAGAGGGATTCGTCGATCCAGCGCTGATGCCCGCCTTCCTCGGCGATGCGAAGGACGACATGCTCACTGGCCGCGAGCGGGAGATCCTCCAGCTGCTCGCCGACGGGATGTCGAACGCTGACGTCGCCTCGCGCCTCTTCATCAGCCAGGAGACCGTCAAGAGCCACGTGCGGCACATCCTCACGAAGCTCGAGGCGGACACGCGGACGCACGCGGTGGCGATTGCGCTTCGCGAAGCAATCATCGACTAGCGCCGCGTTTTTAGGGGCGGCGGCCGCGGGGTGGGCGCTTCTCCTCTACGCCGAGCGGCGGCGCCACCGGGCCGCAGAGGCCAAGCTCGTCGCCCAGGCCAGCTTTCGCGAGGCGGAGCGCGCCCGGCTCTCGGAGCAGCTGATCACGGCCGAGCAAGACGAGCGCCGGCGCCTCGCGCTCTTCTTGCACGACGGGCCGGTGCAGTCGATGTCGGGCATCGGCCTCATGCTCGACGCCGCGATCGGGTCGATCGAGGCGGGACGGCTCGAGGACGCGCAGCGAGTGCTTACGGCGGCGCTCGACCGGCACCGAGAGACGATCGGCTCTCTGCGCGACCTCTCCTTCAACATCGAGCCGGTGGTGTTGCGCGACCAAGGGTTCGCGCCCGCGGTCCGCGCGTTCGCCGAACAGGTCGGGCTCTCGAATGAGGTCCAGGTCGACCTCGACCTCGAGGCGGCTGACAACCTCGCGGAGGAGACCAGGGTCGGGCTCTACCAGATCATCCGGGAGGCCGTCAGCCAGGCGATCCGTCGCGGGCCGCCTACGAGGATCACGATCCGGGTCGAGAAGGTCGACGGCGAGATTGCGACGGAGATCGCCGATGACGGGGCCGGCGAGCGCCGTCGACGCAGCTTCGAGGCGATCGAGGAGCGGGCCCGCACGCTGAACGGGCGGATCACCGTCGGCCCCGGCGCGAACGGCGGCACTGCGCTTCGGGTCGTGCTGCCGGGGTACGCGGCCGAGCCGGAAAGCTAGAGTCTCCGCCCGTGACGGAGTCGCCCAGCGTGTCGGGCAGCAACGGCTACCTGCTCTTCGTCTCGAAGCCGAGCGGCTACGAGCTGCGCGAGCGCACCGGCGACCCACCCTCCGTGGGCGACGTCGTCGAGGAGGGGGACGGCCGGCTCCGCGTCTCGAAGATCGGACCATCGCCGCTGCCCGGCGACCAGCGGCCCTGCGTCTACCTCCAGCCGGTTACCTAGGTAGCGCCGGCCGCTTCCTCGGCGGCGATCAGCCCGAAGACCAGGGCGGCCGCGAGGCCACTTGCATAGCCACCGTTGGCGACGCCGCCGGCGTCGACGCCGGCCGCGTACAGGCCTTCGATCGGCTCCCCGCGCCAGTTGAGAACGTGTCCACGCTCGTCGATTGCGAGCCCGCCGATCGTGTGCGTGACCGCGGCTGCGACGTGCACTGCCAACAGGCCTTCATCGCGCTGCTCGACAGTGCCGCCCGCTGCGCGAACGCGCGCGATCGCCTCGCCGACGGTTCCATACGGCGTCGGCCGGCCCAGATCTTCACCGGCGACGAGGTACCACGCTGTTCCGCCACGCCGTCCGATCTCCTGGACGAGCCCGTTCTCCGACCAGTCGTCCGGCGCAACGGCGACCGCGTCGCCGCGCTCATCGACGACGCGGGCGACGTGCCCGTAAAGCTGTGCGTGGTCGACGAAGTCGCGTTCCCCCCACGTCGCGGGGGGAGCGGGCATCGCGCGGCCATAGAACTCGTGGAGACCTGAGCTCGTCGCGCCGCCGCAGGACGCGGCGAAATCGAGCCCGTCACCCTCGCTCCACGGATTCGACCGGAGCAGGAGACCGCGTTCGCGAGCGAGCCGAACGGGAAAGCCGCCGGTGGCGAGCACGACTGGCTCGTCGGGACGTGGCCCGGTGCCAGGCACGAGGCCACGCCCCGTCTGGACGTCGCCCGCTCGGCGGAGGAGCGCCTGCGTCATGCCGCGCGGATCGAAGCGCCATCCGACCGTGCGGGGATTTCGCGTCTTCTTCGCGACCGTCGGTGCGTCGAGCGACTCCAGCCAGCCCAGCGCATCGTCGAGGCGCTCGACGATCTGGCGCTGCAGTGCAGGGACGCCGTCGGGGCACTCGCGACGGAAGTCCTCGAGGGAGCGGTACCGCCAAACGACGCCGCTCGAGAGCAGCATCGAGCCCCCCGGCCGGTCGCCCTTCTCGAGCACCGTCGGCTCCAGCCCGAGCTCACGCGCACGCGCGGCGGCACACAGGCCCGCCATACCCGCGCCCGCGATGAGCAAATTACGTCAGGGAGAAGCTGGCCTTGTGCTCGACGTACTCGACGCGGACGCGCTCGGGGCCCCAGAGGAAGACGGCGTAGGTGTTCGGAGCGTCGACGACATCGTCGATCTCGACCCCGAGCTCCTCGGCCTCCGCGATGTGCTCGTCCGTGGACTCGACCAGGACGGCGAGATGGTTGAGCAGCGGCCGCTCGGGGTCACCGGGCTCGCCGTCGTGGAGCTCGACGTAGGCGCCGCCGACCTCGACGCGCGGTTGTCCCGAAGCCCCCGGTGGCGAATAGCGGAAGCCGAGCCGCTCGTATGCCCGTGCCGCCGCAGTCGGATCGGCCGCGAAGAGCGCGACGTGATCGAGGTCGTAATCGACGTAGGCGTTCGCTTCGACGAGGCCGAGCCTGAGCCCCTCGCTCACGTCGAAGTACGCTTCACCCGGCCTAGGCTGGTCGAGCGCGAGGTCCTGGGGCAGCTCGCCGAGTGCGGCGCGCAGGTCGGTGACGCGCAGCGCGACATGCTTCAGCGCGCCCTGTTGGCGTGGCCCCTCGGCCGCGAACAGGGTCAGCTTCCCGCGGCGCGCATCGGAGCCGACGAGCGTGAACCGGTCGGTTCGCTCGATGACGTGCATGCCGGCATTCGTCGTCACGAAGTCGGCGATCCGGTCTCGGTCCGCAACCCAGAGCGCGACGTGGTCGAGCGTCCGCGGCCTCATCGAGGCCGCAGCATAGCCAGCGAGTCGGGGCCTACCGCACCTATTTCCGACGCGCGACAGCGCGCTGGAGCTGTTGCTTGCTCATCTTCGAGCGACCCTCGATCCCGAGCCGCTTCGCTTGCCGGTACAGCTGCTCCTTGGTCTGGCCGCTGTTGCTCGAGCCAGACGGTGTGCGCGAGGAACCCGATCTCGAGCTCGAGCCCGATCGCGACCGCGAGGACGAGCCCTTGGTCTCGCCTTTCTGCGCGCGCTCCTTGTTGACGGTCCGCGCTGCGATCTCCTTCGCACGTCTCGTCGAGCGACCTTGTTTCTTCTCGGACTGCTTGATGTGCTCGTACTGGCGCTCGCGCTTCGAGCTCCATGCTTTCTGTGGCATCGGTAAACCCCTTTTCTGGATGACGCCTCGGTTGTGCCCCGCGCACGCGAGAAGTAACGCGCGTCAGCTCTCCAGCGGCGGGTTCTGGACGTTGTGCTCGGTCGCGTAGTCGTCGACGAGCTTGTTCACGACGTCAGCGCCCTCACCGTAGGCGTAGTTGATCTTGACGAAGTCGTTCCATTTGTCCGGAAGCGCGTCCTCGGGGAAGATCGCCTCGACCGGACACTCCGGCTCGCACGCACCGCAGTCAATACATTCCTCGGGGTCGATGATCAGGATCCGCTCGAACTCGTGGATGCAGTCGACCGGGCAGACATCGACGCACGAGAGGTCTTTGATGTCGATGCAGGGCTCGGCGATGATGTAGGTCATCGGCGCGAGTCAGTCTACTGAGGCAGTCAGCTCCTGGACGAGGGCGCCTGCCCGCTCCACGAGGGCCGATTTCGCGACCACCTGATCGAACCCCGCTTCGTGGGCACGTCGCAATCCCGACGTGTCGGTGTGGTTCGAGAAACCGAGGATCGGAACGTCGGGATAGGCATCCGCGACCTCGTCGGGATCGACTCGCGCGATGTCCGCGATGACAAGATCGGGTGGATCGACACTGTCCACCGTGACGAGGTGGTGACCGGGAAGCAGGCCCTCGAGCTTGCCGCGAAAGTAGAGGTCGACTCCCGCCAGCAGGATCGTCGTCACGCGCCGAGAGTAACACTCGTTTCGCCCCTGAAAGCGGCGCCGGCCCGCTGTTACGGTCGTGGTTGCGTGGGATGGCAGCCGAATCTCGACCGGGGGCTCGACTTGATCCGCAACGGCGAATATTTCGCTGCGCACGAGGAGCTCGAGGACGCCTGGCGGGCCGCGGAGGCCGCCGAGCGAGACTTCCTGCAGGGGCTCGTCCACGTTGCCGTGGCCTGGTATCAGGCCGGGCGCGGGAACCGCGTCGGGTGCGAGCGCCAGCTGGAGAAGGCGACGCGCCGTCTGGCGCCGTACAGGCCGGCCCACCGAGGCGTCGGGCTCGATTCGCTGCTCGCCCAGCTGCAACGCGCGTCGGAGATCGTCGCCGCAGGCTCGCTCGAGCTTCCACGGCCGGTCCTGTAGCGAGCGCCGCTTTCCGCCAGCCGTCGCTCCGGACTTGCCGGCCCTTCTAGGTACACGCGCGCGCACCCCCACCCTTGGGTGGGGCTCATCCCTCCTCCCTCGCCTTGAGCGTAACCACCGAAAGCGCGCGCGCGGGTGGCACGATCGTGACGGATTTGCAAATTACGTCCGCCCGGCGGGTCGGGGCGACCGAGGTAGCCGTGTTTACCCCGTCCTTCGACTTGACGATCAGCCCGGGGGCGCCCGACGCCGGCACCTCGTGGCGAATTGGCGCAGCCACGGCTAAGCGGCTCGCCCAGAGCCGGTCTCCGGCCGAGCAAGCATCCGGCGACCAAGCCCGTTCCGGCCCCTAGTGCAGGCCGAGCGCCTCCAGCGCGCGGTTGAAGCCGACGCTCAGCCACCAGATCCGATCGAAGAAGAGCAGCAGCCCGATCGCGACGAGCAGCGTGCCGCTCACCGTGCGGATCACGACGTAATGGTCGCGGAGCCAGCGGAACGGCCCCATCACGTGCGTGAAAGCGATCCCCGCGACGACGAACGGAAGCGCGAGCCCGAGCGAGTACGCGAGCAGGAGCACCGAGCCTTCGGCAGCCGTGCTCGTCGATCCCGCGAGGACGAGGATCGTCCCCAGGACAGGCCCCATGCACGGCGCCGCGCAGACCGCGAACGCTGCGCCGAGCAGGGCGCCGGAGCCTCGCCGTCGCGCCTCCCCGACCAGGCCCGGGGCGACCAGCCGCTCCGGAAACGGCAACAACCCCATGAAGGCGAGGCCGAAGAGGACGACCGCGAAACCCGCCACCGCCTGCACGCGCGTCGAATTCAGGGAGACGGCGTTCCCGACCAGTCCGGCGCCGGCGCCCAGCGCGACGAACAGGACGGTGAAACCGGCGACGAAGGGCAGGCTGGCGAGGAAGACGCGCTTCGTCGTCCCACGCTGGCCGAGCCGGCCCGCCTCGACGGCCGACACCGCCGACAGGTACCCCGGCACCAGCGGCAGAACGCAGGGCGCGACGAAGGAGACGAGGCCGGCGAGAAACGCGACCGGGATCCGGCCCGCCATGACTAGTCGAAGCGCGCGAGCTCTTCGTCGACGCGGCGCTCGAGATCCGGATCGAGCGGGCCACGGCCGTTGCGCGAGGCCGCGAGCGGGCGCGCCTCGGCCGGGCGGGGCCGCGTCCAGCGCCAGGCGGCGGCACCGAGAAGCGCAGCCGCGGCGGCGATCCCCACCAGCGGCAACACCCAGGCCAGGAGGTTGAACCCGTGCGCGGGCGGCGCGGCCAGGATCGATTCGCCGTAGTTGTCCACGAGCTGAGCCTTGATCTCGCTCTTCGTCTTGCCTTCGGCGATCGAGGCCGTGATGAACCGCTTGATCTGCTGCGCGGCGGGCGAATCCGACTGAGCGAGGGTGGTGCCGCACACGGGGCACATGACCTCGTTCTCGAGCTCGTTCAGCGTCGGATGCCGTTCGCTGGCCAGCGCGGGCGGCACGAACGCCAGCACGGCCGCCAGCACGATCGCAACCCGTCTCATGCCGTCGCCGCCAGCTGCTTCAGGAATCGCGGCAGGTCCTCTTCCACCTCCATCTGGCCGACGACCTTGCCGTCGCGGCCGATAAAGAAGATGCGCGGCAGCGGCAGCCCGCCCCAGCGGTTCAGGACGTTGCGGCCCTGCTCGCGGACGATCGTGTACGTCAGCCGGTATCGCTTGACATACCTCTTCGCGTCGGCACCGAAGTCGTCGGTGTTCACGCCGACGAAGGCGATCTTCTTGCCGTAGATCTTCGAGAACTTCTGCAGCCGCTGCGACTCGTAGGCGCACGGACTGCACCACGAGGCGAAGAAGTCGAGCACGCGCGGCTTCTTGATCGACGTGAGCTCCACCGTGCCGCCCCCGTCGAGCCGCTCCAGCGTGAAGTTGGGTGCGGTCGGGTGCTTGCCATGCTGAAGCTGCGCGGCGACGCCGCCACCGGGGTCGTGCGTGAGCTTCCAGACGAGCAGGACGAGCAGTCCGGCGACGCCGGCCAGCGCGAGCGCCTGCAGCGCGAGTCGCAGCGGGCGGGCGCTCATGCCGCGACGATGAAGACCGGCGTGCCGATCTCGACGTGCCTGAAGAGCCATTCGGCGTCGGGGATCTGCATCCGGATACAGCCGTGCGACGCCGAGTAGCCGATCGAGGCGGAATCAGGCGTGCCGTGGATGCCGACCCCCGGCGCGCTGAGGCCCATCCACCGCGTTCCGAGCGGGTTGCCCGGGCCAGGTGGGATCGGCTTCAGGCCCTGTGCCCAGGGGGAGTTGGGCGGATACCACCACGGGTTCCGCCACTTGACGACGATCTTGAAGCGCCCGAGCGGGGTTGGATACCGCGATTGCCCCGTCGCAACGGTGAACACCCGCCACGGGCGCATGCCGCGGTAGAGGTGAAGGTTGTTCGAGCCTCGCCTGATCACGATCACGGGCCCGAAGCTCGCGCGGGTGGCAGCCGGCGCGAGCCGCTTCTGGCGCAGCCGCAGGGGGCCGTGCTTGTTGTTCGCGAGCGCGGCCGCGATAGCACGCTCGGCGCGGCCGCGGTAAAGGCTGCGGCCGAATTGCGGCTTTGTGACCCATGGCTGCAGGCTGCGAAGGAAGAGGTGCGCGTCGGCCGGCGCCGCGTCAAACCGCTTCGCCACAGCCGCCACGTAGGCGCGGACGCGCGTGCGCACCACCCGGACCGTGAGTCGGATCCGTGTCCCGGGCGGAGCGTTGCGCGCCCGAGCGATCGCCTCGCCGATGCGGGCAACCGCGCCGAGTTGCGCGGGAAGCGGCTCCAGCCGGTGGCGGGCAACGATCAGGACGAGCGGCTGCGAAAACACATCGTCGACGGCCGCGTAAGCCTCGTAGGGCGTCAGGCCGCCGACGCGAACGCCGCCGATCGAGACGCGGGGCGCGATCAAAGGCTCCGGGACTGTCGTCGTCGTCCCGGTCGTCGTCGTCCCGGTCGTCGTCGTCGTGGTGCCGGTCGTCGCGAGCAGCGAGAGCGGGCGCACCCCGGCGCTGACCGTCGCCGCGAGCACCCCCGCGACGGCGAGCACGACCAGGGAGAGCCCCGTGAGAACCCGTCGTCTCACGGCAATCAGTGTAGGAAGATCCGGGGGTCGTCGCTGATGATCCCGTCCACGCCGAGCTCGCGTAGCGACGCCGCGAGCTCGGGGCTGTTGACCGTCCACGCCCAGACGGCGGCGCCGCGCTTCCTGCAGCGCTCGACGGCGGCAGGCGAGACGACGGCGTAGTGCAGCATCGCCGCCCGAGCGCCCGAGGCGTCGAGCCAGCGAGCCAGCCGCGGCGGCAGCACACGGGCGAGCATCGCGACGGTCGGCGGGACGAACGGCGTCAGCAGGCGGCGGCGGGCGAGCCCGTGGCGGTCGTCCGGGTAGCTGACGGCAAGCGCGAGCTCGGGAGCGACCGCGCGCAGCTCGCGCAGCGTCGAGCGCCGAAACGCGCTCGCGACGGCGCGGCCGAGCAAACCGTGGCGGCGCAGCGCGCGCGCGACGGCGCCGCTGCCGCGCCCACACTTGACGTCGACGTGCAGCGACACCGGCCTCGACGTGAAGAACTCGAGCGCCTCGTCCAGCGTGGGCAGCTCGGGAGCGACCTGCCGCAGCGCAGGCAGAGTCCGGCCACGAACGCTCCCGGCCGAAGCGCCGTGGCTGACCTCGAGGAGGTCGTCCGAATGCGCGAGGACGAGCGTCCCGTCAGCGAGATCGAGCACGTCGAACTCGACGAAGTCCACCCCGAGCTCGATCGCGCGCTCGAACGAGTGAAGCGTGTTCTCAGGCGCGAGGGCCGCGGCGCCCCGGTGGCCGATTCGCAAGAGCCGCCCGTCCGAGGGCCGCACCAGCTCGATCAAGCGTCGCGGCGGATGACGACGACGGCGCAGTCGTCGGTCAGCTCCCCGCCGGTGAAAGCGCGGCAGCTCTCGACGACTGCCTTCGCGAGTTCTTCCGCCGACAGCCGCGCGTTCTCGGCGAGCACCGCGTCGAGCCGCGCGTCGCCGTACAGCTCGGCGTCCCGCCGCGCCTCGATGACGCCGTCGGTGTAAAGGACGACCGCGGCGCCAGCCGGCAACCGCTCGCGCACCTCCTCGTACGTCTGCCCCGCGTCGATGCCGAGCGCCAGCCCGCTCACGCGCAGCGCCCTCACGGAGCCGTCCTGCTCGACGATCCGCGGCCACGGATGGCCCCCGCTGGCGCAGGCGACGTCGCCGGTCGCCGGGTCGATCGTCAGATACAGCATCGTGATGAACTTGTTCGCGGCCACCTCGTCGACGACGACCTCGTTCGCCGCCGCGAGAAACTCCCGCGGCTCCGGGTGCTCGCGGGCGAGGGAGCGGAAGACGAACTTCGCCATCGCCATGTCGGCGGTGGCGTCGATGCCGTGGCCGGTGACGTCGCCGACAGCGACGGCGAGGCGGCCGTCGTCGAGCGTGAGGAAGTCGTAGACGTCGCCGCCGACGTCGACGCGCGCCGACGACTCGTAGACGGCGCCGACCTCGATCCCCTCGACGCGGGGTCGGCCGCGCGGCAGCAGCGACCGCTGCATCGTGTCGGTGAATCGCTTTTGCTGCTGGTACAGGCGGGCGTTCTCGAGCGCGAGTGAGGCCTGTCCGCCGACGGAGAGTGCGAGCTCGATGTCGGCGCGCTCGAGCGGCCGGGCGGGGTCGAGCGAGAGCAGCGTCAGCGTCCCGAGCACCTCCTCCTGTGTCGAGAGGGGGACGATCGCGGTCGTCGAGCCCTTCACCAGGAAGGGGGCGAGCAGGGCGTAGGCGCCGCCGAGGTCCGCCGCGATGCGCGGGTCGAGGACGAGCGGGCGGCCGCCGGCGAACAGCCGCCGCAACCGCGGCGAGAACGGCTGCGGCCGCATCAGGATCGTCCTCACGGCCTGCTCCATCCGCTCGTCACTGACGTGCAGCGTCTGCGTGACCAGCGCCTCCTGCCGCTCGTCGGGCATGCGGATCCCGACCGCGTCGATTCTGAGCAGCTCTGCCATCGAGCGGACGATCGCGTCGAGCGTCGTCTCGAGCGAGAGGCTCTGGGCGAACGTCCGCAGGATCTCGTAGAGAGAGCCGAGGGTCCGCGATGCATTCTTCTCCGCGTCGAGCGCCTCACGCCGCTCGGCGTCCCGGCGCTTGACCTGCTCGTGCAGGCGCGCGTTCTGGACGGCGACCGCGAGCTGCGCGGCGAGCGAGGTGACAAGCGCCAGCTCGTCCGTGCTCAGGACCCGGCCGCGCCGGACGTAGACCGCAAGCAGGCCGATCAGATCCTCGTGCGCACGGAGGGGCACGCCGATCGCCCCCTCGATTCCGGTCTCAGCCAGCTGCTCGTGCACCGGTTGGAGGCGCGGGTCCGCGGCCGCGTTGGGGATCTGCAGCGCCTCGTGCCCGCGCAGCGGCCCCTCCGCCAGCTCGAGCAGCCGTTGTGCGACGCGGGTGTGTGGCCCGGCGAGACCTCGGCCTGCGGCCGCGACCAGCCGCTCCCCTGCGTCGTCGAGCAGATAGACCGCCAGCCGCTGCGACCCGAGCAGCTCGGCCACTCGGGCGACGGCGGTCTCGAGCGTGTGCGCAAGCGAGAGCTGCGCGATCGCCTGGCCCACGACTGCGACCAGCGCGCGGCTCCGCTCGAGCTCAACCGATTGCCGCCGCGCATCCTCGCTCGTCCGGAGCGCATGCGCGGAGCGGGCCGCGAATGTGGTCAACGCATCGAGAACCTCGTCCGAGGGGACGAGCACCTGCTCGAACCAGAGCTGGAGCGCGCCGAGAGGAGGCTGGCCGAGCCGCAGCGTCCACGAGCCGGCGTGGATCGCCAGCGGGCGGTTCGCCGCAAGGACCTGCGCGGCGCGCTCGCGGTCGGGCTCGCCGTCGCCGTACGCGCCGGCAACGGTCAACGTCCCGTCATCGTCCACGAGCCAGACGGTGGCGGCGACCGCACCCGTCGCCTCCGCGGCGAGCGCAGCGATCTGCTCCGCCGTCCGTTGAGCGTCGACACCGGCAGCGAGCGCATCGCCGCCGATTCTCAGCAGCTCGGTCGAGACGAGCCCGCGCGCCTTTTCGCCATTGGGCTGCGACGCGACGAGCGCCAGCGCTGCGTAGTCGGCCCCTAGCCGCGCCAGGGCACGCTCCGCAGCGCTGAAGGGCTCACCGCGGCGGTAGGCCTCCAAGCGCCCGCGAACGACGTCGCCGACGCCGATCACCTCCTCGAGACCGGCACCGAGGCCGAGCCGTTCCGCCGTCAGATCGGGCTCGAAATCCTCCTCCGCGGCGACGCGAGACCCCTGCAGCTCGGCTTCGAGCACGTCCGAGGTGCCCACGACCGCGCGCGCCTCCAGCACTGCGCCGTCGTCGTCGAGAACCCGGAGCAATGCGACGTCGGCCCGCACGGCGCTCGCGACGGCCTTGACGATCTCGTGCAGCCCCTCGTCGACCGGAGCGCCTTCGGCAAGCCGGCGCGCCGCGGCACCGAGCGCCAGCGACCGCGGCGCAGCATCAGTGCGTTCGAGTGTGCGGTCGCCCGGTTCGACCATCGATGCCCTCGTACTCAGTGTCGCAGTGCAGCCTAATTTAGACTCTCGCGGATGGCGGAGCCCGCGAAAAAACCGCCGCCGGAGCCGCCGCCGCTGACCGATCCGCGCGCAGTGCAGCGCGAGTACCGCCGGCGGCGGGCGATGCGCGAGCACCGCGAGAGACGGACACGCGAACGGCGGGCCGCCAACATCCGGTTTTGGCTGGTCGTGATCGCCCTACTGGCGCTCAGCATCTACCTGGGCGTCGAGATGTGGAAACAGGTGCAGAACCTCTTCGGACTCTAAGAGGTGCCCGGCAGCTACTGGCGGTGCCCGCTGCCGAGAGCACGCCCGAACGGATGCCACGACGACGCTTCCCAGACCTCGCACGAGCACATCGGGCAGACGGGTAGCTCGCGGCAGACAGCAACGCCGTAGCCGCACTCGGCACAGCGGAACTCCCCTTTGGCATTGTCCCCGGCGGCGAGGAAGACGATCTCGTCACCGTCGGAGGATCTGAGCGGATCCCCGGTCGGATCCGTCATTGCGCCCCCCTAATTTTGGCAAGCCCGTGAATCTAACCACGAAGATGCCCATACTTCTACCGTGGAGACCCAAGATCCCTACCCCGCCGCCGCCGCCGTGAGCGAGCAGCCGCTCGAGCGCCGTGACCGTTTCACCCCCGCCGGCATGGTCGCGGTCGGCGAGGTCGCAACGTGGGTTTCCGGCCTGATACTGGCGATCTCGGCGTTCACGGACTGGTATGCGGGCTCGGGCTCGATCGGCCCGACGATCGGCGTCATCGGCTGGCACACCGGCACGCTCGGCAAGCTCGTCTTCTTCATCGGCCTCGCCGTCGTCGCGCTCGTCGCGCTCAGCGAGGCGGGCATCGAGCTGCCGCGGGCGATTCCCGAGAGCCTCGTCGTGATCGCGCTCGGCTCGCTGTCGACGATCTTCGTCCTCATCCGCTTGATCTCGATCCCCGACGAGTTCCTGCCGGCCGGCGGCCGCGGGATCGGGATCTGGATCAGCCTGCTGGCCTCACTCGCCGTAATCGGGGCGGGTCTCCTAAGAGCCTCCGAAGAGCTCTAGTTCTCACGCCCCTGGCCGGCGCGCCTCCCGGCCGGCGGAGCCGGCCTCCGGCCCGCCTCGCGCCGCTGACGGCGGCGCGCTCTCCGAGCCCGTGCTAATCGCACTGTGCCCTCCGGCGCCCCACCGCCAGCGACGCGCCAGGAACGTGAGCAGCGTTGCCACGAGAACGCCCAACAGTGCGCCGCCGAGCACATCGAGCGGGTAGTGGACGCCGACGTAGACGCGCGACCAGGCGATCGCGGCGGCGAGGACGAAGAACGCCGGCGCGAGGCGCGGCGCCGCGAAGGCGAGCGTGGTCGCGCACGCGAATGACGTCGCCGCGTGACCCGACGGAAACGAGCCGCCGTGCGGCACGCCCACCAGCGGCTCCGGCTCGGCGTACACGGACGGGGGCCGCGGTCTTCCGATCGCGTGGCGGAGCGCGTATGCGAGCGCGTCCGCGACCGCGTCCGCGATCACGACCTGGGCGAAGAGCCACGGCCGCCGCCACAGGACCGCGAGCCCGAGCCCAAGCACGAGCCAGATGAGACCCTCGCCGCCGATCCAGGTCAGTCCCTCGAAGATCGGGTTCAGCCAACCGGCCCGGTGATGGACGGCCCAGCGCTCGAGCTGTCGGTCGTAGCTCAGGTCACGCAGGCAGCAGCTGCTTCGCGTGGTCGATCAGCTGCTGCGGATTGAACGGCTTGCCCAGGAAGCTCTGAGCTCCGCGCGCCGTCGCCTCCTCGGCAGCCCCCTCGCCGACCTTGCCGCTGAACATGACGACGGGAATCGTGCCGACGCCGTGCCGCTCTTGCACGCGCCGCAGCATCTCCCAGCCGTCGACCTCGGGCATCATCACGTCGAGCAGGATCAGGTCCGGAGAGACCTCCTCGAGCACCGCCAGACCCTCCTCCGCGTTGCCCGCCTCCCGGATCGCATAGCCCTCCATCTCGAGGTTGACGCGGACATACTCGCGGACGCTCGCGTCGTCGTCGACGATCAGCACCAGCGGTCCCTGCTGGCTTGCGCCGTGGGGACCCGACCGGTCGAGGAACATATCGAGATCGCTTCGCCGGTAACGCCGGTGGCCGCCCGGCGTATAGAACGCCGGCACCTTCTCCTGATCCGACCACTTGCGGATCGTGCTCTGTGCGACGCCGAGGTACTTCGCCGCCTGTCCCAGCGTCAGCCACTCGGGATCGCTCGTCGGCGGACGCCGCCCCGGAAACTCCCTCCGCGCCATGGCGCCAAAGCTACCCAAAGCTTGCGTTTCTTGAACTAGGTCCCTTTACCGTCTGGTCGTCGCGCTCAGCGGCGGAAACGTTTGGAGCAACGTCTGCTTCCCACCGGGACGGGGGTTGTCGTGCAATGCCTGACCCAGAGCGACGCCCACTCCGAACGCGACAATGAGGGCGACGCCGACGATGATCCGGTTCCGGGAGAGGCGACGCCTGCCCCGTCGGCGCTCGCGGCGCTCGCCCGCCTGTCGGTAGTCCTGCGTCACGGCTTGTAGTCGACGGCCCCGCGTGAATAGAGATGGAACGCGGCGTCGGTGGCCGTCGCCAGCCGCCGGGGCCACCCCGCCGCGGGGTCGCTCTGGGCCACGGCCTCGCGGCTCCAGGCCTCGGCGGTCGCGTATGCATCGGCCAGCTCCGCGAGGCTGAAGGTCTGTCCGACCCGGCGCCGCAGCTCCGCGGTGACGGCCTCGACCTCGGCCGGCAGTGTCTCGCTGTCACCGCCTTCGCGCACCTCCTGCTGGAGGAGCCGATGTCCTCGCTCCCACTCGCGGCGCGTCTGCTCGAGCGCGACGGGCATCGACGCCGATGCTAGTGCACCCGTCCGCAGGTTCAGGCACGCACCCGGCGGCGTCTCGCCGCCCGTGGCTGCGTCCTCGGTCGCCCCGATAGAACCACTATCGGGACTCCCTGCGTCCTTGCCACGAACGACGATCCATCCCCCGGATCACGCACCAAACTCACGGACGGGTGCACTAGTTGTCCACGCAGCAACCCGACTCGGGCCAGACGCTGTCCAGCTCGGCGAGGATCCGCTCACCGAGGGCGTAACCCGGCCGGGCGAGTGCGAAGGCCGCGTGGGCGTGCAGGCACTTGAGGCTGCCGCTGCGGGTCGACCCTCCGATTCCGCCGGGAACGTCCGGCCGGAGGTGCTGCTGGTCCGCGTTCGCCCGTTCGAGGCTCACCTGCAGCTCCGGGTCTTCATGCGTCCGACGGCTCCAGCGCTCGACCCCACCCGCGGCCTCGAGCCGCGCGATCGCCGCGACGAGGTACCGGCACGTGATCCAGAACGTGGTCGGGAACGGCTCGCCGGCCTCGTCATGCGACCATTGCTCCGTCACGGCCGGCCGCGCGTAGGGGCAGCGCACCGCGACGCGCCGGAACGCTCGCGGGGAACGGCCTAGCTGGGCGGCAACGACGGCCTCATCGTCCATGCCGCCTGATCGTACGCTGGGCGGCGCGCCACGCCTCCAACCCCTTGACGATGAACAGGCGCTCACCCGGCTTCACGTAGCCGAGCCGCCGCGCCTCGCGCACGAGCGCCGAATCCGTCTCCGCGTTCGCGAGCTTGCGCTCGAGCGCTCGCCTCTGCGCCCGCAGCACCTGCACGGCTGCGTCGCGGTGGACGAGCGTGTGCCGCGTCTCGAAGTACGCTCGGACGGGCCGGTAGTAGAGCAGTGCCACGAGGCAGAGCGCGCCGACTCCGAGCCAGCGGCGCAAGAGCACCGCGCGGCGGCGACGTCGACGGCGAGCGCTGGCAGCTGCAGCCATGGCCCCGTTTTCGCCGCGGTCGCGGCCGGTCCTGTCAGACGGTCTCGACCTTGATCACGTTCGTGGAGCCGGCGATGTTGACCGCCGTGCCCGCAGTGATCACAACCCGCTCTCCAGTCTCGACGACACCGGAGTCCCGCGCGGCCCGCACCGAGCGGTCCCACAACTCCTCGACGTCGGCGCACTCGGGAATGCGCAACGGGATCACCCCCCACTCGATCGCCATCTGCCGCCACGCATACTCGTGATGCGTGAGCCCCAGCACCGGGCGGCGAGGACGCAGCCGTGCCACGACGGACGCCGTCCGGCCGCTGAACGTCGGGACGATGATCGCCGTCGCCTGGAGCGTCTCGGCGAGGTCGCACGCCGCGTTCGACATCGCGTGCGCGACCGTCGGCTCCTCCTCGGCCTCCGGCAGCTGGTGCCGGTAGCCGAGGCTCGGCTCGACGGCACGGGCGATCCGGTCCATAGTCGCGACCGCCTCGACCGGATACTCACCGACCGCGGTCTCGCCCGACAGCATCACGGCGGACGTCCCGTCGAGGATCGCGTTCGCGACATCGCTCGCCTCGGCGCGCGTCGGCTCGGGCTGATGCACCATAGTCTCCAGCATCTGCGTCGCCGTGATCACCGGCTTTCCGCGATCGAGCGACGCGATGATGATCCGCTTCTGCAGAAGCGGAACGAGCTCGGGACCGATCTCGACGCCCATGTCGCCGCGCGCGACCATCACCGCGTCCGTCTCGGCCAGGATTGCGTCGAGCGCGTCGACGGCCTCTGCCTTCTCGATCTTCGCGATCACGCGCGCGTCGGAGCCGGCGTGCCCGATCAGGTCCTTAAGATCGCGGACGTCGGCGGCGGAGCGCACGAACGAGAGCGCGACGAAGTCGGCGTCGAGGCCGAGCGCGAACTCGAGGTCGTCCATGTCCTTCCGTGTCAGCGACGGGATCGGCACCGGCACGCCGGGGACGTTGACCCCCTTGTGCGAGCTGACGATGCCGCCCGCGAGCACCGCGCACTGAGCGCGGCCGGCCCTCACTCGCTCCACGCGCAGCCGGACGAGCCCGTCGTCGATCAGGACCTCGTGACCCGGCTGTAGGACCTCGCCGATCACCGAGGGGCTGACAGGCAGCTCGCCGTCGTGCGAGAGCTCCTCGCCGACGACGACGATCTCGTCCCCACGCGCGAGCGTGACGGGTCCCGGCAGCTCGCCGATCCGAAGCTTCGGCCCCTGAAGGTCGGCGATCAGCGCCAGCGGCCGGGCCGTCTCGACCTCGGCTTCCCGGATCAGCCGCGCCCGCTCCGCGTGCTCCTCGCGCGTCCCGTGGGAGAGGTTGAGACGGGCACCGTCCATGCCCGCCGCGACGAGCGACCCGACGCCCTCCGCCGTACCGGAGGCGGGGCCGATGGTCGCGACGATCTTCGTTCGGCGGCGGAGACTCGTGGCCATTGTTCCTAGCGTAGCTCCGGCACTTCGCCGTGCTGTCGGGTGTTCCCACCTCGTCGCAGGCGCGGCCGCTCCCGGTTCGGATCCCGAGCTACGGGGAGAAGCGCGGGAACGCGTCCCAGCCTGGGTAGATCGCCCGGTCGCCGAGCTCCTCTTCGATCCGCAGGAGCTGGTTGTACTTCGCGACGCGGTCGGTCCGTGAGGGCGCGCCCGTCTTGATCTGACCTGCCCGGGTGGCGACGGCGAGGTCGGCGATCGTCGTGTCCTCCGTTTCCCCCGAGCGATGCGAGATCACCGCGCGATAGCCGTTCGCCTGGGCGAGCCGGATCGCCTCGAGCGTCTCCGTCAGCGTGCCGATCTGGTTGACCTTGACGAGAATCGCGTTCGCCACGCCCTCGTCGATGCCGCGCTGCAGCCGCTCGGGATTCGTGACGAACAGATCGTCGCCGACGAGCTGGACGCGCTCGCCGAGGCGCGATGTCAGCGCGGCCCACGAGTCCCACTCGTCCTCTGCGAGCGGGTCCTCGATCGAGACGATCGGGTGCCGCTCGACGAGGGCCGCCCAGAACTCGTTCATCGCGTCGGGCGCCAGTTCCCTGCCCTCGAACCGGTAAGCGCCGTCGAGCCAGATCTCCGTCGCCGCCGGGTCGAGCGCGACGGCCACGTTCTCCCGCTGCCCCGCCCGCTTTGCCGCCTCGAGGACGACCTCGATCGCCTGCTCGCTCGAATCGAGATCCGGGGCAAATCCTCCCTCGTCGCCGACGGCCGTCGCGTGTCCCCGCTCGTGCAGCAGGGCCTTGAGCGCGTGAAAGACCGTCGCGCCGATCTCCAGTGCGGCCGAGAACGACGCGGCGCCCGCCGGAACGAGCATGAACTCCTGAAGGTCGAGCGAGTTCTGCGCGTGGGCGCCGCCGTTGATCACGTTCAGCATCGGCACCGGCAGCACGCGTGCCTCGTCGCCCCCGAGGTAGCGGAAGAGCGAGACGCCCGCATCGGCGGCGGCAGCCTTCGCCGTTGCGAGTGAGACGCCGAGGATCGCGTTCGCTCCCAGCCGGCCCTTGTTCGGCGTGCCGTCGAGCTCGATCAACAGCCGGTCGAGCCCGGCCTGGTCGGCGGCGTCGCGGCCGCGGACGGCGTCCGCGATCTCGCCGGCGACGTACGCGACTGCCTTCGTGACGGCCTTGCCGCTGTAGGCGCCCTCGCCGTCCCGCAGCTCGACCGCCTCGTGGACACCGGTTGACGCGCCGGAGGGGACGGCGGCCCGCCCGAATGCGCCCGAGCCGAGCCGGACGTCGACCTCGACCGTGGGGTTCCCGCGCGAGTCGAGGATCTGGCGTGCGCGCACGTCGGCGATGCGGCTCATCCGACGGCCTCCTTTGCGCGGTCGTAGTAGCGGTCCTGTTCCTCGAGCGGCAGCGTCGACCAGTCGCGTCCCTCCTCGGCCGCGAGCCGCTCCGCATGCTCGACGCGCCCGACGAAGCGGGCGCTCGCGGCGCGGAGAGCGAGCTCGGGGTCGACGTTCGCGCGCCGCGCAACGTTCACCGCCGCGAAGAGGACGTCGCCGACCTCGGCGGCGACTACCGGATCCGGGGCCGTCTCCGCGTTCGTCTCCCCCGCGTCGGCGAGCGCCTCCCGCAGCTCGCGGACCTCGTCCTCGAGGTCGGCGAGCGCTCCGTGCGTGTCCGGGTACTCGAAGCCGACCGCCGCCGCCCGCCGCTGGATCTTCCGTGCGTGGATCAGCGCCGGGAGGCTGCCCGGCACGTCGTGGAAGATGCCCTCACGGCCTTCCTGCTCGCGCTTGATGCGCTCCCAGTTCTCGCGCACGCGGCCGGCCGTCCGCGCCTCGACCTCGCCGAAGACGTGCGGGTGCCGCGCGACGAGCTTCTCGTGGATCCCGCGCGCCACCTGCTCGAGATCCCCCGCGCCGCGCTCGGCCAGCAGCTGCGACAGGAAGTAGACCTGGAACAGCAGGTCGCCCAGCTCGTCGCGGAGCTTCGCGTCGTCGCCGCCGGCCGCCGCGTCTGCAACCTCGTAGGCCTCCTCGACCGTGTGCGGCACGATCGTGACGGCCGTCTGCTCGCGGTCCCACGGACAGTCTCTCCGCAGCCGCTCGGTGAGCTCTTGCAGCTCGACGAGCGCCTGCCCTAGCCGGCCTTGGTGGGACGTTGTTCGTTGTCGGGGCGCGATGGTCGTTCCGAGACAAGGACGCAGGGAGCGTCAATAGCCTGAGCTATTGGCGCGACTGAGGACGCAGTATCGGGGCGATTAGCGCGTCCCGACGGCACAAGCGACGTGCCGCCATGGCCGCCTCACCCCACGCTAACCCGTCGTCGTGGTCTGGGTCGCGCTGGCCGGGGGTGCGTAGCCGGTCTGGTAGGCGGTCTTCTTGGCGAAGTCCTTCTTGGTGTCGTTCCACCACTTCGTCATCTCGTCCTGCTTGTTCTGCTGCAGGAGCTGCTGCTTGATCGCCGCCTTGACCTGGTCGAACGGGATCGGCTGCGCCTTCTTCGCGGCCTTCACCGGGCCGAGTGCCTGAATCACGTGCCAGCCGAAGCGGGTGTGGACGGGCTTCGAGATCTCGTTCGCCTTCAGCGAAAACGCGACCTTCTCGAACGGGGCCACGGTCTTGATGCAGCTCACAGCCTGCTCCTTGCAGACGGTGAGCCGGCCGCCGGTCGACTTGCTCGGGTCGACCGACTCCTTCGCAGCGAGCTTCGCGAAGTCGGCGCCGCTCTTCAGCTGCTTGTACACCGCGTCGGCCTTCGCCTTGCTCTTGACGAGGATGTGCCTGACGTCGCGGCTCTCCGGCAGCGCGGGCTGCTGGTACTGCGCCTTGTGGTCGTCGAAGTACTTCTTGGCGTCGCCGTCCGAAACCTTGACGTCGTTCGTCACCTTCTCGTAGAGCTTGTTCCGAAGCAGCTGGTAGCGAAGCCCGTCCCGCACGTCCGCGTCCGTCAGCCCCTGGGCCTTGAGCTGCTGCTGGTAGCGCTTCTCGATCTCCTGCTTGGAGGCCGGTTTCTGGCCCGCGGGGTTGACGAAGTACTGCTGCTTCACCTGCGCGAGCCGGTTGTCGACGTCCTCGTCGCTGACCTTGACGCCCTGATCCTTCGCGGCCTGCTCGTACTCGCTCCGCTCCACGAGGAACTGGATGATCTGCCCGCGCAGCGTCGTGAAGGCCTGGGTTCCCTCCTTCGGGAAGGTGCGATGCTGCGCCGTGTAGCTGCGCTTCGCCTGCGCGAGCACCTGGTCGTACTGGTCCTTGCTGATCGTCTTGCCGCCGACCACGGCGACGGCGTCGTTCGGAACCGACTCCGACGATCCCGAGCTGCCGCAACCCACGACGAGAAGCGCCGCGGCGGCGAAAACGATGACCAGGCGGATGTGCTTCATAACGTACGAAGGGCCAAGCAGGACCCCGACTTCAGGCCGCTTGGCGCGTTTCGAGCATAGCATCGACCAGCCGAAGCGCCCCGCCGAATTCTTCATCCCTTAATGAAACCTCCCGGCGCGCGGTGGTGTAGACGGCCGTGTCCACACGGCCGCGGAGGGCTCGGAGCTCGCCCGACCCCAGCTCCAGCGGCCCGACCGTGGCGCGACCGCCGCGGAAGACGAGGTAGTCCGCGCCCAGGCGTGCGAGCTTGAGCTTCGCCTCCTGGATCGCGAACAGGTTCTCCACCGGCTCGGGCAGCGGGCCGTACCGATCCTCGGTCGCGGCCTGCAGCTCGCGCAGCTCGTCGTCGTCCTCGGTCAACGCGAGCCGCCGGTGGAGGTCGATTTTCAGCGCCTCGGAGCCGATGTACGCCGCGGGGACGTACGCGTCGACCCGCGCGTCCACCCGCACCGGCCGCGCGGCCAGGCGCCGCTGCCCCGACAACTCGGCGACGGCTTCGCCCAAGAGCTCGACGTACAGCTCGAACCCGAGCGCCGCGACGTGGCCCGACTGCTCGGCGCCGAGGAGGTCGCCGGCGCCGCGGATCTCGAGGTCCCGCATCGCGATCGCAAAGCCCGCGCCGAGCTCCGTGTGGTCGGCGAGCGTCGCCAGCCGCGCCCTCGCCTCGCCTGTCAGCTCCTGGGAGTCCGGGTAGAAGAGGTAGGCGTGGGCGGTCACGTCGGACCGGCCGACGCGGCCGCGGATCTGGTACAGCTGCGCGAGCCCGAGGGTGTCGGCCCGTTCGACGATCAGCGTGTTCGCCTGCGGGATGTCGAGGCCGGACTCGATGATCGTCGTCGAGACGAGCACGTCGGCGTCCCCTGCCAGGAACGAGACCATGTGCTTCTCGAGCTCCCGCTCGCGCATCTGGCCGTGCGCGACGATGAACCGGAGCTCGGGGCAGAGCTGCCGGAGCCGGTCGGCCGCCTCGTCGATCGTCTCGACGCGATTGTGCAGGTAGAACGACTGACCCTCACGCTCGCGCTCGCGGCGGAGCGCGGTCTGGACGAGCTCCTCGTCGTACTCGCCGACGAAGGTGCGGATCGGGCGCCTGCCCTCCGGCGGCGTCTCGATCACTGAGATGTCGCGCAGGCCGGAGAGCGACATGTGCAGCGTCCGCGGAATCGGCGTGGCGGTCAGGCTGAGTACGTCGACCTCGAGCCGGAGCTGGCGCAGCAGCTCCTTCTGCGCGACTCCGAAGCGCTGCTCCTCGTCGACGATGATCAGGCCGAGCTGCTTCGGGATCACGTCGCGCGAGAGGACGCGGTGCGTCCCGATCAACACGTCGACTTTTCCTGCGGAAAAGTCGCCGAGGACCTTCTTGACATCAGCTGGAGCGCGGAACCTTGACGCCATCTCGACCCGTACTGGGAAGTCTCTGTATCGCTCCCTGAAGGTGTTCCAATGCTGCTGGGCGAGCACCGTCGTCGGGACGAGCATCAGCGTCTGCTTTCCGTTGAGCGCGACCGCGAACGCGGCACGGACGGCGACCTCCGTCTTTCCGAAGCCGACGTCGCCGCAGACGAGCCGGTCCATCGGGCGCGGCGCCTCGAGATCCTCCTTGACAGCCTCGATCGCGCGCTGCTGGTCCTCCGTCTCGCGATACGGGAACTCGGCTTCGAGCCGCTCGAGCCAGTCGCTGCGTAGGTCGAACGCCTCGCCCTCGGCCTGCTGGCGCCGCGCGTAGAGCGCCAGCAGCTCGCCGGCGAGCTCGCGCAGGCTCTCGCGCGCACGGCTCTTCAGATTCTGCCAGGCCCTGCCGCCCAGCTTCGAGAGGGCGGGCGCGTTCCCGTCGGCCCCGACGTACCGGGACACCTTGCCGATCTGCTCGTGCGGGACGTAGAGGCGGTCTTCGCCGCGGAACGCGAGTAGCAGGTAATCGCGCGTGACGTCGGCGACCTCCTTCGTCTCGAAGGCCTGGAGGCGGCCGACTCCGTGGTCCTCGTGGACGACGAAGTCGCCGTTGCGCAGGTCGGCGAAGCTCTGGAGCGCCCGGCCCGCCGCTGCGGTGACGCGACGGGGGCGCTTTCGGAAGATCTGCGTATCGGCGAGGAGGACGAGCCCGAGCTCGCGCCAGACGAAGCCTCGGCGGGCGGGCGCGACCGCGAAGAGGAGCTCCGCCTCGTCGGGCAGCCGCTCGCCGGGCTCGAGCAGGCGCGCGCGCACGCGGCGGAGCAGGTTCTGCGTCCGCAGCGCCTCCCCGCGGTGCGGGAACGCGACGACGACACGCTGGCCGGCGCGGACGAGGGCGCCGAGCTCGTTCTCGGCCTCGGCCAGCCCCCGGGCCGCGAGCGCAGGGCGCTGCGCCTCGAACGAGAACGGCTGGCCGGCCGGCAGCGGATCGAGCTCCGCCGCGCCCTGGAGATCGAGCTCCGCGTTCAGCTCCTCGAGCGCGACCTTCCGCACCTCGGCCGGCTCCCAGACGAGGTCCGGCGGTCCGGCGAGCGGGGACACGAGATCGTCCGGAACGGCGGGACGAGCGTCTTCTTCTGCAAGTAACAGACTGTTACTAAGTTCGACGAGGTCGAGCCTGCGCTCCGCGGCCGGGTAGACGACGGCGCTCTCGACCGCGTGCAGAGCGCGCTGCGTGAACGGCGAGAAGGCGCGGATCGACTCGATTTCGTCGCCGAAGAGCTCGATCCGCAGCGGCTCCCGGCCGGTGGTCGGGAACACGTCCACGATTCCGCCTCGGACCGCGAACTGGCCGCGCTCCTCGACGCGGTCGACTCGCTCGTAGCCCGCGAGCGCGACGCTCTCGGCGAGCCGGTCGAGACCCGGCTCCTGCCCGCGCGCGACCTCGACCGGCTCGGGGCGGGCCTGCGCGGTCGGGACTCCCTCCGCGAGCGCGGTCGCGGACGCGCAGACGAGCCCGCCGCGGGCGAGGACGTCGAGGGCGCGCGCCCGTTCGCCGACGAGGTGCGGCGGCGGCTCGAGCCCCGAGGCCCAGTGCACGCCGCGGCTCGGCAGCAGCCCCACGCGCTCGTCGCCGACGAACCACGCGGCGGCCTCAGCCGCGTCGCGCGCGTCCGCGTCCTCCGGCAGCGCGCAGACCAAACCTCGCATGAGGTGCTCGTGCAGCGCCGCCAGCACGAGCGGCAGCGCGGGCTCGGAGACGCGGGCCCGAGATCCTCCATCGCGAAGCGAAGTGGCGAAGCGCTGGAGCCGCTCGTCCTCGACGAGGTCGCCGACGAACGGGTGCAGGACAGGCCGGTCCATGACGAAAGACGGAACCCCGGGTTCCGCGGCGTTCATCGTAGCCGCGGGCTCATCAGTTGAAGCGCTGCTGCGCGGCCTCGAGGCCGTCCCGCGCGAGCGTCTCGACCGCGTCGGCAGAGCGCGTCACGAGCGCGTCCGCGTCCTCTTCGGGATCGAACCCCGACAACACGTAGTCGGCGACCGAACGGTGGTCGCCGCGACCGGGCCGGCCGACGCCGATCCGCAAGCGCAGGAAGTCCTGCGAGCCGAGCGACTGGGCGAGCGAGCGGAGCCCGTTGTGGCCCGCGAGGCCGCCCCCGGCGCGAGCCTGCAGGCGGCCAGGCTCGAGATCGACGTCGTCGTGGACGATCAGAAGCGACTCCGGCTCTACCTTGAAGAAGCGCGCCGCAGCGGTGACCGAGCGGCCTGAGTCGTTCATGAACGTCTCCGGCTTCAGCAGCGCCAGCCGGTCGCCGTCGAGACGCACCTCGGCCAACTTGCCCGAGAACTTCCCCCGCCAGGAAGCGCCGAGCCGCCGTGCGAGCTCGTCGAGCACGAGCCAGCCGGCGTTGTGGCGCGTGCGCTCGTACTCGCGGCCCGGGTTGCCGAGCCCCACGACGAGAAGATCGATCGACGAGGCGCGGTCGCCCCGCCGAAACAGCCGCATCTAGCCCTCGGTGGTGCCCTGCTCGCCGGCGGCCTCGGCCCCAGGCTCGGCCGGAGCCTCGGCCGCGCCCTCCGGCGCCTCCTCGCCCTCCGGCAACTCGGCGCCCTCCGGCAGCTCGGCGCCTTCCTCGAGCTCCTCTTCCTCGACCTCGGGCTCGACGATCTGCGTCGGCGTCGTCACCGTCGCGAGGACCGTCTCCTCCGGGTCGTCGAGGTAGGTGACCCCCTCGCGCGGGGGGAGGTCGGCGAGCCGTAGCGTGTCCCCGATTGCCATCGGGCCCACATCGAGCTCGATCCGCTCGGGAATCTCGAGCGGCAGCGCCTCGACGTTGATCTCACGCTGAACCTGGGAGAGCACGCCACCCTCCTTGACCCCCTCCGGATCGCCGACGAGCTCGACGACCACCTGCGCCTGAATCGGCTGGTCAAGCCGCACCTCCTGCAGGTCGACGTGGAGCAGCCGACCCCGGACGGGATGAAGCTGGTAGTCCTTGAGGATGGAGGCGTGCGACGTCTTCTGGCCCTCGAGCGTCACGTCGAGGATCGCATGCCGGCCGTGGTCGCCGGTCAGCGCGCGGCGCAGCTCGCGCTCCTCGACGGAGATCGCATGCGGCGGCTTCCCACGCCCGTAGAGGACGCCGGGAATCAGACCTTCACGGCGCAGACGGCGGGAATCGCCGGATCCCCGTCCGTCCCGCTCGCGCACGGACAGCTTGACGCGCTCGCCGGCCACGGCGGCGAAGTGTACCGACGAGGATGTTCCGTTCGGTCAGCCGCGCTCGGACGATTCCGGCGCAGCCGCCGGCCGTCCTAGCACTGCGTTCCGATCTCGCACTTGCGCAGCACGATCACGCCGGGCGGGTCGCCGGGGTTCTCTGGCGGCAGGAGCCTGATGCGCAGCGAGGCGTCGTCGTTCGCGTAGTTCAGCTCGCGCAGGCGCCGGCCGACGTTGACGCGGTTGACGAGGTCGTAATCGCCGGGAGGGACGCCGGTGACGTCGACGTACTGGCCCTCCTTGACAGGCGGGTAGATGTCTCCGAAGCCGACGGCGGTGCCCTCGACCACGTGAAGCGCCTTCGGCGCGCTCAGGCCGCAACGGTTCCTCCCGATCAGGCGCGTCCCGCGCGGGCCGAGCGTCGGGAGCTCGGAGATGTGATCGCTCGTCAGGCAGAAGCCGCTCTTGTGGTCGCGAACGATCTGCTGGCCGTCGAGCGTGCGAAGTTCGTACCGCTCGAAGGGCTGAAGGTGCCAGTGGCTGTGCGTCGGGTCGACGTTGTAGCGCAGCCGTCCCACGCGCGGAACGCGCTTGAAGCCGCCGGTGCGCTTGCGGATGAGCTGGTCGGCCTGCATCGTGGGCACGCGTCGGCTCGCGCGGTGGCCTACCACGACGAGCGGGCCCCAACCCGTGTTCTCGACGTTCGAGGCGAAGGTGAGCTGCGCCTGCGGCTGGTCGGGCGGTCCGCCCCAGACGACGTCGACGGCCTGCGGTGCCCGTTGGACCAGGTCGGGCAGGACGAAAAGCGGCGGAGCCGCACCGCCGGCGGCCCCGGTGCACATGAGTGCAAGTACGGCAACAACGACCCCGAGCGAATGCCGCATCGCCGGCATGTTACGAGGCCGGTCGGCGCTCTCCTCCTTTGTCGGTTTGGGGCGGTCGCTAGAAGAGCTGGTTCTCGCCGCCGAAGATCGCCGAGACCGAGTCGTCGGCGAAGACGTTCATGATCGTCTCTGCGAGCAGACCCGAGACCGGGAGAACCGTCAGGTTTCGCGGACGATTCAGCATGTCGATCGGCACCGTGTCGGTGACGACGATCCCGGAGATCTCCGACTGTTTGAAGCGCTCGAGCGCCCCGCCGGAGAACAGGCCGTGGGTCGCGAAGACCCAGACCTCGCGGGCGCCGCGCTTGCGCAGTGTCTCAACGTTCGCGAGCAGCGTGCCCCCCGTCATGATCACGTCGTCGCCGAGGATCGCGATCTTGTCCTTGACGCGCCCGGTGATCTCGGTCACCTCAGCGACGTCGTGCGTCGGCCGCGTCTTGTGCATGATCGCGAAGGTCGCCTCGATCATCTCCGAGAATCGGACGGCCATCTTGGCGCGACCGGCGTCGGGCGAGACCGAGACGACGTCATCGCCGGTCAATCCGAGGTCGCGGAAGTGCCGCGCAAAGAGCGGCAGGGCCGTCATGTGGTCGACAGGGATCGTGAAGAACCCCTGGATCTGGCCTGCGTGCAGGTCCATCGTCAGGACCCGGTCGGCGCCGGCAAGCTGGAGCATGTCGGAGACGAGGCGCGCCGAGATCGGCTCTCGCGGCTTCGCCTTTCGGTCCTGACGCGCGTACGGAAAGAGCGGCGTCACCGCCGTGATTCGCTTCGCCGATGCAAGCTTCGCCGCCTGGATCATGAAGAGCAGCTCCATCAGGTTGCGGTCGATCGGTTCGCAGCCCGTCTGGACGAGGAATACGTCCGCGCCGCGGATGGACTCGAGGTAGCGGCAATAGGTCTCGCCGTTCGCGAACGTCTCGAGCTCGATCTCGCCCAGCTCGACGCCGAGCTGCCGCGCCATCGCGTTTGCGAGATCGGGGTGCGACCGGCCGGAGAACACCATCAGCCGCTTCTGCGGTCCGCGCTCGATCCAGTGCGCGACCTCGGGCGCAGGCACGTACTCCGGCGGCTCGTCCGTCTCGAGACCGGGCAGCGTGAAGGTGTCAGTCATCTGCGGGTCTCTCGTGCTTGTCGTAGACGTAGCCCTCCTTGGTCACCTGGCGCGGTGCGAAGCCTGCGAGCGATCCGGGCGGGACGTCGTCCGTGACGACGGACCCGACCGCGATCCACGCGTCGTCGCCGATCTCGAGCGGAGCAACAAAGGCATTCTGGACGCCCGTCCTGACGTTGCGGCCTATTTTCGTCCGCCCCTTTGGTTTACCCGGCTCGTGTGGGTAGTTAACGGTGATCCCGCCGGCGCCGATGTTCGTGCCGGCGCCGATCGCGGCGTCGCCGATGTAGGACAGATGCGGCACTTTCGTCCCTTCGCCGATGGTGGAGTTCTTGATCTCGACGAACGTGCCTGCCTTCGCGCCGGCTCCCAGCACCGTTCCGGGGCGAAGGTAACAGAAGGGTCCGACGAGTGCCCGCTCGCCGATCTCGGCGTCGACAGCGACGACGTGAGGCCCGACCTCGGCGCCGCGGCCAACCCGCGTGGCGCCGCGCAGGACGGTGAACGGATGGACGACCGCATCCGGCTCGAGCTCGGCGTCCGGCTCGATCCAGGTCGTCCGCGGATCGACAATTGTCGCGCCGGCGAGCATGTGCCGTTCGTTGATCCGGTCGCGCAGCACCGCTGCCGCGCTCGCAAGCTCGACACGCGTGTTGATACCGACCGGCGCCTCTGGATCGTTCGACCTGTGCGTCGCGACGGGCTTGCCTTCGTCGACGAGCGCGCGCACGGTGTCGGTGAGGTACAGCTCGCCCTGAACGTTGTCGGGCTCGAGGCGGTCGAGCGACGCCCAGAGCTCGGGTGCCGCGAAGACGTACGTCGACGAGTTGAGCTCCCGGATGGCTCGCTCGGCCTCGCTCGCGTCCCGCTCCTCGACGATGGCCCGAACGGCCCCCCGATCGTCTCGGACGATGCGGCCGTATGGCAGCGGGCGGTCCGGCTCGAACGTGAGCACGGTTGCGGCGGCCCCAGCCTGGCGGTGCTCGGCGACGAGCGCCTGGAGCAGCTCCGGCGTCAAGAGCGGGGAGTCGCCCGATACGACGAGGACGTCTCCGTCGAAGCCGGTGAGCGCTTCGCGTGCCGCCGCCACGGCGTCGCCGGTCCCGCGCGCCTCGGGCTGCACGGCCGCCGTCAGATCGGCGTCGAAGGCGTCCTTCGTCTCCGGCGCGGTGACCACGACGAGCGGGTCCGGGCCGACGGCGCGCGTGGCATCGACGACCCAGTCGACCATGCGCCGGCCGAGCAGCGGGTGCAAATGCTTCGGCGTTTCCGAGCGCATGCGGGTGCCGAGCCCCCCGGCCATGACGATGGCTGCAAGAGGGCGATCTGTCACGGAAATGGCTGGGGCGCCAGGATTCGAACCTGGGATCGCGGGACCAAAACCCGCTGCCTTACCACTTGGCTACGCCCCACCGGGAGAGCGTTCGAGAAGTCTCGCACCGATCTGACGCAGGCGTTGAACGGCTGCCGCGCCGGCAGAGCCGACACAGCCTCGATGGTCGGCGCCGCAAGTCGGTGCCTCGGCACTTGGCTACGCCCCAGCGGGACACGAGTCGGTGCCCGATAAGGGCCTGCGCTCACCGGAAAAGTCTAGTCGCGCGAGCTGAAGAGAAGAATCAGGGCCAAGGCCGCGAGGATCCCGACCAGGATCAGCGCAAGCGTGCCGACGATTATCACGAGCACCGGCACGAGCGCGACCAGCGACTGCGAGACCGCCGCGATCCAGCCTGCCTGGCGCGCGGTGTCGGAGCGGAGCCGGTGCCCGAAGCCGAACCAGCCGACGACGACCGCTATCGCAATCGCGATTGCGACCCACGACGAGATCGCGTGCACGGCAACGAGCAGTCCTTCGACGACTGCGATCCCGAACGCGAGCCGGATCCGTCGAGCCCGGAGCCAGCGGCCGGCTCTGCTGGTGCCGTGCTCGAGGACCGGGCCGCTGCCGAGCGACCTGCCGTACTCCATCGCCATCAACCGTACCAAGCAGGAGCGGTGAGCCAGGTGCGGCCGACACGCCTGACTGCCGCGCGAGCGGCACGGGCCGTCTCGAGATGGTGGAAGAGGCCGTAGACGATCGGCCCGGCGCCGCTGACGTCCGCACGGAACGCCCCCTGTGCCCGCAGCACCCCGGCGAACGGAGAGTGCGCGAGGTCGTTCGGCGGCAGCGCCGCGAGGTCGCGCGGCCTCTCCACCTCGTTCAATGCGCGCCGGAGCGCCGCGCGGCGGTTGCGGTATCCCTTGGCGTCCTCGCGCTCGTCGAACGCCGCGTAGACGGCGGCTGTCGATTCCTTGCGCGCGTCGTGCGGAAGCACGAGCACGACCCAGTAGTCCTGCGGGAGGTCGAGCGCGGTCAGCTCGCTGCCGTCGCCCTCTCCCAGCTGCGGTCCCTGCTCGAGAAAGAACGGTACGTCGGCACCGACGGCGGCCGACAGCTCGCGCAGCCGCTCGCGTGCGAGAGGTTCCTCGAGCGTCTCGTTCGCCAGGCGCAGCGCCGTCGCCGCGTCGGAGCTGCCGCCGCCGAGGCCTGCGCCAACCGGAATCCGCTTCGTCAGACGAGCGTCCCAGCGGGGCCCGACGCCCGCCACGGCCGCGAGCGCCTCGAGGGCCCTGCGCACGATCGTGTCGCCTTCGAAACCGGTGACGCGGAGCCACGGCGCTTCGGTGACGGCGACGCGGTCGGCGAGCTCGAGTCGCTGGTAGACGGTCGTCAGCTCGTGCTTGCCGGACTCGCCGGGGCGGCCGACGACGAGCGCCAGGTTCAGCTTCGCCGTTGCCGGCGCCCGCGTCACCGCAGCGCGTCGGCGAGCGCGAGGAACTCGGCGGGCGCAAGCGACTCCGCCCGGGCCGATGCATCCCGGCCGATCGCCGCGAGCGCCTCCGCCGCTCGGTGTCGGTCGGCGAGCCCCGCGAGCTCGAGCGAGTTCGGCAGGGTTTTCCGCCGGTGCGCGAAGGCGGCGGCGACGACCGCCTTCACCGCCCGGTAGTTCGGCGGGAGCTCGCGCCGCCGGAAGGCGACGAGCGCCGAGTCGACATTCGGCCGCGGCCTGAAGACGTTGCGCGAGACCGGGTGGAACCCGGTCTTCTCCCCCGCGAGCTGGACGAGCACCGACACGGCCCCATACGCCTTCGTTCCGGGCTCGGCGAAGAAGCGGTCGGCGACCTCGCGCTGCACCATCACGCACCAGAGAGCGATGCTCGGCAGTCCGTCCAGGTTTTCGGCGACGAGCGGTGTGGCGATGTTGTAGGGGAGGTTGGCGACGATCTTCGTGGGCGGCGGCCCGAGCGCGGCGAGGTCGAGCGCGAGCGCGTCGCCGAAGTGCAGCTCGACGTTCGCTCGATCGGCGAGCGCGTCGCGCAGCTGTGGCTCGAGCGAGCGGTCGAGCTCGACCGCGTGGACGCGAGCGACGCGGTCGGCGAGGTAAGTGGTCAGCACTCCGAGCCCGGGGCCTACCTCGAGGATGACGTCGTCATCGGCGAGCTCAGCGAGCCGGCCGATCACGTCCAGGATGTTCGGATCGGCCAGGAAGTGCTGGCCGAGATCCTTCCTCGCGCCGACGCTCACCGTGCGGCTGCGTGGACTGGCAGGGCGAAGGCAGCCGTCGCGTTGACGTCGATCCGCTCCGCCAGCGCGCTCGCGTCCTCTCCGCGCGCCTCGGCGAGGACGGCGACCGTGTGGACGACGTTGGCCGGTTCGTTCGGCCGGCCGCGGAGCTGTTGGGGCGCCAGGTAGGGGCTATCCGTCTCGGCCAGGATGCGGCCGGGCGGCACGCGTGTCGCCGCCTCGCGGAGGTCCTGCGCCTTCGGGAACGTGACGTTGCCGGCGAACGAGACGAAGTAGCCGCGCTCGAGGGCGGGCCCGAGTAGCCGAGGGGAGGAGAAGCAGTGCAGGATCACGGTCCCGCCGAACGCCTCCAGCTCGCTCGCGACCTCGTCCTCGGCATCTCGGGTGTGCACGACGACGGGCTTACCGAGCTCCGTGGCGAGCTCGAGCTGCGCACGGAAGAGCTCGCGCTGCCGGTCGCGCGGCGCCCACTCGCGGTAAAAGTCGAGGCCGGCCTCACCGACTGCCACCGCACGCTCGTGTCGGAGCAGCACCCGGAGCTCCGCGAGCCGGTCCGCCTCAGAGCCGCTCGCCTGGTGCGGGTGGATCCCGAACGCCGCGAAGACGCCGTCATGACGCTCGGCAAGCCCGAGCGCCGTCCGGCACGAGTCGATCCCCGACCCGATCGCGATCACTCGGTCGACACCGGCTGCCCGAGCGCGCGCCACCAGGTCGTCGGCGGGCGCGTCGCACGCATCGAGGTGCGCGTGGGTGTCGATCACGCCGGGCTGGGCTGCGGGGTGGGCCGGTCCGGATCCATCCGCGCCAGCTCTTCGTCGACGACGCCGGGGTCGAGCTTCTTGAACAGCGGCCTCGGCTCGTCCACACGCTGCGCCGGTTCGAGCCGGCTCGGCTCCCACCGTCCGACCCAGCTCTCGTAGTCCCCCGTCAGGACTCGATGGACGCTGCCGTCTTCCTCCGCGACGTCGCGCAGCTCGATCGGCCCGGCGATCTGACCTTCGTGCCCGAGCAATTCGTGCAGCGCCTGCGACGAGAACGGCAGGAACGGCGTCAGCAGCAGCTTGAGATTGTCGACGCACCGCAACGTCGCGTAGAGCACAGTCGCCGCGCGCTCGCGATCGCTCTTCACAAGCGCCCATGGCTCCTGGCTGTTCGTGTACTGGTTGACGCGCGACGCGAGCCGCATCGCCTCGGCCAGCGCGGCCTTGAAACGGGTTTGGTCGATCAGCTCGCCGACGGACTCGAAGCCGCCCTCGATCGCCCGGATCAGCTCCTCGTCCTCGGCGCGGAGCGGACCCGGCTCGGGCACGGCGCCGAAGTCGCGGTGGACGATCATCAGAGTCCGATTGACGAGGTTCCCCCACGTGGCGACGAGCTCGTCGTTGTTGCGACGGACGAACTCGGACCAGGTGAAGTCGGTGTCCTGGGTCTCGGGACCCGCAGCCGTGAGGAAGTAGCGCAGCGGATCCGGGTCGTAGCGCGTGAGGAAGTCGTTGACGTTGATCGCGACGCCCCGGCTGACGCTGAACTTCTGCCCTTCCATCGTCAGGAACTCGCTCGCGACGACATCGTCGGGCAGATGGAGCGGTCGGCCGGCGCCGAGCTCACCACCCTCGCCGTACCCGAGCAGGATGCTCGGCCAGATCACGGTGTGGAAGACGATGTTGTCCTTGCCCATGAAGTAGCAGTGGCGTGCGTCCGGGTTCTGCCACCAGTCGCGCCAGGCGTCCGGCATTCCAACGTTCCTCGCCCACTCGATGCTCGCCGACAGGTAGCCGATCACCGCGTCGAACCACACGTAGATCCGCTTGTCGTCGCGCTCCGCGTAGCCCGGAACGGGGACGGGCACCCCCCAGTCGAGGTCGCGCGTGATCGGCCGCGCCTGCAGCTCCTTGACGAACTGAAGCGAGAAGTTGCGCACGTTCGGGCGCCACTGCTTCTGGCCCGCGATCCACTCAGAGAGGCGTTCGGCAAACGCGGGCAGGTCGAGGAAGAGGTGCTGCGTCTCCCGGAAGACTGGCGGCTGGCCGTCCGTGCGCGAGCGCGGATCGATCAGGTCCGTCGGGTCGAGCTGCCGGCCGCAGTTCTCGCACTGGTCGCCGCGGGCGCGCGGATAGCCGCAGTAGGGGCACGTGCCCTCGACGTACCGGTCGGGCAGCGTGTGGCCGGTCGTCGCCGAGAACGCGCCCATCGTCGTGCGCTCGAGCACGTAGCCGTGGTCGTAGAGCGTCTTGAACAGATCCTGGACGACGCGGTAGTGGTTGCGCGTTGTCGTCCGCGTGAAGATGTCGTACGTAAGGCCGAGGTTCCGCAGATCCTCGGCGATGAGCGCGTTGTACCGGTCCGCGATCTCACGCGGAGACACCCCTTCCTTGTCGGCGGCGACCATGACCGGCGTGCCGTGCTCGTCGGTCCCGCTCGCCATGAGGACGCGGTTGCCCTTCAAGCGGTGGTAGCGAGCGAAGATGTCCGACGGGACGCCGAACCCGACGACGTGCCCGAGATGACGCGGGCCGCTCGCATACGGCCACGCGGGCGCGACGAGGATGTGTTGACTCTGTGGCATCTTCGGAATGCGGCTCCAGCTCGGGTGTCCGGACTTCGCTAACCATCATACGAGCGGCCTCGTGGCCGGCTCCGCGGTCGCGCCGACTCCGGCGACATCCGGCCACGACGGCAGCAACGAGCGCTAGCGCGAGGCCGAGGCCGACGACGAGAGGCAGCGGAAATGGCCGTTGAACGGACTGCCGCCGCCCCGCCGCGGGCGCCGCTGCAAGGGCGTGCGGCTGGGCCGCGGCGCCGGAGAGACCGGCGCTTCGGCCCCTTAGGGCTTCGCCCTCGCCATGGGTCGTACCGGTATCGGCCGAGCCAAGCGCTCGCGGTGTCCCGCCGACCGCATCCGAATCGATCCGAGAACGCATTCGGCGTGGCTGCGCCGCGGCGACCGCCGTCGCTGCGACAACCGCCCTACCCCGGCCGCGCTGGCCGTGCCCGAGACGCGCGTGGCCGGCGTGGCTCGACCCGTCGGCGCGAGGCGCCTCGAGCGTCCGCTCCCCCGGTTTGGTCCGAGGCCGCGCCCCTCGGGCCTGTGCGCCGGGGGTCGGCGTCCGGGCGACGCGGGACCGCCGGCCGGCTGCGGGC
>JBKOYZ010000072.1:0-18327 GCA_046725655.1 Actinomycetota bacterium | reverse complement strand
CCTCAGGTGCCGGAGCCGTCGCCGGTTCCGTCGGAGCCGCCGCAACCGGTCACCGTCCCCGAGCCGTCGCCGGTGCCCTCGGAGCCGCCGATGCCGACGCCGGTGCCGGATCCCGGCCCCGAGCCGTCGCCCCCGACCCCGAAGCCGCCGACCCCGGCGAACTGAAGGGAGCGCCGGCAGGGACGACCGGCGCATCACCGAAACTTGCTGCGGATGAACCGATCACTTTTCGCCGTGCTCGCAGTCGTGGTGGCGATCGCGGCGGCGCCGGCGGCGGGTGATGTCTATACGCGGAAGCAGTCGGTGGACGCGCGGCTTTCCGCCCTGCATGCGAAGATCGCTCGCACCAAGGAGCGCTCCCGGTCGCTGTCGGCGGAAATCGCCTCCGCCAGCACCCAGATCCATGCCCTGCAGGCGCGGGTCGGCGACGTCTCGGCGCGCCTCGCGACGCTCGAAGCCGATCTCGCGCTCCACCAACGCAAGCTCGAAAGGCTGACCGAGCTCTTCCGGGTCGAGACGGAGCGGTTCCTGTTCCTGCGGAAGGAGTACGGGATCGCGCTCGCCCGGCTGAACGCTCGGCTCGTCGACGTGTACGAGCGCGGCGACCTCGACACGGTCGACGTCATCCTCGCTGCATCGAGCCTCTCCGACGTCCTCGACGGGCTCGACTACATCAAGCAGGCCGGCGCCCAGGACCGGCTTATCACAGGCAGCGTCGGGCGGGCCAAGGTCGCCACCCGGAACGCCCGCGAGCGGACGCGAAAGCTGCGGGTGGTCGTCGCCGCCGAGACGCGCGCCGTGGCGGTTCGGACGCAGCAGGCACGCGCTTTGCGCGACCAGCTGCTCGCCAACAGACGCGAGCTCGTTTCCGCACGCTCGCAGAAGCGGGTCGGGCTCTCCCAGGTGAAGGCGAGCGAGCGTGAGGCCGTTGGCGAGGCCGAAGCGCTCGAGCGCGTGAGCGCCGCGCTCGGGGCGCAGATCCGCGCCGCACAGGCCGCGGCGGCCGCCCGGGCCGCGGCGGCGGCGCAGCAGTCGAGCTCCTCCTACCAGCCCTCGAGCTCGACACAGTCGGCGAGCGGCTTCATCTGGCCTGTCAGCGGCCCCGTCGTCAGCCCGTTCGGCGTGCGCTGGGGCCGGATGCACACCGGCATCGACATCGCGGTCGGCTATGGAACGCCGATCCATGCCGCCGCGGCGGGGACCGTCATCTACGCGGGCTGGATGGACGGCTACGGCAACCTCGTCTTCATCGACCACGGCGGCGGGATCTCGACCGGCTACGCGCACCAGTCGAGCATGGCCGTCTCGAACGGCCAGACCGTGTCGCAGGGCCAGGTGATCGGCTACGTCGGCTGCACGGGCCACTGCTTCGGGCCGCACCTGCACTTCGAGGTGCGGCTGAACGGCAATCCAGTCGATCCGCTGGGCTACCTCTGAGAACACGGGGGAAACGCAGGTTTCCCCCGTGGGCCCCCTTCTTCTTCGCGCTCCACCGCGGGAGGTAGCGTCGGCTCCCGCCGGGCAAAACCCGGCTCCGCCAGCAGGCGGTTGCGTTTCCGTGCGACGTCCGCGCGAACGGGCGGCCGGTTTTAGGCGCAACCGGATTCCTGCGTCGTGCGTTTACTTTTTAGAAGTTGTAAAGGCGTCTCCCGACGGACCGGCCGCCTCCCCGGGGCGGCCGGTCACATTTCCGGGCAACCGTTGCCGTGCGGTCTAGGCGAAGGTCTGGTACAGCAGGAAGACGTTCAGCGCTGAGATCAGGGTTGCGATCACGGTGGCGACGATGGTCGTCGTCCGGTGATTGACGAGCGTGCCCATGACCTCGCGCTTGCTGGTGAAGAGGACGAGCGGCACCAGCGCGAACGGGATCCCGAACGAGAGCACGACCTGGCTGATGACCAGCGTCCTCGACGGGTTCAGTCCGATCCCGATCACGACCAGGGCCGGCAGCATCGTCACCAGCCGGCGCACCCAGACAGGGATCTGCCGTCTGATGAACCCTTGCATCACGACCTGGCCCGCAAGCGTGCCGACCGTCGAGCTCGAGAGGCCCGAGCCGAGCAGCGCGATCGCGAACAGCGTGCTCGAGGCGCCGCCGAGGATGCCCTTCAGCGTCTTGTGGGCCGTCTCGAGCGAGTCGACGTCGAGGAGCCCGGTCTTGTAGAAGGTCGTCGCGGCGGTGATCAGCATGGCGGCGTTGATCAGCCCCGCGAGCGTCATCGCGATCACGACGTCGATCCGCGTGTACTTGTACAGCCGGCGGGCCTGCTCCTCGTTCTCCGGCAACACACGCTCCTGCGTCAGCGCGGAATGCAGGTAGATGACGTGCGGCATCACGGTCGCGCCGAGGATCCCGACCGCGAGCAGCACGGACTCGCTGCCCGAAAACTGGGGCGAGAACGCGTGCTCCGTCACGGTACCCAGCGGCGGCTTCGCGTAGAACAGCTCGCCGAGGTAGCAGACACCGATCACGCCGACGATCGCCGCGATGACGGCCTCGAAGGGCCGAAAGCCGAAGCGCTGGAGGCCGAGAATCAGGAAGGCGGTCACGCCCGTGAGCAGCGCGGCCGGAAACAGGCCGATTCCGAGCAAGAGGTGGAAGCCGATCGCCGCGCCGAGGAACTCGGCCAGGTCGGTCGCCATCGCGATCAGCTCGGCCTGGATCCAGAGCCCGAGCGAGACGCGGCGGGGGAACCGCTCGCGGCAGACCTCGGGCAGGTTCTTGCCGGTGGCGAGCCCGAGCTTCGCCGACAGCGTCTGGATCAGCATCGCCATCAGGTTCGCTGCGACGATCACCCAGAGCAGCGTGAAGCCGAACTTCGCGCCGCCGGCGATGTTCGTGGCGAAGTTGCCGGGGTCGATGTACGCGACGCAGGCGACGAAGGCCGGGCCGAGGAAGGGGAGGAGCCGGAAGCCTTCCACGCGCTCCCGGCGCAGGATTCGGCCCGCGTCTGCCGCCGTGCTGGCGGAGCTCCATGCGCGCGCTGCGTTCACACCGCGCAGTTTAGCGCTGAAGTTAGGTGTGCCTAAACTTCGCGATCCGCAGCTCGGGCAGGTTGCGGTGCCGCTCGTCGAGATCGAAGCCGTACCCGACGAAGTACTCGTCGGGAACGACGAAGCCGACGTAGCGGACGGGGAGGTCGTGGGCCAGCCGGCGGTACGGTCGATCGAGCAGGGTGGCGATTGCGAGCGACGCCGGCCGGCGGAGCTCGAGTAGCTTGCGGAGGTAGTTGAGCGTCAGGCCGGTGTCGACCACGTCCTCGACCACGAGCACGTGGCGGTCTGTGACGGCCGCCTCGAGGTCCTTCAGCAGGCGGACGCGTTCGTGGCCGCCGGGGCGCGCCGCGCCGTAGCCGGCGAGCTCGACGAAATCGAGCTCGTGAGGCGCCGTGATCGCGCGTGAGAGGTCGGCGACGAAGAAGAGCGAGCCCTTCAGCGGCGCGACGAGCACGAGATCGCGGCCGGCATAGTCCGCCGAGATCTCGGGCCCGAGCTCGTCGACGCGCGCCTTAATCTCCTCGCTGGAGAGGTAAACCTCGCCGACGCGAAGCTCGGCTAGCGGGCGAGGTCGAGCCGAAATCGCTGAGCCAGGCGCTCGATGTCGCGCCGGTAGAAGAGCTTGATCCTGACGTCCGGGTAGCGCTCGCGGAGCTTCCGCAGCTTGCGGTTCTTCCGCGTCACGAGCGCCTGCTTCATCACCGTCACCTCGACATAGAGGTCCTGCTCGGGGAGGTAGAAGTCGGGCGTGAACGCCTCGGTGACGCGGCCGTCGTCCTGTTCGAGGGCGAAGGTGCGCGGCTCGTACTCCCACGGCACGCCGTAGAAATCGAGCAGCCGCGCGCATTCGCGCTCGGCGTCGTTCGCAAAGCGCGGCGTCTGGTCGCTTCGGGCCGGTGCGCCCCCCACCGAAGCGAACGTAGCACCGGGCTCGGATGCCGCTGCGGAAGGCGACCTGATATACGACCCCCGCACGTGGCACTCCTGCGACTGACTCCGCAGAACCGCGCGTTCTTCGAGCTGTACACGCGCGCGTCGGCGAACGCGGTGGAGATCTCGCGGCTCCTCGTCGAGCTCCTCGAAGGCTTCCCCTCGAGCGACGGCGAGCTGATCCGTCGGATCAAGGAGCGAGAGCACGAAGGCGACCGCCTGACGCACGAGGTCGTCGACCTCCTCAATCGGACCTTCGTGACGCCGTTCGAGCGCGACGACATGTATCGCCTCGCCGGCGCGATCGACGACGTCTGCGACCACGTGGACGAGGCTGCCGACAATCTCGGCACGTACGGCGTCGAAGGCGTGCCGGAGCGGGCGGTGGAGCAGGCGCGCGTCATCCACCAGGCCGCGCAGACCCTCGACGCCGCCGTCCAGCGGCTGGAGGGCTTCAAAGACTCGCAGGCGCAGCTGATCGAGCTCCGCCGCCTGGAGGACGAGGGCGACCGGCTCGTCCGCGACGCGGTCGGCGAGCTCTTCCGCTCCGTGCAGGATCCGATCGCCGTTATCCGTTGGAAGGACATCCACGAGCGGCTCGAGGAAGCGGTCGACGCGCTCGAGCACGCCGCCGACGTCCTCGAGGCGATCCTCGTCAAGAACCGCTAGGAGGGTCTGGGACTTGCGAAACAGACCGTATTTCCCCAGACCTTCCTAGGCATCGTGGACTCGGTCCTGCTGTGGGTGGTCGTCGTGGTCGCCCTCGGCTTCGACTTCACGAACGGCTTCCACGACACGGCGAACGCCGTTGCGACCTCTGTCTCCACGCGCGCGCTCTCGCCGCGGCTCGCGGTGCTGATCGCGTCGATCGCGAACGTCGCCGGCGCCTTCGTCACGACCGCGGTCGCCAAGACCGTCGGCCAAGGGATCATCGACACCGGCCTCGCGACCGAGACGACGGTGCTGGCCGCCTTGCTCGGGGCGATCGCGTGGAACCTGCTGACGTGGTGGCTCGGGCTGCCGTCGAGCTCGTCACACGCGCTGATCGGCGGGCTCGTCGGGGCGGCTCTCGTCCAGTCGGGTCTCGAAGGAGTCCAGTGGAACGGGCTCGTGCACAAGGTCATCCTTCCGGGGATCGCCTCGCCGGTGCTGGGGTTCGTCGGCGCCTTTGCCCTGCTCCTGCTCATCTACTGGACGTTCATGCGCGTCACGCCCGGTGCTGCGAACCGCGGCTTCCGGCTCGGCCAGCTCGCCTCCGGGACCTGGGTCGCGTTCACGCACGGCGCCAACGACGCGCAGAAGACGATGGGCGTGATCGCCCTGGCGCTCTTCGAGGGGGGGCGGATCGACCACTTCTACATCCCGACCTGGGTGATCATCGCCGCGGGGCTCGCCATCGGCGGCGGCACTTATGTGGGCGGCTGGCGGATCATGCGCACGCTCGGCCAGCGGATCTTCTCGATGGAGCCGGCGTCTGGGTTCGCGGCGCAGGTCGCGGGCGGGACCGTCATCTACGTGGCCACGCGATTCGGCTATCCGATCTCGACCACGCACGCGATCGCCGGCTCGGTGATGGGAGCGGGCGCCACGAAGCGGCTGTCGGCGGTGCGCTGGGGCGTCGCCGGCAACATCGTCGTCGCCTGGATCCTGACGATCCCCGCCGCGGCGCTCGTGTCGGCCGCGCTCTACTGGCCCGTTCAGGGGCTCTTCTGAGGCGTCGCTTGCGATGCCGCCGACAAAGGCCGACCTGGCTTTGCCAGGGCGGCCGCTAATCCCGAACGCACGGACTCGCGCACGTTCGAGGTAAATCGCCTCTCCGGCTCTGAGGTCGCTCGAAGGCGCGTAGCATTTCCCGGCAGTGAAGATCGCCCACATCTCGGACATCCACTGCGGCGAGGTGCACTTCATGCCGGGGCTGATGGAGCGGGCGATCAACGAGATCAACGACCTCGAGCCCGACATCGTCGTCTGCTCGGGCGACCTGACGGCGATGGGGTTCAAGCACGAGTACGCGCTCGCGAAGAACTACCTCGACCGGATCGACTGCGATTCCGTCGTGGTCATCCCCGGCAATCACGACTCGCGCAACGTCGGCTACATCCACTTCGAGCGGCTCTTCGGCGACCGCAACCACGTCCTCCGGCTCGGGGGCGTGACCGTTGTCGCCGTCGACTCCACGGAGCCCGACCTCGATCACGGGCAGATCGGGCGCGGACGCTACCCCTGGATTGAGCAGGCGTTCGGCGAGGGAGACCCCAAGCTCCGCATCTTCGTCCTCCACCACCACCTGCTGCCCGTGCCGGGAACAGGTCGGGAGCGGAACATCGTCTACGACGCCGGCGACGCGATCGAGTGCCTGCAGCGTGCGGGCGTCGACATCGTCCTTTCCGGCCACAAGCACGTCCCGTACGCGTGGCGGCTCGAGGACCTGTTCGTCATCAACGCGGGAACCGTTTCATCTCAGCGGCTCCGCGGCCGGACGAGGCCCTGTTACAACGTGATCGAGATCGCGAACCGTCACGTGGACGTCTGGCGCAAGTACCCGTTCCACGGCCAGGAGAAGATCATCCAGTTCTCGACGGACACGCGCGCGTTCGAGAAGTACACGGCCCGGATCGAGGACGAGGTGACGACGCGGTCATGACGCGCACGCTCGTCCTCGTGGACGGAGAGCACTACCCGCCGACCGTGCGCGACGCGCTGGCCGAGCTTCCGTACGAGTTCGTCGGTGCCGTCCTCGTCGGCGGGACTGAGAAGCTGCGTGCGGGCGCCGACTACGGCGTTCCGCTCGTGGACGATCTCGAGATCGCCCTGCGCGAACTCGAGCCGGAGCTCGTCCTCGATCTCTCCGACGAGCCGGTGCTCGGACCGGTGGCGCGCTTCCGCCTCGCGAGCCTGGTCCTCGCGGCCGGGATCCCGTACGCCGGCGCCGACTTCCGGTTCGAGCCGCCTGTGTTCGAGCCGTTTCCGCTGGCGTCGATCGCCGTCTACGCGGACGGCAAGCGCGTCGGCAAGACTGCGGTGTCGTCACACCTCGCCCACACGCTTGCGGCGGAACGCGACGTCGTCGTGGTGGCGATGGGGCGAGGCGGGCCGGACACGCCCGAGGTGATCGAGGACGCTCCCGGCGTCGAGGAGCTGGTCGGGCTCTCGCGCCGCGGCAGGCACGCCGCCTCGGACCATCTCGAGATCGCGGCGATCTCGGGCGTCGTCACGATCGGCTGCCGCCGTTGCGGCGGCGGCCTCGCGGGGGCGGTCGCCACCTCGAACGTGCCCGGCGGCATCGAGCTCGCGCTCGAGCGCTCGCCCGACCTCGTCGTCTTCGACGGCAGCGGCGCGGCGCTGCCGCCGGTCGCTGCCGGCAAGCGGCTCCTCGTCACGAGCGTCTTCGGCGACCCGCAGCTCGTCACGGGCTACCTGAACGCGTACCGGATCCTGCTCGCCGATCTCGTCCTGATCACGATGGCGGAGGAGGGAACGCGCCATCGCGACCTCGCGCGGGCCATTCGCGAGGTGAAGCCGGACGTGCCCGTCATCGCGACGAGCATGCAGCCGCGGCCGCTCGCGCCGGTGGCCGGCAGGCGAGTCGCCTACTTCACGACCGCACAGGCCGAGTCGCACGAGCGCCTCGCACGCTGGCTGGGCGACGTGCACGGTGCCGAGGTCGTCTACGTCTCGGGCAACCTCTCCGACCGCTCGGCGCTGGCGAAGGAGCTCGACTCGGTCGACGCCGACGTCTACCTGACCGAGATCAAGGCCGCCGGGATCGATCTCGTCGCGGAGACCGGGCTGGCGAGGGGGGTCGAGGTCGTGCTCGCGGCGAACGAGCTGATGCCGCTGCCCGGCCAGCCCGAGCTGGAGCCGGAGCTGCGCGCGCTCGCCGAGGGCGCCGCGCCGGAAACGGTGGGGACGTGAGCGAGCGGCGCCACCGCGAGCCGCTGCCGCTCGGCGGCGAGGATGGCCTGCCCTTCTCGAAGGGCCTGCTGGCGCGGGCGTTGATCGCCACCGGCGCTCCTTCGACCAGGGCCTACGAGCTGGCCCTGAATGCAGAGGCCGACCTGACCGCGACCGGCGGACGGTCGCTCTCGATCGAGCGCCTGCACGAGCTCGCGGTCGAGATGTGGGGCGAAGAGGAGGGCGCCCAGGTGATCCGCCGACTGCGTCTCTTCAGGCGTCTGGACGAGCTCGACCAGCCGATCGTGATCCTCGTCGGCGGCGCGACGGGCACCGGAAAGTCCACCGTCGCAACCGAGCTCGCGTATCGGCTCGGGATCACGCGTGTGACGTCGACCGACTTCGTCCGGCAGACGATGCGGGCGTTCTTCTCGCAGGATTTCATGCCCTCGATCCATTACTCCAGCTTCGAGGCGGGCGAGGCGCGCGACGAGGAGGACCCGGACCGCGTCCTCCACGGCTTCCTCGATCAGACCCGAAACGTCCTCGTCGGCGTGCGCGCCGCGATCGACCGCGTGATGCAGGAGGGCTGGTCGATGGTGCTCGAGGGCGTCCATCTCGTGCCCGGCATGCTCCGGACAGAGATCGAAGGCGCACTCGTGATCCAGTTCGTGCTCTCGATCGAGGACGTCGAGGGGCACGCGAGCCACTTCTGGCTCCGTGACTCGACGACCGGCGGGGTGAGGCCGTTCGAGCGCTACCTTGACTCTCTTGGTGACATCCGCGCCATCCAGGACTACATCGTCGAACGGGCCCACAAGCACGGCGTGCCGGTGATCGAGAACGCCAACATCGAGGCCGCGATCGCGCAGGCGATGGAACTCGTGCTCGAGACTGCGGAGCGCTTGGAGAGGGTCGGATGACCGAGACGGCTGCGGTCCGCCAGGAGCACGGCCGGATGGGCACCGATCGCTATTGCCTCTGCGAGAGCTTCGCGCGCGTGACCGAGCGGGCGGCGGTTGCGGGCGCGCGCTGGCTCGGCCGCGCGGATCAGGAGGGCGCGGAACGGGATGCGTCCACGGCGATGTGCTCGGCGCTCGACCAGCTCCCGATCGACGGGCAGCTCGTGATCGGCACCGGCGCCGTCGAGCAGGAAGACGTCGAGCCCGGCCGCCGCGTCGGCGCCGGTGGCGAGCAGGTGGATCTCGCCCTCGATGCGCTCGAGGGGCCCGGCATCGTCGCCCGCGGCGGCAGCGGCGCGATGTCGATGGTCGCCGTCGGCGAGCCGGGGTCGCTGCAGACGCTGCCCGACATGTACATGCGCAAGATGGCCGTCGGGCCGAAGGCGCGCGGCGCGATCGACCTGCGCCGGCCCGTCGAGGAGAACATCCGGGCGATCGCGGAATCGTTCGGCCGCAGCGTCAACGACGTGACCACGATCGTCCTCGACCGCCCGCGCCACCACGACCTGATCGAGGAGATCCGCGTCGCCGGCGCGCGGATCAAGCTGATCCAGGACGGCGACGTCACCGCCTCGATCTCCGCCGCGGTGCGCGGCACGAACGACCACCTTGCGATCGGGATCGGCGGCACGCGCCAGGCGGTGATGGCTGCCGCCGCGCTTCGGTGCCTCGGCGGCGAGCTGCAGGCGCAGCTCTGGCCGACGACGCGCAGCGAGATCGAGCAGGCGCGCGCGTTCGGCATCGACGACGTCGAACGCATCTTCACGATCGACGACCTCGCTCCGGGCGAGGTTATCGTCGTCGCCACCGGCGTCTCGAACGGTGACCTCCTGCGCGGGGTGCGGTTCCTCGCCGACTCGGCGCGGACGCATTCGCTCGTGATGTGCACCCGGTGCAACTGGGTGCGCTTCGTCGACGGCATCCATTTCTTCGCGCGCGAGCGGCGCGAGGAGGTGCGGCTGCTCGGGTAGCGGGCCTGCGGCGGCCCAAGACCGAATTCCAGCCCGCGCAGACTCCGCGCCGCGACCTTCGATCGCAGCGCTCCGCTGCACGCTCCGCTTCGGAGCGAGGGCGCCGCAGTTCCATACACTGATGCTGTGCCCACCAGAGAAGAGGTTTTCGAGGCGCTTCGAGCCGTCGAGGATCCCGAGCTCGGGATGGACATCGTCGAGCTCGGCCTCCTCTACGACGTCGAGGTCGAGGGCCCGAAGGTCAGAGTCATCCACACGCTGACCTCGATGGGGTGTCCTGTCGGTCCGATGATCCAGGAAAACGTCGACCAGATCGTCCGTGCGATGCCGGACGTCGAAGACGTCGACGTGGAGCTGACGTGGGATCCGCCCTGGTCGCCGGAGAAGATGTCCGACGACGCGAAGTTCATTCTCGGCTTCGGGTAGCCGCAGCGAGGTCTTGACGCCACGACGGCGCGCGGTGCGTGGCGCCGCGGGGGTGCGCCGTGCGCGTCTGCGGGGTTTTCGGAGCAGCGGCCGCCGAACGCCCCGAGCCGTCCGTTGGGGACAGCTCCAGCGCCTCGAGCCACCGCGAGCGTCGCACGTTGCGAGCGAATGCGCCGCGCCTGTGGACAAAAAGTTGCACTTTCGTTGCAGTTGCCATGTCCCCGCGCGGCAGTTCGTGGGGACAGTCCCCCGCCGTGGCCGGAACGGCCACGGCTCGGAGCGCAACTGTCGCGGTGGGCGTGTGAGGGTCGGCTCCACCGGACGCCGCCGCTTGCGGCGGCGTCCGTCTACGGCGGGCGCCGCTACTCCGGAATCCGGAGCACGATCTTGCCCAGCTGCTCGGCGCGCTCCAGGCGCTCGTGTGCGGCGCGCGCCTCCGCCAGTGGGAAGACCGTGTCGACGATCGGACGCGCGCGGCCGCTGCGAACGAGCTCGTAGGCGCCGGCGAAGTCCTCGCGCGTGCCCATGGTCGAGCCGTAGATCGTCAGCTGCTTCCACCAAACCCGGTGGAGCTCGGCCGGCGGGTTCGGCCCGGACGTCGCTCCGCACACGACCACGCGACCTTCGGTGCGGACGACGGCGAGCGACGTCTTCCAGGTCGCCTCGCCGATGTGTTCCACCACGACGTCGACGCCCGCTCCGTCCGTGGCCTCCTTCCCGGCTGCCCTGACGTCGCCGCCCGAGTTGACGACTGCGTCGGCGCCCAGCTCGCGCGCGCGCTCCAGCTTCGCATCGCTCGAGGACGTGGCGAGAACGCGTGCACCGAGCGCCTTCGCAACCATCAGCGCCGCCGAGCCGACGCCGCCGCCGACGCCCCAGACGAGCACCCACTCGCCCTCGCGCAGGCCGGCCCTCGTCACGAGCATCCGGTAAGCCGTCTCGAAGGTGAGCGGAAACGCCGCCGCCTCCTCGAACGACATCCCGTCCGGAATCGGATGCACATACTCCTCGGGCACAGCGATCAGCTCGGCATCGGTGCCGTCGATGTGCTCGCCGACGATGCGCGCGCCGTCGTCGAGCCCGGGGTTGATGACGACCCGCTCGCCGTTGTCCATCCGCTCGCCGGCGCCGTCTGAGCCGAGGATGCGCGGCTTGGGCACCGATGGCCGCCCCTGCCGGAGCCAGAGGTCGATGTGATTCAGCGCCGCCGCCCGCAGCCGGACGATCACTTCGCCGTCGGCGGGAGCCGGATCAGGAGCATCCTCGTAGCGCAGAACCTCGGGTCCGCCGTCCTCGTGGATCCGGATCGCCTTCACGTGGGGGACAATCTTCCACAGATGAGACAGGAGGAGCTCGAGCAGGCGGCCCGTGAGATCGGGATCGACGTCGTCGGCGCGGCGCCGGCGGCGCCCTACGAGGAGACCGAGCGCCAAATAGCGGAGCGCCGCGCGCGAGGCCTCTTCGCCGACATGCGCTTCACGATGGCGCAACCGGAGGTCTCCTGCCACCCGGAGAATCTGCTCCCGAACGCACGTACCGTCGTCTCCGCGGCCCTCTGCTACTACGGGCCCGAGCCCGAGCGGCCGTCGGGCCACGGCCGCCTGCCGCGCTACACGTGGTACGACGCTTACGCTGAGCTCCGCGAGAAGCTGGAGGCATTGGGCCGGTGGATCGGCGGCGCCTGGCGGGTGCTCGTCGACGAGAACCAGCACGTCGATCGCGAGGCGGCAGCGCGCGCCGGCGTCGGCTTCTACGGCAAGAACACGCTCCTGATCACCCGCCGCTTCGGCTCATGGGTCGTCCTCGGCACGCTCGTGACCGAACGAGAGCTCGAGCCGACGCCGCCGCTCGAGCTCGACTGCGGCTCGTGCACGCTCTGCATCGACGCCTGCCCGACCGGCGCGCTGGACGAGCCGGGGACGCTCGACTCGACCAAGTGCCTGTCGTACTGGACGCAGTCGTCACAGCCGATGCCGGAGGAGTACGAGCACGAGCTCGGCCCGCAGGTATACGGCTGTGACATCTGCCAGGACGTGTGCCCGTGGAACCGCGGCGTCGAGAAACGCCGCGCCGACGAGCCGCTACCGCCGGCTGCCCAACCGCACGTCTCGTTCGTCGAGTGGCTCGAGGCCGACCCCGACGAGCTGCGCCGCCGCTATGCGCGCCTCTACGTCCCCCGGAACGACGGCCGCTTCCTGCAACGAAACGCCGCGATCGCGCTCGCAAACGAACGGGCGATGTGAACAGCGAGCTCGCCGGTCTCCGCGACACCGAGCGCTGGATCGCCTGGGTTCGCCTCGCCGCGGTTCCGTTCGCAATCGTCGAGGTCGGCGCCCTGACGTCGAACTTCCCGAACGGCTACGAGGCGTGGGCATGGGCGGCGACGGCGGCGCTCGGCATCGGCGCCGTAGCGTTGTTCTTCCTCAGCCGCTCGCAGGTTTTCGACCGCGCTCCGCGCCGGATCGGTTTCCTCGCGATCGCGTTCGACACCGTGGTGTTGAGTGCCTTCGTGGTGATCTACCAGTTCGAGATCGGCTCGCCTGTCCGGCAGGTTTTCTACGTGCTGCTCGTCGAGGCAGCCGTGCGGTACGGGATCCGCGGCGGCCTGATCATGCCCGCCGTCCTGGTTCCGATCCTTGCCCTTGGCGAGTGGTGGCGAGGAGCCAAGTTCGACATGCCGCCACACGGCTACCAGCTCGACCACGTCGTCTTCCCATGGGCACTGCTGACCCTGACCGGATTGATCGTGGGCTGGCTCGTCGACCGTCTGCGGCGCGAGAGCGCAATGTCCGAGGAACGGGTCGTCGAGGCGGAGCGCCTCCGGGATGAGCTCGGCCGGCGAGCCGACGTCCTCGACGCGGCGACCCGCTGTGCCCGCGCCCTCAGCTCGTCGCTCGAGATCGACGACGCCTTCCAGGCGTTCATCCGCGAGCTGCGCGGCTTCGTCCCCTTCGACCGGATGGCGATCGTCCTCGAGGAGCGCGGCGCCGCCCAGGTGATGGCGGTCGCGGGAGTCGGCGCTGACGTCGTCTTCACGCGAGGCTCACGGCAGCCGGCAGGCGAGACGCTGCTCGCGGAGGTCGTCCGAACGGGCCAGCCGCAATACCGCGAGGACATGACCGACGCCCGCTACGCCGAGGAGCGCGAATTCCTCGAGCTCGGCCTGCATGCGCGGCTCGCTGCGCCGCTCCTGCAGGCGGCGCGCACCGTTGGGATGATCTCGCTCGTCCGGCGGGAGGCGCACTCGTTTCGCCGAGAGGAAATCGAGCTCGTGGGCCTGCTCGGACGCCTGGTCGCGAGCGCGGTCCAGAACATCCGCGCCTACGAGGCCGAGCGGAACACGGTCGAGGAGCTGCGGAGGCTCTCGACCCTTCGCGCCGACTTCGTGTCGCTCGTCTCGCACGAGCTGCGGGCGCCGATGGCGTCCATCGTCGGCTCGGCCGAGACCCTCCAGCAGCGCTGGCGGGAGCTGTCGCCCAGCCAGCGGGAGTCGTTCCTGGCGCTGATCGGCAGCGAGACCGCGCGGCTCGCCGCGCTCGTGGGTGACGTCCTCGACACCTCTCGGATCGAGGCCGGGACGTTCACCTACAGGTTCGAGGACGTTGACCTCGCCGAGCTGGTGCGCGCCGCGGTCGCCAACGTCGCGCTCGCACAGGACGAGGTGACCGTGAGCACCGACGTCGACGACGGGCTGCCGTCCATCCGTGGCGACCGCGACCGGCTCAAGCAGGTGCTGACCAACCTGATCGACAACGCCGTCAAGTACTCCCCGGCAGGCGAGGAGGTCGTGGTAAGCGCGTACCAGCAGGACTCCGCCATTCGCGTCGACGTGATCGACCGCGGTCCGGGCGTCCCCCGCGAGCAGCACGGCCTGATCTTCGAGAAGTTCGGCCGCGCGAACATCGCCGGCTCGCCGGGGAAGCCCGGTACCGGACTCGGCCTGTTCATCGCCCGCTCGATCGCAGAGGCCCACGGCGGCTCGCTGGACGTTCGGTCCGAGCGAGAGGGCGCGACTTTTACCCTGGCGCTGCCGGTCGCGTCGCCGTCACCGCGCTGACGGCACGCGGACGCGTGCCAGGCCCAGCTCGGACATCAGCTCGCGCGCCCGCGCGGCTATGCGCCTCCGAAGCTCCTTCGGCTCGCGCACGACCGCCTCGCCTCGGAACGAGAGGATCTCGCCGAGCAGCCACTCCTCTCCGCCGACGGCCACGTCCTCGACTGCCGACCCGTCGGCGAGCCGCGTCGCGGTCCCGCGCTCGACTCGCCACCGCGCGACCTCGGGCGAGTACCAGATCTGGACCGGCCTGGCGTCGCGCAGCCCCCGCGGCTCGAAACCCGCCCGCGGGTCGAACGCCTCGTCGCGCAGGCGCGCGCTCCGCATCCGGTCGAGCCGGAACGAGCGCTCGCCCTCTCGCGTCCGATCCCAGGTGTGGACGTACCAGTACGGCAGCCGCCGCTCGATCGAGTACGGCTCGACGACATGCTCCGAGGTCGCCTCCTCGCCTTCCTTGAGGTAGTCGATCTCGACGAGCCTGCGCTCGCGGATCCCCTGCGTCAGCGTCGCCACGAGATCCTCCTCGATGCCGCCGCCCGCGTGGACCGGATCGACATCGAACTCTCCGAACGTCTCCTCGAGCTTCTTCCGGACCCGGTCGAGCGGCGTTCGCGCGTCGGCCGCGATCATCGGCCCCACGAATTCGAGCGCGAGCCTGATTGCACGCGCCTCGAGCGGGGTGAGCCGGGGCGGCGCCCGGAACGTGTCGCCGAAGAGCTCCTTGTCGACGCGCACCTTTCCGTTCGCGAGCTCGGCGTAGATCGCGTAGCAGCCGCCGCCGAAGTTGACGAGGTTGAGGAGCGAGAGGTGCTCCTCGAGCGCCTCCGGCGGGATGCCGAAGCGCTCCGTGAGCTCGGACGCATCGACCACCGCCTCCTTGTTCTCGCCACAGCGGTCGAGCAGGTAGGCGAGCAACGACTGCAGGACCGCAAACCGCTCCGGGTGGACCGGGCCGGCGATGCGATCGAGCTCATCGTCGTCGCGGCTCTTGGCAGGCGCGGCCAGCTCGGGCGGCGTGCCTTCGTGCCGGTCGCGCACCAGCCGAAGCGCCCGCACGACCTCGCGCCGCAGCTCCTGTGGCGCCTGCGGGACGGCGCGCCCGTCCTGCCGTAGGACCCACGACCCGAGCTGGCCCACGTTCGAAAACTCCGTGACGAAGACGCCGTCCTCGAGGCGGCCGCGGTCGCCGTAGGTGCGCTCGACCCACCAGGCGGTGTCGCCCGCCACCTCGATCCGCGCTTCACCGACGATGTCGCCGATCTGCCAGGGCGGGCGATCGCGGAACGGGTCGATGTCGAACTCTGGCGGCGAGCGGAAGTCGCGCTCGCGACGGGTGGCGAAGCGGATGTCGCCGCGGATCCGTGAGACGCGGAACGTTCGAATGTCCTCGCGCACGAGATCCTGGGCGACGACGTACCAAGCGCCGTTGTCCTGAAAGAGCGCGTATGGGTTGACCGTGCGCTCCTCCACCTCGTCGCGCGAGATCGACCAGTACGAGAACTTGACCGTTCGCTGCTTCGAGATCGCGCCCTCGAGCTTCCCGAGGCGGCCGGCGAGCTCGGCCGAGTACTCGGGGTCGAGCACCTCGACGCGCAGCGCCGTCTCCGTCGGCGCGTCGGCGAACCCGGGGCGGCCGAGCGCGAGGTTCTGCAGCGCGAGCCGCAGCGGCTCGGCGTACGCGAACTTCCCCTCGAGCAGGTAGAGCGCCGTCTGCAGCGCCGCGAGCTCGTCGTCCTTCAGATCGAGCTGGGGGAGGAAGTAGCTCTCGGAGCGCATCGTGTAGAGCTCCTCGCCGGTGTACTCGTCCCGCTGCGACTGAAGCGGGACGCCGAGCCCGAGGAGCTCCGCCCGGTCCGAGTAGAACCGGCGCGCGAACGCCTCGTCAGACATCTCCTGATAACCCTCGACGCTCCCCTTGATGTCGCGGGCAGTGACGGCACGGCGCTCCGCCATCAGGAAGGCGACGAGCGAGAGCTGCCGGATCAGCTTGTCGGTGTCGTGCGACACTAGCCGCGGAAAATGCTCCGCATTTTCCGCGGAGCTGGCTTGGACTTCGCTTCGCTCGTAGGACCGGACACGTGGGCCCGAGCCTATCCGAGACTTGGCGGCGTTACTGCGACGTTACGCCGCGACCCGGCTACGAGTCTCGAGATGCTGGTGCGACGGGCAGTAGTCGCGGTCCGGCAGCGGCGTGCGCTGGCACGGCTTGCCCTTGCGGGTCGTGGCCCGGCAGCGCGATACACCGCCGTCGAAGGCGCCTGCCTCGATCTGCGACTCGATGAACGCAACTGCGGCCGCCACGCCCTCGCTGACGGCCCACGCGACCTGGGCCTGCGCCGTGATGGGGAAATAGCGGCGAATGTCCTGGAAGAGTGACCGCTCGGGCTTCGCGAAGTAAAGGGGGTCGGTCGCGAGCCGCTCCATGGTCTGCTCGCACGAGTCGAGAACTTGGCGGCGGTAGGCGATCCGGGTGTCGGGGTCGACGTACGGGTCGACCAGGTCCTTGATCGAGCGATAGATCGCTCGCGAGTACTGATACATACAGGCCTGGATCTGAACCATCCGCTCGTCCGATATCAGTATCTCGTCCAGCTAATTAACCCCCCGCAAAGCTTTGTTAAGCCCGGGTTAATCCAGGCGGAGAGTTCTCCCTCGGGTGGAAGCTTAAACCGTTCCGGGCCTGTTACAAAGTCGGCGGCCCGGTTTTCTCGTGAGCAAACGCGCGAACTCGGGAAACAGCCACCTTCGCGAAAGATCTCGTCCGAAGCGTCGTGCCAACGGGGGTTAAACGGACGTCCGGGCAAAGCCCGCGCGTCCCTCGAGGTCGGCGTCGCAAGCGAGCGCCTAGGGCGTGATCCGGCGTGCATAGGCCCGCGGATAGCCGTGCGAGCGGGCAGTCGTGACGCCCGTGTTGGCGTCGTCGACCGAGGTGTAGACACCGCTGAAGAGCATGTAATAGCCGGGGTGCAGGCTCGAGTACTGCGACGAATCGAGGATCCCGACGTCGGGGACGCCGCCGTGGAGCGCCGCGCGCGCCTGGGCGAGCGCGAAGGCCCGGCCGTTCGTGCTCGGGACCGACTGCAGCACCACCGTCCAGCCGCTCTCACCGGCGGGCCAGACCTTCAGCGCCGCCTGGGCCGCGCGCGGCGACGGGGGTGCCTGGGCGCTCCCGGTTGGCGGGGTCGTCGGCGCCGTCGGCGTGGTGGCCGTCCGCTCGGGCGGTGCAAACGTCGATTTGATGTGGCCCACGGGGCTCGTGCGGTCTGCGTACGGGGGGCCGCGGGTGTCCCGGGAGACGAAGGCCGCAGCGCCGATCCCGGCCACCGCCGCTATCGCGAGCGCCACCAGTGACGGCCACATCCAGTCGCCGGGATACCACCCGAGGCGCCGGCGCCACGCGCCGCCGAGCCGCGGGACGATGCCGCTCTCCTCGAAGGGCAGCCGGAGCCCACACTCGAGGCAGTACTCCTGGCCGGGCGCGTGCGGCGTGCCGCAGCGCGGGCACTCCAGCGCGCTCGCGGCCGGCGCGGGCGCTTCGCCGTCCCGTGGAGGCGAGACGCTCGTCACCGAGTTACTCGTCCCAGCGGTCGGGCCGCTCGCGTGCTTCGTCCTCTGCCCCGGGGCCTGCGGCCCCTACGACGGTCGCGTCTGGATCGCGGTCGCCGTTGTCGGAGCGGTCCGCAGCGGCCTCGTCCGGTCGCTCGGAGCGGGCCTTCGGTTCCGCGGCGTGGCCGCAGCTGGGGCAGAAGTCGGCATCGGCCGGCAGCGGGTGCCCACAGCCCGAGCAGGCGACGACCGCCTGGCCGCCCACGGGCCGTCCACAGTTCGGGCAGAAGTGCGAGCCCCAGATCACAGGCGCGCCGCACGCGCACCGGCTGGCCGTCGTCCGTCGTCCGGCGGCTGCTGCTGCGAGCATCGAATCGAGCTCGTGGAGCCGAGCCTCGAGGTTGGCGACGTCGCGCGCGTGCTCGGAGAGCAGGTCCTCGCGGAATTGCTCCCGTCGGTACATCTCCATCGTCAGACCGCCGAGGTCGCGCAGCATCTCCTCGCGCGCCTTCAGGATCGCGCGCCGCTCGCGCCGGAGAGCTCCCGG
>JBKOYZ010000206.1:0-5329 GCA_046725655.1 Actinomycetota bacterium | reverse complement strand
ATCCCCCTCGCGGGCGATGTGACAGAGGCGCGCGTGGCAGAGCAGGCCGCCGATCTCGCCGAGGCGGCGGCGCCGCTCGCCGGCTGGGTCAACAACGCCGCGGTCTTCCGCGATGCATCCCTGCATTCGGTCGCACCGAGTGAGATTCTCGAGCTGATTACGCTCAACCTCGCGCCTGCGGTCGTCGGGTCGGGAGCGGCGATCCGCCGCTTCCTGGCAGCGAAGACGCCCGGTGCGATCGTCAACGTCTCGTCGCATCAGGCGCAGCGCCCGGTCCGCGGTGCGCTCCCGTACGCCACCGCGAAAGCCGCGGTCGAAGGGCTGACGCGCGCGCTCGCCGTCGATTACGGCCCGGACGGGATTCGCGTCAACGCCGTCGCGCTCGGCTCAATCGCGACCGAGCGCTACGAGGCGGACGCCGGACGGATCGGCGACGAGCTCAGGCGCCTGCATCCGCTCGGTCGGGTCGGCGGCGCCGACGAAGTCGCAGCGACCGTCGACTACCTGCTCTCGGAGGACGCGAGCTTCGTCACGGGCGCCGTCGTTTCAGTCGACGGCGGGCGCTCGGCGCTAGGCCTGGACCCCGAAGCTCGTTAGCGTCCGAAGCTCGTCCGCTACTGCTCGAGCTGCTTCTGCCCGGCGCCTGTGCCGACTTCCTTCTTCATCTGCTCGAGCTCGGCCTCCACCTGCGACTGCGACGTCATCTGCTCGAGCTCGCGGTCGAGCTGCGTCTTGTCGGATGTGAAGTCCTCAAGCGTTCCTGCGGCGGTCAGCTCCTCGATCGCCGACGCGCGCGCCTGCATCTGCTCGGTCTTGTCCTTGGCGCGCTGGATCGCCGCGCCGGTGTCCGCCATCTGGTCGCCGATGCCGGTCGCGGCCTCGCCGATCCGCACCTGGGCCTCGGCGGCCGAGTACTGCGCCTTGATCACTTCCTTCTCGGAACGGAAGGCCTCGACCCGCGCCGACAGCTGCTGCTCGCTCGCGACGAGCTTCTCCTGCTGCGCGTCGAGCTGGGTGATCTGCTGATCGAGGTCCTGGAGCTGCTGCTGGACGGCCGACTTGCGCTCGAGGGCGGCGCGGGCGAGATCCTCGCGTCCCTGCCCGAGCGCCTGCCGCGCCTGCGTCTCGAGTTTGACGACGTTCTGCTCGAGCTGCTGGGTCTGGAGCTGGAGCCGTTTCTTGGCCGTGACGACGTCCGCGACACCGCGCTTGACGTTCTGGAGCAGCTCCAGTTGCCGCTCGTAGGAGTAGTCCAGCGTCTCCGAAGGCTTCTCGGCGCGGTCGAGCAGCTTCGAGAACTTCGCCTTGATCAACGTCATCGTCCGTTCCATCAACCCGGCCATCGGCCCTCCTCATCGCGCGTCGTCGCGTTAGCCTAGCCGTCGTGATCGTCGAGAGAAGCATGGATCCGGGCTGGCTCTCGAACGCCTACCTGGTCGCCGACGAGCCGGGCGGCACCGCCGTCTTCGTCGACTCCGGCGCGCCGCTCGAGCCGCTGCACGAGGCTGTCGAGCGCCACGGCCTGACGGTCACGCATCTGCTGACGACGCACGCGGATCCGGACCACATCGCAGGGGACGACGAGTTGCGCCGGCGGTACGGGCTCGAGATCGTCAAGGGCCCGCTCGAGACGGGCAACCTTCGCTTCGAGGCGCTCGAGACGCCGGGGCACAAAGACGACCACCTGACGTTCGTCGTCAACGGCGAGACCGCCTTCACCGGCGACGTCCTCTTCAAGGACGCTGTCGGGGGCGGCAACTTCGGGCAGATCCGTGAGTCCGTGATGGACGTGCTGATGAAGCTGCCGCCGGAAACGCGAGTCCTGCCCGGCCACACGGACGAGACGACGATCGGGCGCGAGTGGGAGCAGAACCCGTTCGTGCGCGTCTGGCGCGGGGAGGAGCCGGAGGGCACCGAGCCCGTCCGCGTCGGCGGCCGCGACGCGATCCTCGTCGTCTGGTCGCCCGACTACGACGGCAAGGGCAAGGCGTGGGTTCGGTTCGACGACGGCGAGGACGCGATCGTCGGCGGCTCGCGCGTGGAACGTCGGTAGTCGTGCCGCACGACACGCTCGTCTTCATCCCCGCCTGGAACGAGGAGGAGAACCTGCCGGGCGTGCTCGAGGAGGTTCGTCGCGAGCTCCCCGAGGCGGACGTGCTGGTGGTCGACGACGGCTCGACCGACGCGACCGCGGCAGTCGCGCGCGCCCACGGTGCCGAGGTGCTGTCCTTCGAGGTCAATCGCGGCCTTCCCGCCGTGATCGCTGCGGGGTACGGCTACGCGGCGAAGCACGGCTACGCGTACTGCGGCCGGGTCGACGCGGACGGGCAGCATCCGGTCGCCGAGCTTCGCCGCTTGCTCGAGCACGTCCGCGCCGGCTCCTGCGATGTCGCCGTCGGCTCGCGCTTCGCCTCCGGCGAGGGCTACGCGCCCTATCGCTACCAGCCGACCGGCCCGAGGCGGTTCGGGACGGCGCTGCTTCGCCGGTCGATGGGCGTCGTCTTGGGGAAGCCGTTCCTCGACGCGACGAGCGGGATGTATGCGGCGGCTGCCGACGCGCTGCCGGTGCTGGCGCTGCCCTACACTACGGAAGCGCCCGAAGTGCAGGCGCTCCTGCGTCTCCATGATGCGGGCCTGCGGGTCGACGAGTTGCCGGTGAACATGCGCCCGCGCGCCGGCGGCGAGTCGAAGCTGCGCGGCAAGAAGGCGGTGTTGGTCGTGCTGACGATCGCGGGGACGCTGCTGGCGCTCGACCGGCTTCGGCGGCGCTGAACGTGCGTCTCGTCGCCGTGCTCGGCTACTCGGGTCGGCGCGGGAACGGGCTCGACCCCGTGTGCCTGGCCCGCCTCCAACATGCGGAGACACTGGAGGCCGACGCGGTCGTTCTTTCCGGCTGGGCGCGGCGGACGCCGAACGACGCCGAAGCCGAGCTGATGCGTGACGCCTGGCGCGGCCGCGAGGTGCCGCTCGTCTGTGATACGACTGCCCGGAACACGGCTCAGAACGCGGCCGGCATCGCGGCGGTCGCGCGCCAGCTGAAAGCCGACGAGGTCGTTGTCGTGACCTCGCGCTGGCACGCGCCTCGAACGTCGTTGCTCGTGCGGGCGGCGCTCGCCCGCTCGGGCGTAGGCGTAAGCGTCTCCTCGCCGCGGGGGCCGTTCAGGCCGCAGCTGGTCGCGCGGGAGCTGGCGTGTGCGGCGATGGTGCCGTACTACCTGCTGCGGTCACGCGTGGAACGCCGCTAGGGCCCGACGCACGCCGACGGCGCGTACTGCGTCTGCAGTGCGCCGACCCGCTCGAGCGCGTGAGAACTCGCTCGGGCCGCGGCACGGCGCCAAGCTACAGTCCGGCCGTGGATCTCGTCCCCGAGCCGATCGAGCGCTACACAGAGGACCACACGACACCGCCCGAGCCGCTGCTGGCCGGGCTGGCGCGGGAGACGCGCGAGACGCTGCGGTCTCCGCAGATGCTCACCGGCACCGTCGAGGGGCGCTTCCTGGAAATGCTCGTTTACGCCGTCGGGGCGAGACGCGTGCTCGAGCTCGGCACCTACAGCGGGTACTCCGCGCTGTCGATGGCGGCAGCTCTGCCCGACGGCGGGCGGATCGACACCTGCGAGGTCGACGAGCAGCACGCCGAGGTGGCCCGCCGCTACATCGAACGGAGCCCGTACGCCGACCGGATCAGCGTCCATCTGGGGCCGGCGCTCGAGACGATTGGGCGTCTCGAGGGCGGCTTCGACCTCGTCTTCATCGACGCCGACAAGGAGAACTACGTCGACTACTACGAAGCCGTCCTGCCGCGGCTCGAGACGGGCGCGCTGATCGCGGCCGACAACACGCTCTGGAGCGGCCGCGTCCTCGACCGGGACGACGACTCCGAGAGCACGCGGGCGATCAGGGAGTTCAACGATCACGTTCGCGCGGATCCGCGGGTCGTCTCGGTCATGCTCACCGTCCGCGACGGCGTTACGCTCATCCGCCCGAAAGGAGGGAGCTGATGGCGATCAAGCTGCACCGGTGCCAGAACATCTGGGTGAAGCTGCCGGGCCACCCCTGCTGGCGCGTCCAGAAGGCGCTCGACGAGCAGGGAGTCGAGTACGAGCTCGTCAAGGAGCAGTGGAGGGGCGACCGGGCCGAGACCGTCGCGCGGACCGGCGACAAGAAGCTTCCGTGGATCGAGTTCGAGGACGGCTCGGTCTACCGCGAGGAGTCGAAGAACATGGCCGAAACGATCAAATCGGGCCAGCTCGAGTCGAAGCGCGCGCCCGCCGCTCCCGCCTGAACCGCGGCTAAACTGTGCCCCGCGCGGGGCTATAGCTCAGCTGGGAGAGCGCCTGGATCGCACCCAGGAGGTCGCCGGTTCGAGTCCGGCTAGCTCCATCACGGACGCGAGTCCGGCCCTCGCTGCGCGCGAGGGCCATGACGACTCGTGTCCGTTTCTGCTTCTTCGGCAGACGCCTGTGAGCCGCGCCCGCACGTGTCGGGCGCGGCGACGAATTCAAACCGTCTCCCGCGCAACGGAATCCCGGTTCCCGGGTCAGCTTGAAATCTCCGAGGGGCTCTGCGTGATCGCGATCAGCGTCGCTGTCAGCGTCGCCACATGCTTCTCCCGGCCACCGTTGATCGTCAAGGCATCGCCGCGGCAGACCGTCAGCGTCCGCCCCGTACGAAGGACGCGGCCGCGCGCCACCAACCGCTCGCCCGCCGCGGGCGCGAGCAGGTTGATCTTGAACTCCACCGTCAGGACCTCCGCCCCGGCATCCATCGTGGTGAGCGCGGCGTAGCCGCAGGCGCTATCGGCTGCGCCGGCCACAACGCCCGCGTGGAGGTAGCCGTCCTGCTGCGTCAGCCGCGCGCTGAAAGGCAGCGCGATGTCCACTTCACCCGCCGCAACGTGGACGAGCTCGGCGCCGATCGCCGCCATGTACCCCTGGCGGGCGAAGCTCCGGTGAACACGCGCCTCGACGTCGACATCCACGCGGTCAAGGCTTTCACACGCCCGCCACCTCGCGAACCCGCAGCGCATCACGGACGCGAGTCCGTTTCTGCTGCTTCGGCAGACGCTTGCGAGCCGCGCCTGCGCAGGTCGGGCGCGGCGGCCGCGTGTTCGGTGCAAGACCTGACCCCGGGTCAGGTCTTGCATTAGCGAGATACTTGGCGCCATGACCGAGCCGCCCGGCGGCACTGTCACGCTCCTGTTCAGCGACATCGAAGGCTCGACGCGCTTGCTCCGGCGAATGGGGGACGGCTACGCCGAGCTACTGGCCCGCCACCGCGAGCTCCTGCGCGAGGCGTTCGAGCGACACGGCGGACGCGTGCTCCAGAGC
>JBKOYZ010000001.1:0-21398 GCA_046725655.1 Actinomycetota bacterium | reverse complement strand
CTGAACGCGCTCGCGATCCTCGTCGGCTCGCAGACCGGGCGGCCCGGCGTGCTGACCCAGTGCGCGGTCGAGGAGCGCCGCAACCTCCAGCTCGCGATCCAGGGCCTCGTGACGTACGCGGAGACGCTCTCCGTATACGGGACGGAACCGGTCTTCGTCGACGGCGACGACACGCCCTGGTCGAAAGCCTTCCTCGCCTCCGCCTACGCCTCCCGTGGCGTCAAGGTGCGCTTCACCTCGGGCGGCGGGTCAGAGGCGCTGATGGGATACGCCGAGGGCAAGTCGATGCTCTACCTCGAGGCGCGCTGCCTCGCCACGATTCGCGCGGCCGGCTCCCAGGGTGTCCAGAACGGGTCGATCTCCTGCGTCGCGCTGGCGCTGAGCGTCCCCGGCGGGACGCGCGAGATCCTCGCCGAGAACGTCCTCGCGGCCTGGCTCGACCTCGAGGTGGCGTCCGGGAACGACGCGATCGCCTCGCACTCGGAGATCCGGAAGACGGCGAAGCTGATGGGCCAGCTCCTCCCAGGGACGGACTTCGTCACCTCCGGCTATTCGGTGATGCCGCGGCGGGACAACACCTTCGGCGGTGGCAACTACGACGCGAACGACCTCGACGAGTGGCTGACGGTGCAGCGGGACTGGCAGGTCGACGGCGGGATCGAGCCCGTCGGCGAGGAGGAGCTGCTCGAGCTGCGGCGGCGCGCGGCGACCGCGGTGCAAGCCGTGTTCTCGGCTTTCGGGTTCCCGGCCATCTCGGACGAGGAGGTCGAGGCAGCGACGCACGGCTCCGACTCGAGCGACCTGCCCAGCCGCGACCGCGCGGCGGACGTCGCTGCGGGCGACCGCGTCCTCGCCGAGCGTACCTCCGGCCTCGACGTCGCCCTCGCGCTCGCCGACGCCGGTTTCACAGACACGGCCGAGGCCGTGCTCGGGATGCAGCGCCAGCGGGTCGCGGCCGACTACCTGCAGACCTCGGCGATCATCGCGCCCGACGGAACGGTCGAGGCGGCGGTGAACGACCCGAACGAGTACGCCGGGCCCGGCACCGGTTACAGGCTCGAGGGCGATCGCTGGGCGCTCCTGCGCGCGCTTCCGCACGAGCTCGACCCGCGGGTACTCGCGCACGGAGACGGCGACTCGGGGCCGCCCCTGCTCGCCGATCTGGACGAGGCTGAGCCGGGCGAGTCGGCTCAGGAGGTCGTGATCGCCGTCGGGCCAGCCTTCGGGGACGGCCTCCGCGAGACCATCAACGGCCTGCGGCACGAGGAGGTCCTTGCGGCGCTCGCCGCGGGGGTCCGCGAAGGCGGCGCCGAGCCGCGGCTCGTGCGCGTGCGCCGCTCGAGCGACGTCGCGTTCATAGCCCACGACGGCGCGCTTCTCTCCGGGTCCGGGGTCGGGGTCGGGCTGCAGTCGAAGGGCACCGCGGTCATCCACCGCGCCGACCTGCAGCCGCTCGACAACCTCGAGCTGTTCGGGATGGCGCCGCTGCTGACGCTCGATTCGTACCGAGCGATCGGGCGCAACGCGGCGGGCTACGCGATCGGCGAGCCCGTCGGGCCCGTGCCGACGGAGCTCGACAACTTCGCCCGCGCGAAGCTGATCGTGGCCACGACGCTGCTGCACGCCCGCGAAACGGCTGCGATCGTCCCGAATGCCCCGGCGGTCGACGTCACGATTGCCTGACGTGGACGAGACGCGAGACTTCCTCCGCTCGACCGGCCTACCGGGCGGGGACCTGCACGACCTGCCGACATCGGAGAAGCGCTTCGGGGACGGAGCGCAATACCGCATCGAGATCCCGAGCACCGAAGGCCCGCGTGCGCTCGAGGCCGTGCTCGAGGAGGCGGACCGGCTCGACGTCCGCGTCCACCGCGTCTCGCAGGGGAGCGGCGTCTTCATGCTGTCAGACGTCGAGCTCGACGAGATGGCGCAGCTCGCGGCGGAGGTGAGGGTCGAGGTGAGCCTCTTCGCCCGGCCGAACGCAGGCTGGGACACCTCGGCGCAGGCGCGGGCGACCGCAGGGGCGGCGCTCGCGCCCGCGATCCGCGGCGGCGACCAGCTCGTGCACGCGCTCGAAGACGTCAGGCGCGCCGCGGCGCACGGTTTCCGCAGCGTGCTGATCGCGGACGTCGGGCTGCTGGCGACTTTCGACGCCATGCGGAAGGCCGGGGAGCTGCCGGCGGAGATGCAGGCGAAGGTCTCGGTGATGCTGCCGGCCGCGAACCCGTCATCGGCGCGCGTGCTCGCCGACCTCGGCGCCGACACGCTCAACCTCCCCACCGACCTGTCCCTCGCGCAGATCGCCGCGATCCGCGCGGTCGTCGACCTGCCGATCGACTTCTACGTCGAGGCGCCGGACAACCTCGGCGGATTCGTGCGGCTGTACGAGGTGCCGGAGATCGTCCGCGTCGCCGCGCCGGTGTATGTCAAGTTCGGTCTGCGCAACGCGCCGGACGTCTACCCGTCCGGCAGCCATCTCGAGGCGACTGTGGTTGCACTTTCGCGCGAGCGCGTCCGCCGAGCACGCCTCGGGCTGGAGCTGCTCGAGCGCGAGTACCCAGAGGCCGTCTCCTCCGAGCTCGGCGCCGCCGGCCTCGCCCTTCCGGACGTGCTCGCGCGGACGCGTTAGTGGCGGCTCGTCCGACTGCGGCCGTCGTCGGTACCGGCTTCGTCGCCGCGATCCACGTCGACGCCCTGCGCCGGCTCGGCGTGGACGTGCTCGGCGTGGCGGGGTCGACTCCCGAGCGCGCATCCGAGGCGCGTCTCGGGAACGTGTACGGAAGCCTCGACGCGCTGCTCGCGGACGACCGCGTCGACGTCGTCCACGTGACCACGCCGAACCACCTCCACCACCCGCAGGTGAAGCGGACGCTCGCCGCCGGCAAGCACGTTGTCTGCGAAAAGCCGCTCGCGCTCACCAGCGCCGAGTCGCGCGAGCTGCTCGAGCTGGCGGAGGCCGCGGGCGTCGTCCACTGCACGAACTTCATGGCGCGCTTCTATCCGCTCGCCCAGCAGGCGCGAGCGCTCGTTCGCGACGACGCGCTCGGCGAGATATGGAACGTCCACGGCTCGTACCTCCAGGACTGGCTGCTGCGGCCGACGGACTGGAACTGGCGCCTCGAGCCGGAGCGGGGTGGGGAGCTGCGCGCGGTCGGCGACATAGGCTCCCACTGGCTCGACCTCGTCCAGTTCGTCACGGGACGGCGCATCGTCGAGGTGCTCGCGGACCTGCAGACCGTCCTCCCGGTCCGGCGTAGGCCCGTCGGATCGGTTCAGACCTTCGCGGAGGCGGAGACGGAGGGCGAGGACGTCGCCATCCAAACGGAGGATCTGGCGCACGTCCTGCTTCGCTTCGAAGACGGCGCGAGCGGGTCGCTCGTCGTGTCACAGGTGAGCGCCGGGCGCAAGAACATGCTCGCGTTCGAGCTCGACGGCGCGAAGGCGGCGCTCGCGTGGAACTCCGAGCGGGCGGAGGAGCTCTGGCTCGGGCATCGCGGTCGGGCCAACGAGCTGCTGCTCCGCGACCCCAGCCTGCTCGAGCCGGCCGCGCAGGAGACAACGGCGCTTCCGGGCGGTCACGCAGAGGGCTTCGCTGACACCTTCCGCGAGCTGTACAGGCGCGTGTACCGGGCCGTGGAAAGCCGCGGCCCGCCGCCCGAGCCGGATTACCCGACGTTCGCGGACGGCCACCGGGAGAACGTCCTCGGGGAGGCGATCGCGCTGAGCTCACGAGAAAGGCGGTGGATCGACGTGGAGGTGACCGGATGAAGCTCGGATTCCTGACGGCTGCGTTCCCGGACCTGACGCTCGAGCAGGTGGCGAGCTGGGCGGCGTCGGAAGGCTTCGAGACGCTCGAGATCGCGTGCTGGCCCGCCGGCGGCGGCGAGCGGCGGCGGTACGCGGGCGTTACGCACATCGACGTCGACTCGCTCGACCCCGACGCGGTGCTCGCGCTACTCGGAGGGCATGGGCTCGAGATCTCGGCGCTCGCGTACTACCCGAACAACCTGCATCCGGACACCGCGCACCGCGATGAGGTGAACGCGCACCTGCGGAAGGTCGTCGACGCGGCGCAGGCGCTGGGCGTCGGCGTGGTCGGGACGTTCGCCGGCAACGACCAGACGAAGTCGCCGCCCGACAACCTCGTCGCTTTTCGCGAGGTCTGGCCGCCGCTCGTCGCGCACGCCGAGGAGCGCGGCGTGAAGATCGCGATCGAGAACTGCCCGATGATCTTCTCGTACGACGAGTGGCCGGGCGGGACGAACTTCGCCCGCTCGCCGGCTCTGTGGGACGAGATGTTCGAGGTGACCCCATCGGCGAGCTTCGGGCTCAACCTCGACCCGTCGCACCTCGTCTGGCAGATGATCGACTACGAGCGCGTGGTCTACGACTACGCCGACCGGATCTTCCACGTCCACGCGAAGGACATGGAGATCAACCGCGAGGGCCTGTACCGAAACGGCGTCCTCTCGCTCGGGATCGGCTGGCAGGTGCCGCGGCTGCCGGGCCTCGGCGAGGTGCGTTGGGATCGCTTCCTCGCGGCCTTGTACGCGATCGGCTACGACCACGTGGTCTCGATCGAGCACGAGGACCGTGCCTTCGAGGGCGACGACGAGCTGGTCAAGCGCGGCTTCCTGATCGCGCGCAACGCCCTTAGGCCCTACATCGCATGAGCGCCGTTGCCGTGGTCGGGCTTGGCGCGATGGGGAGCCGGGTGGCGCGCCGACTCATCGATGCCGGACATGAGGTCGCGGTCTGGAACCGTACGCCGAACAAGACGCGCGAGCTGGTCGCCGCCGGCGCGGCCGAGGCCGACAGCCCTGCCGACGCCGCCCGCCGGTCGGAGACCGTGATCGTGATGGTGGCGGACCCGCCGGCCCTCGCGACGGTGGCCGAGGGACCGGACGGAATCGCCCGCGGGGTGGAGGACTCGACCACGGTCGTGAACATGTCGACGGTCGGGCCCGCTGCCGTCGGCCGGCTTGCGGAGACGCTGCCGGCAGGAGTGCCCTTGCTCGACGCGCCCGTCCTCGGCAGCCTGCCCGAGGCCGAGTCCGGGACGCTGACGATCTTCGTCGGCGGCGCGGGAGGCGACCTCGCGCGTGTCGAGCCCGTCCTGCGCGTGCTCGGGTCGCCCATCCACGTCGGCGGACTGGGCGCGGGCTCGGCGGCGAAACTGATCGCCAACTTCACGCTCTTCGGCGTCCTCGGCGTCATCGGCGAGTCGCTCGCGGCCGCCGATGCGCTCGGCCTCTCGCGCGAGCACGCCTTCGAGGTGCTCGCTGCGACACCCGTCGCGGCGCAGGCGGAGCGTCGCCGGAGGGCGATCGAGGCGGACGAGTATCCGCCGCGCTTCAGGCTCTCGCTGGCGCGCAAGGACGTCGAGCTGCTGGCCGCCGCCGTGCCGCAGAGCGACCTGCGGGTCTTCGAGGCCGCGCGCAGCTGGCTCGCCGAGGCGGAGGACGCCGGCCGCGGCGAGCAGGACTACGCGGCCGTCCTCGCGCAGATCATCCGCTCTCAGCCCGCGTAGGCGACCTTCTTGCCGGGGTTGAGCAGGCCCTTCGGGTCGAAGACGCGCTTGATCTCGGCGTGGAGCTCGAGCGCGCGCGGCGACCATTGCCGCTCGAGCTGCCCGCGCTTCAGCCAGCCGACCCCGTGCTCGCCCGAGACCGAGCCGCCGAGCCTCGCTGCCAGCGCGAACAGCTCTCCGGCGGCGGTGTCGGCGCGAGCGAGCTCGTCCTCGTCCTGCGGCGAGACGAGGAACGTCGAGTGGAGGTTTCCGTCGCCGGCGTGTCCCCAGCTGCAGGCGGCGAGGCCGTGGCGGCGCCCGATCGCAACCGTCGCCTCGATCGCCTCGCCGAGGCGGTCGAAGGGGACGACGATGTCCTCGCTCACCTTGCCGCCGCGGCTCGCCCCGACGGCGATCGAGACCCCGTCCCGCCAGCGCCACAGGTCGGCGACCGCCGATCCTTCGGGCGCGACGACTGCGAGCGCCTCCTCGCCGAGCACGGCGACGACGTCGTCGCGCAGCCTGGCGGCCTCCTCGGCGGTTCCGTCTGCCTCGGCGAGCACGAGGAACCCGGACCCGGATGGGACGCTGCGCGGGAAGGCGCGCCCCGCGAGCTCGAGGGTGGCCCCGTCCAGAAACTCGAGCGCCGCGACGGTCAGCCCGTTGCCGAGCACACCCTCGAGGGCATCGCAGCCCGCCGCGGTGTCGGCGTAGAACGCCGCGACGGGGAAGGCCGCCTCTGGGAAGGGGAGCAACCGCAGCCATGCGGCGGTGACGACCCCGAGCGTGCCCTCGGAGCCGACGAGGAGGCTCTTGAGGTCGTACCCGGCAACGTCCTTGCGGATCGGCCCTCCGACGGCGACGACGTCCCCCGGCGGGATCACGGCTTCCAGCCCGGTCACCCACGCTCCGGTGACGCCGTACTTGAAGGCGTGAGGGCCGCCTGCGTTCGTCGCGATGTTGCCGCCGATCTGCGACTGCTCGGCGGCGCCTGGATCCGGCGGGAACAGGAGCCCGCCTTCGCGCGCAATGCGGCGGACGTCGGCCGTCCGTACACCCGCTTCGACGTTGAGGCGCCAGAGCAGAGGCTCGAAGCTGCGGATCGCCGTCAGCCGCTCGAGCGAGAGAACCACGCCGCCGTCCAGCGGCACCGCGCCGGCCGCAAAACCGGTTCCGCCGCCGCGCGGGACGATCGGGACGTCGTGGGCGTAGCACCATGCGACAGCGGCTGCGACCTGTTCGGTCGAGTCGGGCAGCGCGACCGCGTCGGCACGTCCCACCACGCCACGGCGCTCGGTCTCGTCGGACAGGTAGGCGACCGGCACCTCGGCCAGCACGGCGTCGGCGCCGAGCAGGGACGCCAGCTCGCGTGCGACGGCTGGAGCGGTCGCTGCCAGAGCTAGACCGGTGCGGGCCCGACGCGCCCGTGACTGGGGAGGGGGCCGATCGGCTCGAACATCCACGGCGGATCGTAGACCCCGCCGCGTGGCCTTCAGCTAGGCCGCCGCGGTTCTCGCCGCCGCAACGGCCGCCTGGCCGTAGCTGATGCCGCCGTCGTTCGGCGGCACCAGGTGGTGCGAGAGGACACGGAAGCCGTCGGCCTCGAGGAGGCGGCGCGTCGAAGCCAGCAGTCGCAGGTTCTGGAAGGTGCCGCCTGAGAGGGCGACAGTTCGCGGCTCGGTGGCCTCCGCGCACGCGGCGGCGGCGCCGACGGCCACGGCCTCGTGGAAGGCAGCTGCGATCTCCTCGTGTGGCCGGCCCGACTCGACGTCGTCTTGGACGGCCCTCACCAGCGCAACGCCGTCGCCGAACGTCCACGGATACGGCGTCGCCTCGACCTCACCGGCGAGCTGCTCGAGCTCGACGGCGGCCTGGCCCTCGTACGTGACGGAGTCCCGCAGGCCGAGCAGGGCCGCGACCGCGTCGAACAGGCGACCCATCCCGGACGAGAGGGGCGCGTTGACGGCGAGCGCCCCGCGGACGGTCTGCCAACGTGCCCACGGCACCGGCCTGCCGGCGCGCTCGAGGTAGACGGCGGCGACGCGCCACGGCTCTCGGATCGCCGCCGCGCCGCCGGCGAGCGCGACCGGCTCGAGGTGGGCGACGCGCTCGAACGACTCGAGGTCGCAACGAATGAGCTCGCCGCCCCACAGCGTTCCATTCGTTCCGAAGCCGGTGCCGTCGAAGACGAGCGCGAGGGCCGGCCCCGTCTCGCCGTGCTCCGCGAGGCAGGCCGCGGCGTGGGCGTGGTGATGCTGGACGCCGATCAGCTCCGCGTCCTGCGCGAGTGCCCATTTCGTGGCCAGGTACTCGGGGTGGAGGTCGTGTGCGATCACCTCCGGCCTCATGTCGAGCATCTGCAGGTAGAGATCCAGATCGGCGGCGAAGGCGCGGTAGGCGAGCTCCGTGTCGATGTCGCCGAGGTGGGGCGACAGGAACGCCTCGCGGCCGTGGACGACGCAGAAGGTGCTCTTCAGCTCCGCCCCGGCGGCGACGAGCGGCCGCGCGGGGCCGACCGGCAGCCGAACCGCGCCGGGCGCGTGGCCGCGCGAGCGCCGGATCGGAAACTCGCTGCGGAAGACCGAGTCCTCACAGCGCCGATGAATGGGGCGGTCGTGGCCGAGGAACGCGTCGGCGATCGCGCCCAGGCGCTCGCGCGCTTCCTGGTCCTCGTACGAGATGGGCTCGTCGGAGCGGTTTCCGCTCGTCATCACGAGCGGCCCGCCGAAGTCGTGCAGGAGCAGATGATGGAGAGGCGTGTAGGGCAGCATCAACCCGAGCCAGCGCGTCCCCGGCGCGACCGACGGCGCTACGCCGCCCTCCGCGCGGCGCTCGACGAGGACGATCGGCCGCTCGCGCGAGCGCATGAGCTCGTCCTCCTCCCGGCCGACCACAGCGAGGGCCGCGGGCTCGTTCGTCATGACGGCGAACGGCTTGTCCTCACGGTGCTTGCGCGCGCGCAGGCGGGCGACGGCGTCCTCGTTCGTCGCGTCGCAGGCCAGGTGGTAGCCGCCCAGGCCTTTGACGGCCAGGATCGAGCCGGCGGACAGGAGCGCCACAGCTTCCTCGAGCGGCAACGAGAGCCGCGGCCCGCAGGCAGGGCAGGCGATCGGCTCGGCGTGGAAGCGCCGGTCCAGCGGGTCCTCGTACTCGCGGCGACAGTCGGCGCAGAGCGGAAAGCCGGCCATCGTCGTGTTCGGCCTGTCGTAGGGAACCTCGCGCACGATCGTGAACCGTGGGCCGCACTGGGTGCAGTTGACGAACGGGTAGCGGTAGCGGCGGTCGGCCGGGTCGAAGAGCTCGCGCAAGCAGTCGGTGCACGTGGCGACATCGGGCGGAATCAGCGCGGTGCGGCCGGTGGGGGCACTTTCTGCGATCGCGAACCCGCTCTCGCCCCGCGGCTCGACCGCCTGCGCCTCGACGGCTTCGACCCGAGCCAGCGGCGGCGCCTCCCCGACGAGCCCCGCGGCGAACGCGTCCAGGGCCTCGAGCTCTCCCTCCGCCTCGATGACGACGCCGCTGCCGTCGTTGAGGACGAAGCCGGCGAGGCCGTGGCGTCGGGCCAGCCCGAACACGAACGGGCGGAAGCCCACGCCCTGGACGACGCCCCTGACTGCGAACCGCCGCCGCTGCATCAGGTGATTCTTGCGTGCGACCTTCGAACCCGGCATGATCGCCCTTCGGAAAAGGGGGCGCGTTGTTCGGGGTTGACGAACTGATCGCGGGCCTGGCCAACGGGGGGCCGACCGTCGTCCTCGGCGTCGCCCTCCTGCTCGGCGTCCGGCACGCAACCGATCCGGACCACCTCGTTGCGGTCTCGACCCTGATGGCCACCGAGGACGAGCGCCGCGCGCGTCGGGCGACGGTACTCGGCCTGAGTTGGGGGCTCGGTCACGCCGCGACGCTGATCCTATGCGGGCTGCCGATCGTCCTGTTCAACGGCTACCTGCCCGACTGGGCGCAGCAGGCGGCGGAGGCCCTCATCGGGCTCGTGATCGTCCTGCTCGGTGTGCGGCTGCTCGCGAAGTGGCGGCGCGGGCGCTTCCACGCGCATCCGCACGCGCATGGGGCCGTCGTCCACCGCCACCTCCACGCCCATGCATCCGAGTCGCACGCGCACGAGCACGTCTCGCTGCGCTCGCCGATGCAGGCGTTCGGGATCGGCGGCCTGCACGGCGTCGGCGGCTCGGCTGCGGTCGGGGTCCTGCTACTGGCCTCGATTCCAAGCGGCACGGAGGCCGCCGCTGCGCTCGTCCTGTTCGCGCTCGCGACGGCGTTCTCGATGGCGGCCGTGTCGTCGGGAATCGGCTACGCGCTTGCATCCCCGGTGGTCGGACGCCGCTTCGTACGGCTTGTGCCGGTGTTCGGAGCGGCGACGCTCGTCTTCGGCGCCTGGTACGCGACGGCGGCGGTGATCTAGGCATGTGCCTCGCCATTCCCGGTCAGGTGCTCGGATTCGTCGACGAGAGCCTTGCACGTGTCGGCGTCGGCGGCGTGGAGCGGAACGTCAACGTCGGCCTGCTCCAGGACGGCGATGCGCCGGCGGTCGGCGACTGGGTGCTGATCCACGTCGGATTCGCGCTCTCGAAGGTCGACGAGCAGGAGGCTCGAGCGACCCTGCGCCTGCTGGAGCAGATGGGGGAGGCCTACGAGCAGGAGCTCGAGGATCTGAAGACGAGTGTGATCGATTGAGCGACTGCGGCGAGGGCCACTGCGTCACCTGCTCCGACGAGGGCGTCGAGATGCGCGTGCTGGAGTCGCGCGAGGGCGGGATCGCGCTCTGCGACGGCGGCGAGGTCATGACGGATCTGGTTGGGCCCGTCAGCGCCGGCGACGGTCTGCTCGTGCACGCCGGGGTAGCGATCGCGAGGGTCGAATGAGATTCGTCGACGAGTTCCGCGATGCCGAGCTCGGGCGCGTGCTGGCTGCAGAGATCGTGTCGACTGTCGAGCCGGGCCGCCACTACAAGGTGATGGAGGTGTGCGGCGGCCACACGCACACGATCTACAAGTACGGCGTCGACGACCTGCTGCCGGAGAACGTCGAGCTCGTCCACGGGCCCGGCTGCCCCGTCTGCGTGATCCCCATGGGCCGGGTCGACGACGGGATCGCCGTCGCCCGGCAGGAGAACGTGATCTTCACCTGCTTCGGCGACATGATGCGAGTGCCCGGCGGGGACGGGACGCTGCTCGACGCCAAGGCCGACGGCGCAGACATCCGCATGGTCTACTCGCCGCTCGACGCGCTGCGGATGGCGAAGCAGAACCCCGACCGCGAAGTCGTCTTCTTCGCGGTCGGGTTCGAGACGACCGCGCCGTCGACGGCGCTGACGCTGATGCGCGCGAAGGCGGACCGCGTGCCGAATTTCTTCGTCTACTGCAACCACGTCACGATCGTGCCGCCCTTGCGGGCGCTGCTCGAGTCGCCCGACCTGCGCCTCGACGGCTTCATCGGGCCAGGCCATGTCTCGACCGTCGTCGGCGCACGGCCGTTCGAGTTCATCCCGGCCGACTACGGCAAGCCGGTCGTGATCTCGGGCTTCGAGCCGCTCGACCTGCTCCAGTCGGTGCACATGGTGCTGCGTCAGCTCGCCGAGGGCCGCTGCGGCGTCGAGAACCAGTACACGCGCGTCGTCCCGTACGACGGCAACCCCGCGGCGCTGAAGGTTCTCGCGCAGGTGTTCGAACTGCGGCCGCACTTCGAGTGGCGCGGGCTCGGCTTCATCTCCCACAGCGGCCTCAAGCTCGCCGACGCGTACGCCGACTTCGACGCCGAGCTGCGCTACCAGGTGCCGGGCGTCCGCGTCGCCGACCCGAAGGCGTGCCAGTGCGGCGAGGTGCTGAAGGGCGTGATCAAGCCGTGGGAGTGCAAGGTCTTCGGCACGGCCTGCACGCCCGAGCGGCCGATCGGCACCTGCATGGTGTCGTCGGAAGGCGCCTGCGCCGCCTACTACAACTACGGGCGCTTCGCGCGCGAGAGGGCGGTTGTATGAGGCGTCGCTTGCGATGCCGGTTTGGAGGCGGTAGCGGCTTTGCCGCTGCGGCCGGTCCAACCCCGCCGATGGATCGCCGCGGCGGCGAACAGGCGGGAGGGCGAGCATGAGCGTCTCCGAGGAGCGCGCCCTCGAGCTGATCGAGCGCGTGCGCGCGAAGCCGGCGCGCTTCCGCGACTCGCAGATCACGATGGCTCACGGCGCCGGCGGCAAGGCGACGGCGACGCTCATCGAGGGCCTGCTCGCACCTGCGTTCGGCCTGGACGAGCTTGCCGACGCGGCGACGGTCGACGGCCTGGCGCTGACGACCGACAGCTTCGTCGTGAAGCCGATCCGCTTTCCCGGCGGCTCGATCGGGGAGCTCGCTGTCAACGGCACCGTCAACGACGTCGCGATGGTCGGCGCGAAACCGCTGGCGCTGACGCTCTCGCTTGTGCTCGAGGAGGGGCTTCCGGCGGATGAGCTGAGGGCGGAGGTCGACGCCATCGCCGCGGCGGCCGATGCCGCAGGGGTGGAGATCGTCGCCGGCGACACGAAGGTCGTCGAGCGCGGTCACGCAGACGGCATGTACGTGACGACGACCGGGTTCGGGCGGATCGATTCCCGCGCGGCTCTCTCGACGCGCGCGCTGCGCCCCGGCGACCGCATCCTGCTCTCGGGCCCGATCGGCCGTCACGGCACCGCGATCATGCTGGCCCGCGGCGAGTTCGACCTCGGCGCACCGATCGAATCGGACACTCGGCCGCTGTGGCCCGCGGTCGACGCCTTGCTCGAGGCCGCGGGGGAGTCGCTTCGCTGCCTGCGCGACGCGACCCGCGGCGGCGTGGCGTCGGTCGTGAACGAGCTCGCGCGCGCGTCGGGCGTGGCGATGGTCGTGCGCGAGGCCGACGTGCCGGTGCCGCCGGCAGTCGCCGGCGCGTGCGAGATCCTCGGCATCGACGCGATGTACGTCGCGAACGAGGGTGTCTTCGTTGCCTTCGTAGCTGCGGAGGCGGCGGCCGCCGCGCTCGAGAGCTTGCGGGCCGTGCCGGGATTCGAGCAGGCCGCCGAGATTGGCGAGGTCAAGACCGAGCCGCCTGGGATGGTGCTCGTGGAGACGGGGTTCGGGGGCAGGCGCGTGATGGACCTGCTCGTGGGCGATCCCCTGCCGAGGATCTGCTGATGCACGAGCTGTCAATCGCCGACGCGATCGTCGCCGTCGCCGCCGAGCACGCGGCCGGGCGGCCCGTCGAGGCGGTCGAGGTGAAGGTCGGGCGGCTTCGTCAGGTCGTCCCCGAGGCGCTCGAGTTCGCGTTCGAGGTCGTCGCCGAGGGAACGCCGGTCGAAGGCGCGGAGCTGAGGATCGAGGAGGTGCCGGCGCAGGTCCTGTGCCGGCGCTGCGCGGCAGTGAGCCGCGTCACGGAGTTCCCGTTCGCGTGTGCGACGTGCGGCGGACTCGACGTCGAGGTCGAGTCCGGAAGCGAGCTGCTCGTCGACGCGCTGGAAGTGGTGGAGGGGCCCCTAGTCGGAGGAAGGAGTTGACGGTGGCAGCGACAGAAGTCGAACAAGCGCCGGCGGGCGTCGAGGAAGTCCACATCCTCTGGATCTCGGAGGGGATGAGCTGCGACGGCGACAGCGTCTCGATCACGGCCGGCACGCTGCCGGCCCTCGAGGAGGTGGTGCTCGGCCTCATCCCGGGCCTGCCGAAGGTTCACCTCCACAACAAGGTGCTCGACCCGTCGCTCGGCGGCGAGGAGTTCCTGAAGCCCTTCCGTGCCGCGGTCCGCGGGGAGCTCGGCGCCCCGTACGTGCTCGTGATCGAGGGGTCGATCCCGAACGAGAACATCAACGGCGACGGCTACTGGACGTCGTTCGGCAACGACGAGACGACCGGCGAGCCGCTGACGATCAACTGGTGGATCGATCATCTCGCTCCAGGCGCCTGGGGCGTCGTAGCGGTCGGTACCTGCGCCACCTACGGTGGCATCCACGCGATGGCCGGCAACCCGACCGGCTGCATGGGGCTCGCGGACTACCTCGGCTGGGACTTCCGCTCGGAGGGCGGCCTGCCGATCGTCAACGTCCCCGGCTGCCCGGTGCAGCCGGACAACTTCATGGAGACGCTGACCTGGCTGCTCTACCAGGCGGCAGGTCTCGCCCCCGTGATCCCGCTCGACCAGAACCTCCGGCCGCAGTGGCTGTTCGGCAAGACCGTCCACGAGGGCTGCGACCGCGCCGGCTACTACGAGCAGGGGGACTTCGCCCGGGACTACAACTCGCCCAAGTGCCTCGTGAAGGTGGGCTGCTGGGGGCCCGTGGTCAACTGCAACGTCGCCAAGCGGGGCTGGATGGACGGCATCGGCGGCTGCCCGAACGTCGGCGGAATCTGCATCGGCTGCACGATGCCCGGGTTCCCCGACAAGTTCATGCCGTTCATGGACGAGCCGCCGGGCGCATCGCTGTCGGGCACGCTCATCAAGAGCCCCTACGGGCCGTTCATCCGGAGGATGCGCGGCATCACGAACCGGACGATGAACAAGGAACCGAAGTGGCGGCACGACCGTGACGAGCTGACGACCGGCTACGACCCGCGCTGGCGCGCGCAGTAGAGGGGAAGGAGAGGAATGGCAACCCGAGAGCGCATCAGGCCGGAGACGCACAACATCGTCGACGTCTCGTGGGACCCCATCACCCGGATCGTCGGCAACCTCGGCATCTACACGAAGATCGACTTCGACCAGCGCGAGGTGATCGACTGCAAGTCGACGTCCTCGATCTTCCGCGGCTACAGCGTCTTCATGAAGGGCAAGGACCCGCGGGACGCCGGTTTCATCACGAGCCGCATCTGCGGCATCTGCGGCGACAATCACACCGTCTGCTCCGTGTACGCGCAGAACATGGCGTACGGGATCAAGACGCCCCCGCTCGGCGAGTGGATCATCAACCTCGGCGAAGCGGCGGAGTACATGTTCGACCACACGATCTTCCAGGACAACCTCGTGTTCGTCGACTTCTGCGAGCAGATGGTGCGAGACACGAACCCTGAGGTGGTCGAGAAAGCGGACAAGACCGAGGCACCGCACGCGGAGACCCACGGCTACCGCACGATCGGCGACATCATGCGCGCCTTCAATCCGTTCGAAGGGGAGCTCTACAAAGAGGCGCTCCACTTCAGCCGCGTCACCCGCGAGATGTTCTGCCTGATGGAGGGGCGGCACGTGCACCCCTCGACGGTCTATCCGGGCGGCACGGGCACGGTCGCGACCCCGCAGCTGTTCACGGACTACCTCGTGCGGCTGATGCGCTGCCTCGACTTCGTCAAGCGGGCCGTGCCGATGCAGGACGACGTCTTCGACTTCTTCTACGAGGCCCTGCCCGGGTACGAGCAGGTCGGCCAGAGGCGCGTCCTGCTCGGCTGCTGGGGCGCCTGGAACAACCCGGACGAGGTCGACTACAAGTACGAGAACATGAACCACTGGGGCGACGAGATGTTCGTCAGCCCCGCCGTGATCGTCGACGGCGAGCTCGTCACGCACAACCTCGTCGACATCAACCTCGGGATCCGGATTCTGCTCGGCAGCTCGTACTACGAGGACTGGGTGAACGAGGAGACGTTCGTCGAGCGCGACCCGCTCGGCAACCCCGTCGACAAGCGGCACCCCTGGAACCAGACGACGATCCCGAAGCCGCAGAAGCGCGACCTCGAGGGCGGCAACTACAGCTGGGTGATGAGCCCGCGCTGGTACGACCAGCGCACCGGCGACCACCTCGCGCTCGACACCGGCGGCGGACCGTTGGCGAGGTTCTGGGCAACCGCGCTCGTGAACAAGGTGCACACGCAATACGTCAACGCCACCGGTACGGGCGTCAAGATCGACCTGCCGCGCTCCGCGCAACTGCCGGAGATGAGCCTCGAGTGGAAGATCCCCCGGTGGTCGAACGCGATCGAGCGGGATCGCGCGCGCGTGTACTTCGTCGCCTACGCGGCGGCGATGGCGCTCGAGTTCTGTGAAAAGGCGCTCGACCTCGTTCGCAGCGGCCAGACGAAGGTCTTCGAGGACTTCGAGGTCCCGGAGGAGTCGATCGGCTGCGGCTTCCACGAGGCCGTTCGCGGAGTGCTCTCGCACCACCTCGTCATCCGCGATAAGAAGATCGCCAACTACCACCCGTACCCGCCGACGCCCTGGAACGGCAGCCCGACCGACAGCTATGGGACGCCGGGGCCGTACGAGGATGCGGTGGCCGGGATGCCGATCTTCGAGGAGAACGACCGCGAGAACTTCCGCGGCATCGACATCATGCGGGCCGTCCGCAGCTTCGACCCGTGCCTGCCCTGCGGCGTCCACATGTACCTCGGCAAGGGCAAGACGCTGAAGCGGACGCACTCGCCCATGCTCGGAGCCGGAGGCTCGGCGTAGTGGAGAACGCCGAGGTTCGCGAGCGGATCGCCCGCCTCGAGGCGCTGCTCGAGCAGATCGACGACGACTCCGCGGCGACCGAGGCGGTTCAGGCGGTCGTCGACCTGTACGGCGAGGCGCTTGCGCGAATCCTCGCGGGCGCCGACCCCGTCGAGGACGAGCTGGTCTCACACCTGCTCCTGGTGCACGACCTGCACCCGGTCGACGTCGAGACGCGCGTCCGGCGCGCGCTGGAGGAGGTGCGGCCGTACCTGGGCAGCCACGGCGGCGACGTCGAGCTGCTCGGCGTCGAGGGCGGCGTCGCCAGGTTGCGCCTCGCCGGCACCTGTAACGGCTGCCCCTCGTCGACGGTCACGCTCCAGAACGCGATCGAGGACGCGCTCTTCAAGGCGGCGCCGGACCTCGAGCGAATCGACGCCGAGGGTGTCGCCGAGCCGCAGCCGGTCCTCGTCCAGATCGGCTCGCTCCAGTGCCCGACGGAGCTCCAGAGGACGTGAGCGCGGCGCAGTCACGGCTGCGCGGCCTTGCCAGGCCGCCGGATTCTGAGCCGCCCGGGGAAGCGGAGGAGCGCTGCGACCTCTGCGGCGAGCCGGTCCCGCCCGAGCACCGGCATCTCATCGACGTCAACGACCGGCGGCTGCTTTGCGCCTGCCGGCCGTGCTCGATCCTGTTCGACCACCGGGGCGCGGGCGGCGGGCACTACCGCCTGCTTCCGAACGAGGTTCGCTACGTCGCGGATTTCGACCTCGACGACGCGCTCTGGGGCAGCCTCGACATCCCGGTCGAGCTCGCGTTCTTCTTCCACAGCACCGCGGCGGGCAAGGTGGTCGCGTTCTACCCGGCGCCGGCTGGCGCGACGGAGTCGCTGCTCCCGCTCGACGCGTGGGCCGAGCTCGCCGAGCGGAATCCGGTCCTGCGGACGCTGGAGCCGGACATCGAGGCGCTGCTAGTCAATCGGACCGGGGGAGCACACGAGCACTGGCTCGTCCCGGTCGACCGCTGCTACCAGCTGGTCGGAGTGATCCGGACCTACTGGAAGGGGTTCGGCGGCGGCGCCGAGCTCTGGGAGCAGATCGAGGCGTTCTTCGCTCGCCTGCGGCGAGAGGCGGTGAGCGTTCCGAGCGGAAAGGAGGCGGCGTGGCAATCAAGGACAACCTGAAGGTGGGCAAACCACAGGCGCGGCCCGATACCACCGCGCACACACCCGGCACGAGGGAGGGCAACAAGGGGCCCAACGAGAAGCAGGTCGGGCACCTCCCCGACGGCCGCGTCACGGCTGCGCGCTCGACCGGGATCAACGTGAAGGAGCACGAGCCCATCGACCCGCGGATGCCGAACCTGCCACCCGCCTGAGGCGAGTGTGGCCTCGCCGCAGATAGCCGAGACCGAGGCGCTGCCGCGGCTCGGATTTGCGGTCGAATCGGCCGAGGCAGTCGAGTACGCCGCCGCTCCGACGATCGCCTTCCGGCTTAGGGTCGAAAGCGACAAGCCTGTGCGCTCGGTCTCCCTGAACGCCCAGATCCGGATTGCGCCGACCCGCCGCGGTTACGACCGGGGCGAGCAGGAGCGGCTCGTCGAGCTCTTCGGGACGCCGGAACGCTGGCACGAGACGCTGCGCGGCTTTCTCTGGGCGAACACGACGCTCGTGGTCGCGCCGTTCACCGACACCGGCCCGGCCGAGCTGACGTTGCCGAGCACGTACGACCTCGAGGTTGCCGCCACGAAGTACTTCAACGCCCTGGCGGACGGTGAGGTGCCCCTTGAATTCCTGTTCAGCGGAACCGTTTTCTACGTCGGCGACGGCGGCGCCCTGCGTACGGCGCGGATACCCTGGGACTGCGAGGCGCGCTTCGCCCTGCCGGTGGGCGTCTGGAAGCAGGCGATCGAGAACAGCTTCCCGGGCGCCGCGTGGCTGCGGCTCGAGCGAAGCGTCTTCGACCGTCTGCTCGCATACAAGGCTGGGCGAACGCTGCCGACTTGGGAGGCAGCGCTGACGGAGCTGCTCGACCGGAGCGAGGGCTGATGGACGAGCTGCGCAAGCTTGCCGACGCCGTGCTCTACGAGGGCTACATTCTCTGGCCGTACCGCCGCTCGGCGCTCAAGAACCAGAAACGTTGGACCTTCGGCGGCGTGTTCCCGCCGGCCCACAGCGCCGCGCATCCGGACGACCGGGCGGAGATCCAGGCGCAGTGCCTAATCGAGGGGCCCGAGCCGGCGCTCGAGGTCGTCGTTCGGTTCCTCCAGGTCGTCAGGCGGATCGTCCGTGACCGCGACGGGCGCGAGGTCGACGAGCTCGAAGCCGCCGGTGGTCGCTACCTCGCGTGGGACGAGGCGACCGAGCGCGAGATCGTCGCCGGCCCGGGCACGACCGAGATCGCGATCGACGCCGGGAGCGCGGTCGAGCCGCTGGGCGGGGAGGGCGACCTCGTCCGGACCTGGGAGGAGCTCCGCGGCCGCATAGACGTGACGCTCGAGCCGCTGCATGCAGGGCTCCACCGCGTGACGTTGAGGATCGCGAACGAGACGGCCTGGAGCGGCGATGACCGCGAGGACGCGCTGCGATGCGCGTTCTGCTCGACGCATGCCGTTCTCAGCAGCGACGGCGGCGCTTTCGTCTCGCCGACCGACCCGCCGGACGAGCTCCGCGAGCTTGTCGAAGGTTGCAGGAACAACGGCGTCTGGCCCGTCCTCGTCGGCGAGCCGGGCACGCGGGACACGTTGCTCGCCTCGCCGATCATCCTCGCCGACTATCCCGAGATCGCGCCGGAAAGCCCGGGCGATCTCTTCGACGGCGGTGAGATCGACCGTCTGCTGATCCTGAACGTGCTGTCGCTGACCGAGGCGGAGCAGGAGGAGATGCGGGCGACGGACCCTCGCGCGCGAGAGATCCTCGACCGCTGCGCCGGACTGGGTCCGGAGGAGCAGCTGCTTCTCCACGGCCGGCTGGCCGAGCTTCCGGCGGACGACGGATGACCGACTTCTGGAGAGAGCAGGCGGAGCCTGCACCGAAGGCAGCCGCCGTCAGTGGGCAGACGATCGGCAAGGGCTCGCTCGTCCGCCTGCGTCCGAAGGCAGGCGGTGACATCTTCGACCTCGCTCTCGCGGATCGGCTCGCCGTCGTCGAGTCGCTCGAACAGGACGCGGAGGGCAAGCTGCACGCGACCGTCACGCTCGAGGACGACCCCGGTCGCGATCTCGGCGCGATGCGCGCGCTCGGCCACCGCTTCTTCTTCGGCCTCGACGAGCTCGAGCCCGTCGACGAAGCCCACCAACCTGCACGGCCGAAGAAGCAAGTCCTCGTTGCCGGAATCGGTAACATCTTCCTCGGCGACGACGGATTCGGCGTCGAGGTGGCGAAGCGCCTCCAGGACGCTCCGCTGCCGGACGGCGTCGAGGTCCGGGACTTCGGCATCCGTGGCATGGACCTCGCTTACGCCCTCCAGGAGGACTACGAGAGCGTGATCTTCGTCGACGCGGCACCGCGCGGGGAGCGGCCGGGCACCGTGTCGCTCGTCGAGCCGGACTTCGACGCGGACGAGGTCGTGCTCGACACCCATGGGATGGATCCGCTCCGCGTCCTCGGCCTCGCCCGGGCCATGGGCCACGTCCCTGAGAAGATCCTGGTCGTCGCCTGCGAGCCACAGACGATCGTCCACGGGGAGCACGACGAGGAACTCGTCGGCGAGCTCAGCGAGCCGGTGCGGGGCGCGGTCGACGAGGCGGTGAAGCTCGTCGGCTCCCTCGCCGAGGGGTTGGCGGGAAAGCAATCGAGCGGAAAGGCGGTATCGAGGTGAAGAAAGTCATCGGCGCTTCGGCCTTGGCGATCGCCGGAGTGCTGGCGTTCGCCGCTCCGTCGCTGCGGCGGTACCTCAAGATCGAGAAGATGTAGTCGTGCACCGAACGCGGATCCGCGTCGTCGAGGGAGTCCTCGACGCGAACGACACGATCGCGCGCGCCAACCGCGCCGACTTTGATGCGGCGGACGTTACGGTCGTCAATCTGATGAGCGCGCCGGGCGCCGGCAAGACCGCGTTGCTCGAGCGAACCGTCCACGACCTCGACGGCATCCGGGTCGGCGTGCTCGAGGGCGACGTTCAAGGCACTCTCGACGCCGACCGCCTGGCGACGCTGCACGTGCCGGTGACGCAGGTGAACACGGACCCCGGGTTCGGGGGCGAGTGCCACCTGGACGCGAACATGGTCCGCTCGGCGCTGCCGTCGATCCCGCTCGGCGAGGTCGACCTGCTGGTGATCGAGAATGTCGGGAATCTCGTCTGCCCTGCTGAGTTCCGGGTGGGGGAGGACCATCGTGTGATGATCTCCTCCGTGACGGAAGGGGAGGACAAGCCGCTCAAGTACCCGCTCATGTTCCGCGCCTGCGAGCTGGTGGTCGTCAACAAGATCGACCTCCTGCCGCACCTGGACTTCGACCTCGACAAGTTCCTCTCCCACCTCGCCGCCGTCCACCCGGGTGTCCGCCACCTGCTCGTCAGCGCCCGGACCGGGGAGGGAATCGAGGACTGGCGCGAGTGGCTCCGCTCGACCGTGCGTCAGCCCACGCCGGCGTGACCGTGGCGGCGGCTCGGACGGTGGCCGCCAGAGTTGACGACCGCCTCGCCGCCAGAACCGATGCCAATGCGCGCTTCTTCGGCGCCGAGGCGACGCGTGTTGCGGAGCTCTGCCGCGAGCTTGCGGGGCGGTTCCTTCGCGGCGGGCGGCTGCTGGCAGTGGGTGGCTCGCCACAGGCGTGGTCGGACGCGCACCACGTCGCCGTCGAGTTCGTCCATCCGGTGATCGTCGGCAAGCGGGCGCTACCGGCGCTCGCCGTTGCGCGGGACGAGCTCGCGGCGCTGCTCGAGCCGGAGGACGCGACGATCGAATTCGAGCCTCTTCGCGTCCGCGCAGGCGAGGAGGAGTGGCTGTTCGAGCCGCCCGCCCACGACCCGTTCGTGCGTCAGGAGCTCTCCGAGACGCTCTACCACCTCGTCTGGGAGCTGGTCCACGTCTTCTTCGAGCATCTCGGGAGCTCCGCAGCGGGCGCCGGCGCGTCCTCGTTTCTCTACCCGTTCCTGGAGCGAGAAGACGGCGATCTGGAGGGCGTCGTCGCCGACGTCGCGCGCTCGGTCGCGCTGAAGAGCGAGGAGGTCGGAGCGCTGAGGGTGCAGACGCTCAGCGAGGGGCGCGACGAGCTCGCGGCCGCAGCGGCCGCGGTGCGTGGCTCGCTCGAGCGCGGTGGGACGCTGCTCGCCTTCGGCAACGGCGGCTCGGCTACCGACGCCGAGGACGTGGTGGCGGACTTCCGAGCGGCTCCGCAGCGATGGCCCCATCGGCGTGCGCTCGACCTCGCCGAAGGCTCCGCGATCCTGACCGCGCTGGCGAACGACATCGGCGCCGAGGTCATCTTCCAGCGCCAGCTGATCGCCTACGGGCGCGAGGGCGACGTCGCCCTGGCCATCTCGACCAGCGGCAACTCGGCGAACATCGTGGTCGCGCTCGCCGA